>JAKANS010000004.1 GCA_021823625.1 bacterium | reverse complement strand
TCAGGAACGCAGGAATTCGGCGGCCACGGTGCTTGGCTTCCGGCCTCGCTGGGTTCCCAACCCCGACTTCGCGCCTCGGTGCCTCCGTGGTGGGGAATCCAGAGCTCGACGGAGTCTCGCCCCACCCACAACCTGCCACGGAGAGGCAGAGGCCCAATGAGGAACTCAGGAACTGGGGTCGGAGGTTTCCGGCTTTCCTGAGTTCCAAATCCCGACTCCGCGCCTCGGCGCCTCAGCGGTGGAAACGGCAGGGATCGACTGGAGTCTCGCCCCACCCGGCCTGCCTTCGATCATCCTTGCTGGATCCTTGCTGGCCGGAGGTCCGCGGCCAGTGCGGACGCGGGTGTGGAACTGAACCAGGCACAGGTTCGGGGCGGCGCCGCACGTCCGCGCGGCGGGTTGCTCGCGGCACACCATCCCTCCGACCCGAACGCCTTGGCCAGCGCTCGTTTTGGCTGCTGCGGCCCGCGTGCGCACGCCACTTTTTCCTTGGCAGGAGCGAATGCCCGAGCACGATGCCCGGCATGAGCGGATGGCAAATCGGCGTCCTCCTCGGCGTAAACTTGCTCGGCTTCGTGGCGCTGGCCTGGCTGCTGGCGCGACAGTCGCGGAGCGGTCGCGGTGAGGAGTTGCTTCGCCGGCTGGGCGAACTCACGGATTCGCTGGCCAAGGCCAATGCCGACCTGGTCGCGCGGCTCACGGAGGTGAAAGGCGATCTGCGCACCGACTTTACGGAGCGTTTGCAGCAAGGCCTCAACACCGTGCGCGAAACGGTGGATCGCCAGTTCGGCGAAGGCCGTAACGAGCAGTCGCAACGTCTTACCGAAACTCGCGCCGAACTCACCCAAGGTTTGCAACAGCTTTCCGCCAAGCTGGAGACCAAGTTCGACCAGGTCGCCGAGTCGCAGAGCCAGGCTGCCCGCCACGCTCGCACGGAACTGACCCAGAGTTTGGAGAGTTCTACCAAGCTCTTGCAGCAACGCTTCGAGGCGCTGGAACAAAGGACCGCACAGAGCCTCGAAGGGATCCGCGTGAACGTGGACGCGAGGCTCGGCACGATCAGCGACCAGGTGCAGGCGAAGCTCGAGAAAAACATCCAGGAAGGCTTCGCGCATTTTCAGAAAGTCCAGGAGCACCTCAAGGCGGCGGAGGAACAACTCCGCAGCGTCGGTCAGGTTGGCCAGTCGATCAATGAACTGAACAACCTGCTCAAGCTGCCTCACCTGCGCGGAAAGTTCGGCGAGGCCGAATTGGGCCGGCTGCTGGCGGATTTCCTGCCGGCAAGCGCCTTTGCCGAGCAGGTCAGCATCGTGCCCGGCTCGAAGGAGGCGGTGGACGCGGTGGTGAGATTTCCAAAGTTCCTCCTGCCGATCGACAGCAAGTTCAACCGCGAGCAGGTGCTGCCGCTGTTCGAGACCAGCGATCCCGAAGCGTTGAAGGCGGCGCGGGAGCAACTCGCCATCACCATCAAAGCGCAGGCCCGGTCGATCGCCGAAAAGTACATCCATCCCGAGCACGGCACGACCGACCTGGCGTTGATGTTCCTGCCCAGCGAGACCCTTTACTTCGAGGTGATCCGCAACGGCGAGTTGTGCGAGGCGGTCCACAAGCTGAAGGTTTTCCCGATCTCGCCCAACACCCTGGCCATTACCTTGCGTGCGGTGGCGATGAGCATCAGCCAGTACGAGTTCGCGAAGGGCGTGGAGCTGACGCTCGACCAAATCCGGCAGGCGCAGAAGAGCTTTGGATTTTTCCAGAAGAAATTCGAGGAGGTTGGCAAGGGATTGGAGAAGGCGCAGGAGGCTTACAACATGGCGACAGGCCACCTGAACCGTTACACGAACCGGGTCGTACGGCTCACCGGCGAACCCCCGCCGGAGTTGCCCGAAACCGCCGGCACGGACAAGACGGAGTAACCCGCCGCGCGATGGTGTCACGCCGGCGCCAGGGCCGCTCGGCTTGGCGCCTGGCGGTACCATCCGGGGCCCCACCCCCCGCGCAATCGAAGGGGACAACTCTGCTCGAGCCGAGGTCAACGAACGACGAAGTGACCGGTCGCGTCACCGGACTGCGGCGCAAAACCCGAGCAAGATGATGTCCGTGTCATCTTTATTGTTGACATTAACGTCCTGTTTGCCAGCCTGAGGTCACAAGCTGCGCTTGTGCGAACTATGTTGTGCCTCTCGCAAACGACGGGATATGCCATCAAGGCGCTCGGTTGCCTCAATGAGTCACCGGGCCAGTGCGGTCTCATTGCGGAGATCGCCGGCCGCACCCGCCTGCCGAGGCCCTACCTCGCGAAGATCGTCAATTCGCTGGCGCGCAAAGGCTTGGTAGCCGCAAAGCGCGGCCACAAGGGCGGCATTTCGCTGGCCCGCCGCCCGGTGGACATTTCGTTGCTGCAAATCGTCGAGGCCGTGGAGGGCAAGGAGTGGCTGGGGCCCTGCCTGCTCGCGTTGGACGATTGCACGAGCGACAACACCTGTCCGACGCACGATTTTTGGTTGGATATCGGCGGCCGCATCCGACGCAAGCTGGCGGAAACGACCCTGGCGGAAATCATCGGCCCCCGCTGGCAGGGGGCTGCCCAGGCTCGGCGGGTATCCTCGGCCAAGGGGTCAACGGCGGGCCGGAAAGCAACCCACGGCCCGACCGCGGTTCGTCCCGACCGCCGGCCATAAGCGGAGGTGGGGCGCAGGATCGGGGCAGGCAGAGATGCAGAGCGGAACAGACGGGATTTGAATATGGATACATGTCCGACGAACGGGAAACAGTTCGTGGAAGTTCAGCAGGCAACGGTGCGCTTCGCCGGCGATTCAGGCGATGGAATGCAACTGGTGGGCAGCCAGTTTGCGGACATCGCTTCGTTGATGGGCAACGCCATCCGGAGCATTCCCGATTTTCCCTCCGAGATTCGCGCGCCGGTGGGCACGCTGGCCGGCGTCAGCGGGTACCAGTTGAACTTCGGCGACGAGGAGATCAGCACGCCCGGCGACAGCCCGTTCGTGCTGGTGGCGATGAACCCCGCCGCGCTCAAGGTCAGCCTGCCGGACGTGCAGCCGGGCGGCATCATCATCGTCAACCAGGACGAATTCGCGCCCGCGAACCTCGCCAAGGCGCGCTACCCCGCAAACCCGCTCGAAGACGGCTCGCTGGCGGGTTACCGGGTCATTCCCGTGGCCATCACGCAATTGAACGAGGAGGCCACGCGGCCCAGCGGGCTTTCGGGGAGCCAGCGGGCGCGCTGCAAAAACTTCTTCGCGCTGGGCATCGTGCTCTGGCTTTACGACCGCCGCGTGCAGCCGGTGCTCGAGTGGTTGATGACCAAATTTCGCAAGACACCGGAAGTGATGGCCGCCAACGGCGCCAGCCTGCGCGCCGGGTACAATTTCGCCAACACCACCGAGTTGTTCCGCGTGCATTACCACGTGGCGCCGGCGCAGCTCCCCAAAGGCCGCTACCGCCGGGTCACCGGCAACGAAGCGCTGGCCTTGGGCTGCATCGCCGCCGCGCACCAGGTGGAGCGCTGTCTGGTGTACGCCAGTTACCCGATCACTCCCGCCAGCGAAGTCTTGCACGAGCTGGCGCGCCACAAGGAATTCGATGTCCGCGTGATCCAATGCGAGGACGAAATCGCCGCGTGCTGCGCCGCCATCGGGGCGTCGTTCGCCGGCGCGGTGGGTGCCACCGGCACCAGCGGGCCGGGCCTGGCGTTGAAGACGGAGGCGCTCGGGCTGGCGGTCATGACCGAGCTGCCGCTGGTGGCGATCAACGTGCAGCGCGCCGGCCCCAGCACCGGCATGCCCACCAAGACCGAGCAGGCGGATTTGAACATGGCCTTGTACGGCCGGCACGGCGAGGCGCCGCTGGTGGTGCTCGCCGCGGCCACGCCGGCGGATTGTTTTCCGATGGCGTTCGAGGCGGTGCGCCTGGCCACGCGTTACATGACGCCGGTGATTTTGTTGTCCGACAGCTTCCTGGCCAACAGCGCCGAAGCGCTGGCGATTCCCGACCCGGACCGCTTGCCCGACCTGCGCGTGGCGGCGCCTACCAAGGACACGCCCAACTTCGCGCCGTACCGCCGCGACGCGAAAACGCTCGCCCGGCCTTGGGCCATTCCCGGCACGCCCGGGCTCGAACACCGCATTGGCGGCCTCGAAAAGGAAGATGTCACCGGGGTCGTGACCTACGACGCGGCGAATCACCGCCGCATGGTGGAGCAGCGGGCGCGCAAGATCGCCGGCATTGCCGATGACATCCCGCCCGCAAAGGTGGAGGGCGCGCCGAGCGGCGACCTGCTCATGGTGGGCTGGGGCAGTACTTACGGCGCGATCGCCGCGGCGGTGAGGCAGGCCCAGGCCGAAGGCCGGGCGGTTTCGCATTTGCACCTGCGGCATTTGAACCCGCTGCCCCGCGGCGTGGAATCGGCGTTGCGCGCGTTTCGCAAAGTGCTCGTGCCCGAAAACAACACCGGCCAGTTGAGCGCCTACCTGCGCAGCCAATTCTCCGTTCCGATCCGACCCCTGACGAAAGTCGAAGGACGACCCTTCCTGATTCGGGAACTTCGCCAGGCCATCGAGGAGACCTTGAAACATGAGTAACCCGACCCCAGTTTTACCCGACCGGCCGGAGACCAGCGCCGAGGATTGTCTGCGCCAGCTCACCCGCCGGGATTTTCAAACCACGCAGGAGATCCGCTGGTGTCCCGGCTGCGGCGATTATTCCATTCTCGCGCAAGTGCAAAAGGTGCTGGCGACCGTGGGCTCGCCGCGCGAGAACACGGTCTTCGTCTCCGGCATCGGCTGTTCCTCCCGGTTCCCGTACTACGTGAACACCTACGGGTTTCACACCATTCACGGACGCGCACCCGCCGTCGCCACGGGCGTGAAGTGCGCCAACCCGGACCTCTCGGTGTGGGTCGTCACCGGAGACGGCGACAGTCTTTCGATCGGGACGAACCACCTGATCCACTGCCTGCGGCGCAACGTGGATCTCAGAATCCTGCTCTTCAACAACCGGATTTACGGCCTGACCAAAGGCCAGTACTCGCCCACGTCCGATTTCGGCCTGAAGACCAAATCGAGTCCGCTCGGGACGATCGAGCAACCGATCTCGCCGCTCGGCCTGGCGCTGGCGGCGCAGGCGACCTTTGTGGCCCGGACGATTTACGCCGACCCGCCCCACCTCGCGCGCATCCTCGAGGCGGCGGCGCGGCATCGCGGGGCGGCGTTCGTGGAGATTCTGCAGAACTGCCGCGTGTTCAACGAAGGCGCGTTCGAGAACGTGGCGTCGCGCGCCGAGGCGGAGCAAAGCCGCCTCCTGCTCGAACACGGCAAGCCCATCCGCTTCGGCCTGGGCGGCAGCAAAGGAATCGCCGTGCGCGACATGGAGCCGGTCGTGGTGGACGTAAATCCGGACGATCCCGAACCGGAGGGCATTTTGCGCCACAACGCGCAGGCGGACTCGCCAGCCCTCGCCAGCCTGCTGGCCGCGCTCATGCCGCCGGCCTTCCCGACCGCGCTGGGCGTGTTCCGCGACGTGCAACGCCCGACGTACAACGAACTGCTGATCGGCCAGATCCAGGACTCGATCAAGCGGCGCGGGCGCGGCGATCTGCGGAAGCTGTTCAACGCCGGCACGACCTGGCAAGTGGACTAGCGCGCATGGATCCCGTTGCCGACCAGCAGGCCAGCGCCGCGGCGGTCGCCACCTACCGGCTGCCGGTGGGTGCGCCGCACCCGGAGCGCGAGCGGTTGCCGTCGGAGCAGGAGCGGGCGTGGATCGAGCCGTTGCTGTGGCGGAACGCGGTCTGGTTCGGCCGCCTGCGCTGGATCGTGGTTTCGGTCCTGGCGATCGCGGGGTTGGCCGGCTTTTTCCCGAGCCTGAACGCGCCGCTCGGCCTCACCATCCGCCCGCTTTGGCCGCTGGCGGCGGCGGCGGTATTGGTCGCGACGAACCTGCTGTTTGCCCGGCTGGCCTCGACGGCGGGCAGGGCGCGTTGGAACGTGCCGGTCAAAGTGCAGCTCTGGTGCCAGATCGTGACTGATCTGCTGGTCCTGACCGCGGTGATTCACTGGCTGGGCAGCGAATTGCCGACCGCGCCGTTCATGTACCTTTTCCACGTCATCCTGGCCTGCATCGTTTTTTCGCCGCGCGAGAGCCTGCTCGTGGCCGGGCTCGCGGCGGGGTTTTACGTGGGTTGCCTCGCGCTCGAATCGCGCGGCGTGGTGGAACCGACCTGCGTGTTGACCAGCCACGGCATGGCCAGGGCGGCGGGCGTGTGTGTGCCGCGCGGCTTCAGCGTGGGCTCGATGCTGCTGATCTGGGTGGTGATCTGGTACCTGGTCTCCCATCTCGCGGGCACGCTGTTGCAGCGCGAGCGCGACCTGGCGCTGACGAATCTGCGGTTGAAGGCCAGCAGCGAGGAGCGCGCCAAGCACATGCTGCAAACGACGCACCAGTTGAAGGCGCCGTTCGCGGCGATCCACGCCCAGGCCCAACTGCTGCTCGGCGGCTATTGCGGGCCGTTGCCGGACACCGCCCGCGGCGTGGTGGAGAAAATCTCGACGCGCTGTGCGGCGCTTTCCCGGCAGATTCAGGAGATGCTCCAACTGGCCAATCTGCGCTCGCGTGGGCAGGGGGCGCCGCCCAAAACGGACCTCGACCTGGCGGCCTTGATCGACGCCGCCCTCGCCCGCGTGGAACCCGCGGCCCGGCAGCGCGGCATCCGCCTCGAGAAAGCAGTCGCGCCGGTCAAGGTCCACGGCGCCGAGGATCACCTGACGATGCTGCTCGACAATCTGCTGGTGAACGCCGTGACGTATTCGCACGACCACGGCAAGGTGCAGGTGACCTGCCGGGCCGAACCGCCCGGCCAGGCGACGCTCGTGGTGCGCGACCACGGCATCGGAATTCCCGCGGCGAAGCTGGCGCGCATTTTCGACGACTATTACCGGACCGAGGAGGCGGTGCAGCACAACCGGATGTCCACCGGCCTGGGCCTGGCCATCGTCCGCCACGTCGCCCAGGAGGCGCAACTGGCGGTCGAAGTCCAGAGCGCGCCCGGCTGGGGGACGCGGTTCGCCGTGACCCTTCCCGGTGCGTTGCCGGCGTAGCGGTGGGAAACCAGCAAACGAAGAACGGAATTTTATGGCTTATGTGATAATCATCGACGACGACCCGGAGTTTGCCGAATCGGTCGCGACCGTGTGCCAGACCGCCGGGTACGAAGTGAAAGTGGCCAGCACCCCGGAGCGCGCGCTCGCGGCCGTGGCGGAGCGGCGGCCGGATGGCATTTTGCTGGACGTGATGTTCCCCGAGGATCCGAGCGGCGGTTTCAAGCTCGCGCGCGAGTTGCGCCGGCAATTCGGGAGCCTGCCCATCCTGCTGCTCACCGCGGTCAACCAGCAGTTCCCGCTGGGTTTCAGCAGCAAGGACATCGACCCCCAATGGCTGCCGGTGACCGATTTCCTGGAGAAGCCGGTCGAGTTCCCGTTGCTGCTCGAAAAGGTGCGCGGCCTGCTGGGCAACCCTGGACAGCCGGGCGAAAAGCCGTGAAGCGCCCGCCCCGGCCACCCCGCGGCCGGCCGGCCGGCACCCGCGCTTTCGATGACCCCGACTCGTGAGTAGTGATGTTGCCCATGAATTGCACTTGCCATCGAAGCGCGAACATTCAAAGCTCATGGCTCCGGTGAGCTTGTGGTGAATATGAACGAGACTTCGCTGGGTGACCTCATCTACGTCTGTGCCTTCTGTCTGGGCGGATTGGTTTTCGCCCTGGGCCCGTTTGTCCTCGTCCATCTGTTGTCGGCACGCAAGACCCGCCAGTCCGCGAACAAGACCGGCCAGTTCATCGAGTGTGGCATGGCACCGATCGGGGACGCCTGGATCCGCTACAGCGCGGTGTACTACCTATACGCGCTGGTATTCGTGGCCTTCGCAGTGGACGTGCTTTACCTGATCCCGGTGGCGCTGGTGTACAACCGGGCCTTCCCGTATCGCGATCTGGTGGAGTTGCTCATTTTCGTGGGCATCCTGTCGCTGGTGATCGTCTATGCCTGGAAGAAAGGAATCTTCGAATGGAATCGCAAGAAGTCCCCGCCGGGCTCGTAAAAGAGTGCTCGCAGATCGTGAAGTTCGCCGTGCTGGACGATCTCCTGGCGCTTGGCCGGGCGAATTCGCTCTGGCCGCTGACCTTCGGCCTGGCGTGCTGTGCCATTGAAATGATGGCCGCGGGTGCTTCGCGGTTCGACCTCTCGCGCTTCGGCGCCGAGGTTTTCCGGCCTTCGCCGCGCCAGGCGGACGTGATGATTGTTGCTGGCACCATCAACAAGAAGATGGCCCCGGCGGTCAAGACGCTCTACGACCAGATGCTCGAGCCCAAGTGGGTCATCGCCATGGGCAACTGCGCGATTTCCGGCGGCCCGTTCTGTTTTCCGGGCCAGTACGCGGTGGTCGAAGGCGTGGAGAAACTTTTCCCCGTTGACGTTTTCATACCCGGGTGTCCGCCGCGTCCCGAGGCGTTGATCGAAGGCATTCTGGCGTTGGAAGAAAAAATCACCGGCAAGCGCCGCTGGCCGAGGGTGGATCCGCAATGAGCGTGTCGCTCGAGGAACTCATTGCGCGCTTGTCCCGGTTGTGTCCGCCGGAAGCCTCGCCCGCGTCATCAGAAGGCCCCGCGCCGGCTGAATCTCCGGCCGCGCCCGCCGTCGCCCTTGCGCCCGCGCCCGCGGTCACGAACGGTTGTCGTCTGGTGGATTACGCGGCCAAGGGATACCACCTCGACGCCATCGTACCGCCAGACAAGGTTGTGGAGGCGGCCCGGCTGCTGGACGAAGCGGGTTTCGGTCTGGACGCGGTCACCGGCGTGGACTGGCTGGCACAGGAGCAGATGGAGGTGGTTTACGATTACTTCCATCCTTCGGCTTCGTGGCGCGTGGCGGTCCGGTGCCGCCTGCCGCGCCAGACTCCGGAAGTGGCCACAATTTCGACCGTGTTCCCAGGCGCGAACTGGCACGAGCGCGAGACCCACGATTTCTTTGGCATTCAGTTCGTAGGGCACCCGGATCTGAGTCCGTTCCTCCTGCCCGAGGACGCCGACTACCATCCGCTCCGGAAAGATTTCGTCGCGTGAGCATCCCGTCCTTCATCCCGCACGAGAAGATGTCCGACGAGACGTTCGTCCTGAACCTGGGGCCGCAGCATCCCGCCACGCACGGCGTGCTCCGGGTGAAGCTGACGATGGACGGCGAGTACATCGCGCGGGCGGAACCGGTGCCCGGCTACATCCATCGGATGCACGAGAAGATGGGCGAGAACCGCACTTACGCCCAGTTTCTCCCGAACACGAGCCGGATCGATTACCTCTCGGCCATGCATTACACGCATGCCTTCGTGGGGGCGGTCGAACGGGCCGCGCGGATCACGGTGCCGCCGCGGGCGGAGTATGTCCGGGTTATCACCTCCGAACTGAATCGCATCTCCAGCCACCTGGTCTGGTTCGGCGCGTTTTTGCTCGATCTGGGTGGATTTACTCCGCTGCTCTATGCGTTCGACGACCGCGAAAAGATCCTCGATTTGCTCGAAGGGATCACCGGTTCGCGGCTGACGTATTGTTATTACCGCTTCGGCGGGCTCTACAACGACGTTGATGCCGACTTCCTCAAAGGCACGCGCGATTTCACGGCTTACATGCGTCCGCGGCTGGACATGTACCGGGCGCTGGTCACCGACAATATCATTCTGCGCAAACGCCTCGAGAGCATCGGTCCGATCAGCGCGGAAATGTGCCGGAAGTACGGCGCCACCGGCCCGGTGATTCGCGGCTCCGGCGTGGCTTATGACGTCCGGCGAATCGAACCCTACTCGGTCTATCCGGAATTCCAGTTCGACATTCCGGTGTACCCCGAGGGTGACTGCATGGCCCGCTACCTAGTGCGCATGGAGGAAATTGTCCAGAGCCTGCGCATCATCGACCAGGCGCTCGACCAGCTCCCCGAGGGTCCGGTCATGGCCGAAAAAGTGCCGCGCGTCATCAAGCTGCCGCCCGGCGACTATTGCTATGCCGTGGAGGCCGCCCGCGGCCGGTTCGCGGTCCGGATCGTGAGCGACAACAAGGATATTCCCTACCGGGTCAAACTGCGGGCGCCGTCGTTCTCCAATCTCAGCCTGTACGAAGAAGCCAGTCAGGGGATGATGCTCCCGGACGCCCTGGCCTTGATGGGGAGCCTGGACTTGGTGATTCCGGATATTGACCGGTAGGGGACTGCTTGAGCGTGAACATCTCCGAACCCATCAGACTGTTGTTGTTCCTCGCCGGCATCATGGCCTTCGTGGGCTTCAATGCCGCGTATCTGGTCTGGGTGGAGCGCAAAGGCGCCGCGCGTTTTCAGCGCCGGCCCGGCCCGACCGAGGTCGGATTTGCGGGTCTGCTGCAACCGATCGCGGACGCCCTCAAGCTGCTGTCCAAGCAGGTGATCGTGCCGCCCACCAGCGATGCCATCCTGTTCCGCCTGGCTCCGGTCCTCGTCATGTCGCCGGCGCTCATGTGTCTGGCCGTCATCCCGTTTGGGGAGACGCTCGTGGCCCGGAACATTAACATCGGACTGGTGATGGTCTTTGCCTTTGGATCCATCAACGTGATGGCGATCATGCTTGGCGGTTGGGCGTCGCGGAACAAGTACGCGGTGATCTCCGCCGCGCGCGTGGTTTCGCAGGACGTGGCCTACGAAATTCCGATGCTCCTGGTCGTGATCACGCTGTTGATGGTGACGGGGACCATGGATTTGAACCAGATCGTTCGCCAGCAGGCCGGTTGGTTCTGGCACTGGAATCTTTTCAAGCTCACGGCGAATCCGCTCATGCCCGTCACGTTTGTGATCTTCTATATTTGCATGTTGGCGGAGACCAACCGCGCCCCGTTCGACATGGCGGAGGCGGAGAGCGAACTCGTGGCGGGTGCCTTCACTGAATACGCCGGCATGGGTTTCGGGGTCTTCTTCATGGCGGAGTACGCCAACATCGTGGTGGGTTGCTCGGTGGCCACCGTGCTCTTCCTGGGTGGCTGGCAAAGTCCCATCGGCGTGTGGTCCGGACCGTGGTGGTTCCTGCTCAAGATGTACTTCCTGGTCTTCTCCGTGATCTGGATCCGCTGGACGTTCCCGCGCACGCAGTTTTACGGGCTGCTGAACCTTTCCTGGAAGATTCTGATTCCGGTGTCGCTCTTCACGCTCGTCCTGTCGAGTATCATGCTAAAGCTCTTCTGAACATGAAATCCCCCATTGGAGAAGTCATTCGTGGGTTCATGAGCCTGGTGACCGGCATGGGCGTGACGATCCGGCAGTTTTTCAAGCCGAACGTGACGGTTCAATATCCGCATGCGTCGCTGAAAATGACCGGCCGCTACCGTGGCCACATCGAACTCGTGCGCGATCCGGCGACCGGCCTGTCGCTCTGCATTGCCTGCAAGTCCTGTGAAAAGGCCTGCCCCAGCGATTGCATCGCGGTCGAGGGCGTCAAGCGGGACGGCGAGAAGCGCAAGTCCGCCACCGATTTCAAAGTCGATTTCACCAAGTGCAGTTTGTGCGGATCGTGCGTGGAGGTCTGTCCGACCGACGCGCTGAAATTCAGCCGGAACTACAACCTCGCGGGGACCAGCCGGGAGGCCTACTACCTGGATTTGTTGAAGCGGCTGCAAACCGAGAACAAATGAACCCCTTTCCCGGCGCCGGCATCCTGGCCTTTATCATCTTCTGCGTCTGCGTGGCGACGACCGTCGCCGGCGGCCTGCTCGCCGTATTCACCGTCCGCATTATCCGCAGCGTGTGCGGTCTGGCGCTTTGCTGCATCGGTCTGGCCGGCCTTTACTACTTTCTGCACAGCCCGTTCCTGGCCCTCATGGAGATTCTGATCTATGTGGGCGCGGTCTGTGTGACCATCATCTTCGCGGTCATGCTGGCCGAGCCGGAGGAAAACGTATCCCGCGAGGGTCGCGCGCGTGACTTGGTCTGGATGGTCAGTGCCGTGCTGTTGGCGGGGGTGGTTTTCTATGCGGTGTCCCGCCTGGGTCTTTCGGGACCCTGGCCCGCCCCGCCGGCGCCGCCTGGCGACGCCTCCGTCAAGGCCATCGGCATCTCGCTGCTCACGACTTACAGTCTGGCCTTTGAACTCATCTCGCTGGTGTTGCTGGTGGCCATTCTTGGCGCGCTGGTGATAGCTCGCAGCGGAAGGACCAAGCCATGAATCTTGCCCGCTTTTACGACCGGCCCGACGTGTATCTGATCGTCGCGGCGTTTCTGCTCGCGCTGGGCATTTACGGTTTGCTCCGACGCCGCACGTTGATTGGCATGCTGATCGCAGGCGAACTGATCTTTTCGTCGGCGTCGCTGAACTTCATGGCCCTGAATCGCTTTCTGGCGCCCGATCCGGCCGTCGGGCAGATCGTCGTCCTGTTCATCATGGGATTGGCGGCGGCCGAGGTGGCCATCGCTTTGAGCATCGTGATCGCCGTGTACCGGAACTACCGCTCGGTGGACACCAGCGACTTGTCCGAATTGAAGGGATAGGCCGATGGCAACACCTCCACCTCAAGACATCCGGCTGTTGTTGGCGGTGCTGGCACCGCTCGTCGGCGCCGGGCTGGTCATCGCGAGCGGCCGGCGGCCGAACCTGCGGGAGACCTTCTCCTTCGTTGCGGCCCTGACGCTCTTCTCGCTGGTCGCCTTCATGGTTCCCGACGTGCGCGCCGGGAAAACGCTGCACTTTACACTGTTTCAGTTGCTGCCGGGGTTGAGCGTGTCGCTGCGAGCCGATGCGATGTCGATGATTTTCGCGGTCTCGGCGTCGTTCCTGTGGGTGCTCACGGTCTTCTATTCGGCGGGGTACATGCGGGGGCTCAAGGAGCACGCGCAGACGCGCTTCAGTGCGTGTTTCGCCCTCGCGCTGTTCGGCGCCATTGGATGTGCCTTCGCGGACAACCTGCTCACGCTTTATCTCTTCTATGAAATCGTCAGCGTCTGCACGTATCCGCTGGTCGCTCACCACCAGGACGAGGAGAGTTACGAAGGCGGGAGGAAATATCTAACCTATCTCACCGCCACGGCCAAAGGTCTGATCCTCCCTTCGATGGTGCTGATCTACGTGTTGACGGGCAACCTCGATTTCGCCGACAACGCGCGGACGGGGATCCTGCCCCCGGACGTGCATCGGTGGGTGGTGACCGCCTTGTATGCGGCCTGCGTGCTGGGCTTCGCCAAGAACGGCATCATGCCGCTGCACAGTTGGCTGCCCAGCGCGATGGTTGCCCCGACCCCGGTCAGCGCGCTGCTGCACGCCGTGGCCGTGGTGAAGGTCGGCGTCTTCTCGACCGTGCGGGTGATGCTTTACGTGTTCGGGGTGGAGCGGATGGATGCACTGAACCTGGGGTTGCCCACGGCGTATTTCGTTTCGTTCACCATCCTGCTCGCTTCGATTGTGGCCTTGAGCAAGGACAATCTGAAAGCCCGGCTGGCGTATTCCACCGTGAGCCAGTTGTCTTACATCATCCTGGGCGCGGCGCTTTTGAAGCCGACCGCAATCGAGGGCGGACTGATTCATATCGCGAACCACGCCTTCTCCAAGATCACCCTGTTCTTTTGTGCCGGGGCGATCTATGTGGCCACGCACAAGAAGAACATTTCCGAAATGAGCGGACTGGGGCGGGCGATGCCGTACACGTTCGGGGCCTTTGCCATCGCGTCGTTGAGCATGATCGGAGCGCCGCCCGTCGCCGGGTTCGTCACGAAATGGTACCTGCTGTTGGGCGCTCTGGATGCGCGGTCGCTGGGGATCGTCGTCGTGTTGCTCGCGAGCACTCTGTTGAATGCCGCCTATTTCGCGCCGGTGGTCTATAGCGCCTTCTTCGGCAAGCCTTCGGCGGCGGATGCGCAGCACCACTATCACGAAGCGCCTTGGACGATGGTGGTCCCGCTCAGCATCACGGCCATCATTTCCGTGGCCATCGGCCTGTATCCGGATTTCTTCATGCAATTTGCCCGTGCCGTCGTGCCATGAAAGTGAGTCAACTCATCAGCTCCCTGCGAAGCCCCGAGCGCCGTCTGCTGCGGACCAGCCTCATCGCGTTGATCGTCGTGGACCTGTTGGATGCGGTGCCGGCGATCGTCAACAAGGAGCACGCCCACACGGCGATCGAAGCGGTGCCGGGGTTTTGGACTCTGTTCGGGTTCATCGGCTGCGTGGCGATCATTCTGCTTTCGAAATGGTTCGGCCACAGCGGGGTCATGACACGGGAGGACTACTACGATGAGTGATTTCTGGATCCATCCGGCCCTCGTGTTGATTCTGGGGGCGCTGCTGCTGCCCTTGGTGCCCGCGCGCTTGCGGCAAGGGTATTTGCTGGCTGTCCCCATCCTGGCGTTCGTGCGGGTGCTTACGCTGTCCAAAGGCACCTTTGGCGTGGTGCATTTTCTCCAGTGGAACCTGGTGTTCGGCCGCGTGGATGGGTTGAGCACCGTGTTCGGTTACATCATGGCGTTGATGTGCATCGTCGGAACGCTCTACGGACTGCACGTCAAGGAGAGCAGCCAGCATACGGCGGCGTGGTTGTACGCAGGCGGCGCTCTCGGGGCCATCTACGCCGGGGATTTGCTGACGCTGTTCCTGTTCTGGGAACTCATGGCGTTCTCATCGGTGTTTCTCATTTGGTTCCGCCGGCGCCCGGAATCCCTGGCGGCAGGATACCGCTATCTGCTGGTTCACACCGCCGGCGGCCTGGCTCTGCTGGCGGGGATCGTCATCCATGCGACGACCCCGGGGAACACTTGGGAGTTCACCGCGTTTGACGTTCAGCACCCCAGCCTCGCGACCTGGCTGGTGATGTCCGGCTTCATCCTCAACGCCGCCGTGCCGCCGCTCCACGCGTGGCTGCCGGATGCATACGGTGAAGGCACCTTCAACGGATCCGTCTTCCTCTGCGCCTTTACGACGAAAACCGCGGTGTATGCGCTGTGCCGCGGGTTTGCCGGCATGCACATCCTCGTGCCGCTCGGTGTGATCATGGCGTTGTACGGCGTGGTCTATGCCGTGCTGGAAAATGACTGCCGCCGGTTGCTGGCCTATCACATCATCAGCCAGGTCGGCTACATGGTGGCGGCCGTGGGCATCGGCACCCAGATGGCCATCAATGGCGCCTGCGCCCACGCCTTCGCTCACATTCTCTATAAAGGGCTTTTGTTCATGGGTTGCGGGACGGTGTTGCACATGACCGGCCAGAGCAAATTCACCGCCCTCGGAGCGCTGTTCAAGAAGATGCCGTTGACCTTCTTCTTCACGCTGATCGGCGGCCTGTCCATTTCCGCGTTCCCATTGACCAGCGGCTTCGTCAGCAAATCCATGATCGTGCAGGCCGGTTTCGATGAACACCTCCTCTGGGTCGGATTCCTGTTGAACCTGGCCTCGGCCGGCACGTTCCTGCACACGGGGCTGAAGGTGCCGTATTTCATCTGGTTCGGAAAAGCGCGCTATGACCAGGCCACCGGGGACCGGGCCAAGGATCCACCGTGGAACATGACGGTGGCCATGACGGTCGCGGCGGGGTTGTGCATCTTCATTGGCTGCTACCCACCCTATTTGTACCACCTGCTCCCGTACCCGGTGGCCTATCATCCGTACACCTCCTATCACATTTCCGAGACGCTTCAGATTCTCCTCGCGACCGCGGTCGGCTTTTGCCTGCTGAAAAAGAAGCTCGAACCGGAAGCGACGATCAGTCTGGACCTCGACTGGTTTTACCGGAAGGCCGGACGCGCTTTCCGCTGGCTGGCGCGGGGACCGGTCCAACTGGTGGATACCGCAGTCGGGGAACTGTATCGGGTCGCAGGCTTGCTGCCGCTGATGAAATCGGCGCGCTCGGCGACCCAGTTCGACAACCGGATCATCGATGGAGCGGTGGACGGCTTCGCCCGCACGGTGCGCGCGTTGGGCTCCCGGTTGCGGGGCGCGCAGCGGGGGCGAATGCAGGAGAGTCTGACATTCGCCGTTGCCGTAGCCGCCCTGTTGCTCCTCGTTTTCCTCTTTGCGTTCTAACGTCCAGACGCAACCTCATGCCCCAACCCTCGGAACACCTCCCCCTGCTCAGCCTCCTGATTTTCAGCCCGCTCCTCGGCGCGGCCGTGGCGGTCCTGCTGCGCAGCGAACGCGCCCTGCGGTGGTGGACCTTTGTCTTTACGCTCGCGGTGGCGGTGGCCTCGGTGCCGCTTTACGCGTGGTTTGACACGACCACGGCCGACTTTCAGTTCGCCGAACACGTGGCCTGGATCCCGGCGCTGAAAATTCGATACGCCTTGGGCATCGATGGCATCAGCCTCCTGCTGGTACTCCTGACCACCTGGATCATGCCGTTGTGTGTCCTGGCTTCGTGGCGTTACATCACCACGCGCGTGAAGGAGTTCATGGTCTGCCTCCTCATCATGGAGACCGCCATGATCGGCGTGTTCTGCGCCCTGGATTTCGTCCTCTTCTTCCTATTCTGGGAGGCCATGCTGATCCCGATGAGCTTGCTGATCGGGGTCTGGGGCGGCCCGCGCAAGGTTTACGCGGCGGTCAAATTCTTCATTTATACCATGGCCGGCTCGGTATTCTTGCTGGCCGCCATCGTTGCCCTTTATGTGAAAGTCGGCAGCTTCAGCATTCCCGAAACGATGGGGCGACCCTACTCTCATACGTTCCAGTGCTGGGTGTTCCTGGCCATGTTTGTCTCGTTCGCGATCAAGGTGTCGATGTTTCCGTTCCACACCTGGCTCCCCGCGGCCCACGTCGAAGCCCCGACCGCCGGCAGCGTGCTGCTCGCCAGCATTCTGCTCAAAATGGGAACGTATGGCTTCCTCCGATTCTCGCTGCCGATCACGCCTTACGCCACCCACGTCTTCATGCCTTACATCCTGTGGCTATCGGTGGCGGCCATCGTTTACGGAGGTTTGACGGCGCTGGCCCAGACCGACCTGAAGAAGCTGGTGGCGTACTCCAGCGTGGGCCATATGGGATTTGCCACGCTGGGCATTTTTACGTTGACCGCCGCCGGCATCGAAGGCGCGACGCTCCAGATGATCAACCACGGCGTCACGACGGGGGCGTTGTTCATCGTGGTCGGCATCATCTACGAGCGGTTGCACACGCGGGACCTGGCGAAGGCTGCGGGCATGGGAAAGACGCTGCCGGTGTTCGCGACCCTGCTGGGCGTCTTCGCGCTCTCTTCGCTGGCGTTTCCGGGCACGAACAGTTTCATCGGTGAATTCCTCGTCATGAGCGGCGGCTTTGCCTACTCGAAGGCACTGGTGATTTGCATGGTGCCCGGCGTGGTGCTGGCCGCGGCGTACATGCTCCGGATGCTGCAAAAGGTCGCCTACGGAGACACCCGGAATCCCGACCACTCGCTGGTGCAGGATCTGAGCTTGCGCGAAATCCTGGCACTCGCACCGCTGCTGGTCATGGTCTTTTTCATCGGGCTCCACCCGGAACCCGTGACCCGGGTGCTGCACGCCAGCGTTCAGCATCTGTTGGAACAAACCAGCCGCCCTGCCGGCTATGCCTATGTGCCCCTGCCCTGAGCCTTTCGGCGCGTCGATCATGACTGTCTCGCACCGCTCCGCGGCCCGGGCTGCAGGATTGCCGGAAGCTGACTGCCCATGACACATTCCGTTTTTATCGCGCTGCTGCCCGAATGGGTTCTCCTCGCCGGAGCGCTGGCCCTGTTTGTGGTTTCGCTGGGCGACCACCTGACGCGGCGGGCGCGGATCGTGGCCCTCGTCACCGCCTTGGCGGCGGTTCTCGCCAGCGCGGGGTGTTTGGGCGAACGGGGGACGTTCTTCAGCGGTGCCTACCAGGTCGATGGTTTCTCGCAACTGCTGAAACTGGTCGTGGCGCTGGGTTTCCTGCTGGTGCTCCTCCTCAATGGGGAACTCCCGGATATTCGCGGCGATGCGAAACCGGAGTACTACCTGTTGTTGAATCTCGGTGTCTGCGGCTTGGTGGTGCTCTTGAGTGCCGTCGATGCGATCACTCTGGTGGTCGCCCTCGAACTTTCGTCCTTTCCGCTCTACTACCTGGTCTCGATGCGGCGCGAACGCGAGGGGCAGCGGATGCAGATGGAATCGGCCATCAAGTACATCATGTTCGGCGTGGCTGCCAACGGCATCATGCTCTTCGGCCTGAGCTACCTCTTCGGCCTCACCGGGACGACGTCGCTCCCGCAGATGCTCCCGAAGCTGCAAGCGGTGGCGCATTCGCCGCTCGCGATCGTGGGCCTGGCGATGACCTTTTGCGGTTTCTTCTATAAACTCGCGGTGTTCCCCTTCCAGTTCTGGACGCCGGACGTCTATGAAGGCGCGGCGAACGAAACCGCGGGCATCGTCGCGTCGCTGCCCAAGGTCGTGGCAGTGGCCGTGTTGGTGCGGTTTGTGTCGCTCGCCCCGCCGGAGCACCAGACCATCGCCATGCTCCTCACCGTGCTGGCGGTGGCCTCGATGCTTTACGGCAACCTGATCGCGCTCTGGCAAAAGGACCTCAAGCGCCTGCTGGGTTTTTCGGGCATCGCCCACGCCGGCTACGCCATGCTGGGATTTGTGACCCTCGCCCCGGAGGGCTATGCGGCGGCCATCTATTACATGGTGGGGTACTTGTTCATGGTGCTGGCCTGTTTCGTGGTCATCTGCCGGGTATCGCGCGATGGTAGGAACGTGCCGCTGGAGGATTTGGCCGGGCTGCACCGGCGCTCGCCGCTGCTGGCGGTCACGCTGGTTGTGGGTGTGTTCGCGCTGGCGGGCATCCCGCCGTTCGTGGGGTTCATGGGCAAGCTCGCGCTCCTCAAGGCCGCGCTCACGAAAGGCTACCTGGCCTTGGTGGTCATCGCCGTGGTCAACACCGCGATCGCCATCTATTACTATCTCGGGATCGTCCGGGAAGCGTTTTTCCGCGACGCTGCCGAGTCGGCGCCCCTGGTCATCGGTTGGCCGACGAAGGCGCTCTGTCTGGCGCTGATCGCCGGAATTCTCGTCCTGGGGATCGCCCCGCAACGCTTCCTCCAGAGTTTGTCCTCGTCGCTGCAAGCCCTGAATTCGACGCCACCACCGGCCGCCACCGCTTTGGTGGTGAATCGTGGTCTGCCGGCGGTGGCCACCGCCCAACCCAGCCCGTGAACCTCCGTGAACACCAGCGCCGGGCCTGGGGCGGAGCAGCCGCCACGGGGGCGCGAAGCGACCTCGGCGCAGCGTGCGAAATGCGCTCTTGTCGGGGGGCGCTAATGGCGTAAAACAGGTTCCAACACCGTATCGAGACCATGAGCGACACCGTCCCACACGACGCCAAGTACGCCTGGTTCGAGTTGCCCGGCGTCGAGCCGCCGAAACGGTCCGCGACCGAGCGCCTCGCGGATTTCCTCGAAGTGTACGGCCCGTACGACGAGGCCACCGCACGCGAGCAGGCCAGCCGTTGCCTGCAATGCCCCGAACCGCTCTGTGTGCAAGGCTGCCCGCTCGGCAGTCGCATTCCGGAATGGCTGCTGTTGACCGCGGAAGGCCACTTCCTCGAGGCGGCGGCCCTGACGCGTTCGGCCAATAACCTCCCCGAAATCTGCGCCCAGGTCTGCCCTCAAGACGACCTCTGTGAGGGAGCCTGCATCCTCAACGGCAAGGCCGAAGCAGTCTCGATCAGCGCGATCGAGCGTTTCCTCAACGAGTACGCTTTTGCCCACGGGGCGGTGGACGCCTCGCCGGCGAAGTCAAACGGACTTTCCGTGGCGGTGCTTGGCTCGGGACCGGGCGGACTCGCCTGCGCCGACGAACTCGCCGGCCGCGGCTATGCCGTGACGGTTCTCGAGACTCAACCACTGCCCGGCGGACTGCTGGTAAACGGCATCCCCGCCTTCAAACTTGAAAAGACCGCGGTCGAGCGCCGCATCGAGCTCCTGCGCCGGCGCGGAGTGCGATTCCGAATCGGGGCCGAGGTCAGGCTGGAACTCAACCTGCGCGATTTGCGCGACCGGTTTGACGCGGTGTTCCTCGGCTTCGGGGCGCAGCAGGCGCATCCATTGACGGTGCCGGGCGCCGAACTGAAAGGCGTTTCGCAGGCGTTGCCGTTCATCATCCACCACACCACGGACGTGCCGCTGGACGTGGCCCCGCCCGAGGTCAAAGGCCGGCGGGTGGTGGTCCTGGGCGGCGGCGACACGGCCTTGGACTGCGCGCGGACCGCGCTCCGCTGCGCCGCGGCGGAGGTCCTCTGCCTTTACCGGCGCGACCGCGCGAACCTGCGGGCCAGCTCGCGCGAGTACGAAAATGCGGTCGAGGAAGGCGCGAAGTTCCAATTCCTGACCGCGGTGGTGGAAGTCCTGGGGAATCGTGCCGGCGAGGTGACCGGCGTTCGCTGCGTGCGCACAGAACTCGCGGCGGCCGCTGCGGGTGGCGGTCGTCCGCCGCCGGTGGCGGTCCCCAATTCGGAGTTCACGATGCCGGCGGAGGTGGTCCTGGTCGCTTACGGATTCGATCCGTTGCCGCATCGCACCTGGGCGGATTACTCGCAACTCGCCCAAACGGAGACCGGCGGCCTGCGCGTGGACGAAAACCAGATGACCAGCCTTCCGGGCGTGTTTGCCGGCGGCGGTTTGGTGCGCGGGCCCAGCCCCGTCGTGTATGCCGTCCGCGACGGACGCCGCGCCGCGCAAGCGATTCACCGCTACCTGACCACGCGCCGCGAGGGTGACCTGGGCACTTCGCACACCGACCACCTCACGCCCGAGGCGCTGTAAGCCCGGGGGGGCTGCGCTGTGAGACCGGATGGGCTTCGCCTTGAAATGCCGGTTTCCACGCCTAACCGGGCAGACGCGATCCCCCAGCTTTCGGGCTACTTCGCCGTCTCGATGATGATGGCGTTGGGGTCGCTCACGCCGATTTCCACCAGGCTCGCGTTCTGATACAACGCGAGATGGGAGGACTCGGCGGGCATGTCGGCGAGCTGGCGTTGCCGGGCCAGTTCGCGCGCGGCGAGCACGTCCAGCGCCACCGGGTCGGTGCTGAACCAAAGTTGGTTGAGCACGGCCGAATAATGCAACAATGTCCGCTCCTCGCCGTAATACTGGGCCAGCAAAGCGTCGGTGATGTTGAGCACCACGCGATCGCCGAGCACAGGCAGGGCATAGATTTCCGGCACGGCCACCGCCAGGCGGGTGGGGTCGCTGACGAAGCGGATCGTGTTGTCCACGCTGCCCAGCGAGAGACTCAGCAAGTGGCCGGAGACGCCGGTCAAGTTGTGGTTCAACAGCGGGGCCAGGCTGATGATCTTGGTCATCTGCTGGCTCACCAGTTTTGACACGTACGACTTGCGGCCCATCGTTTCCCCGCGCACGTCGAAGTCGTGGTCGCCGTGCACCAGTTGGCCCAGGATGGCGTTGTCGTAAAAGTGGTTGGTGTCGTAACCGCCTTCGGTGCTGGCCGCCACGCGCACGCCGAGCCGTTCGCCCAGGTCCAGGAATCCGGCCTGGCGCAACGGGGCCATTTGCTTGTCCCAAATGATGACCCCCGCGGCCGGGTGCCCGGAGGCCAGCAAGCTCGACACCAGCGCCTCCGCCACCGCCGGCCGGGTGCCGCTCAGCGCGCCCGGAGCGGAGTACACCTTGATGCCGACGATGTCCTGCGTGGCCACGAGACTGCGCCAGGCGTCGGTCAGTGAGGTCCTGCCGGTGAAGTTGGTCAGGCCGCGATCCACCATGCGCCGGATGACGTCCAGGCGCGCGGCGTACGCGCTGGTGGCCTGGTCGTCCTCGACGATCAGCACCCGGGCCTTGGCCGGGCCGCGAATCGGGAAGGCGGTGGGCGCGTTTGTCTGCGACTCTGCAGCGCGAGCGCGCAGCCCGCTTCCCAAGCACACCGCAACCGCCAGCACGAATGCGCTTGCCGCCGCCTGTGGGTTTCTTGACGCGCCTAACATGGGGTGTTACCACCGGGCGACATGTTGGCCGCCCCAGAACGGAGGGTGTTATCAGGCTTCGACCATCCGGTTGGCAAGCCTGACCGCGCCCCGGTGTTAACGCGCCTTGCCCGCCGTCGGTCCGCGGCGGCGGTCCTGCTGGCGGCGGTGGTGTTGACCGCCTGCAGCCCGCCGGGTCGCAACGAACTGCTCACCGGCGAACGCCTCATCAACGCCGGCCGGCCGGCGGAGGCCATCGAACCGCTGCGCGCCGCGGTGCAAGCCTTCGCCACCAACGCGCCCGCCTGCGCGCAGGCGTGGAACTTCCTGGGTTTGGCGTACCACCGATCCGGCCGGTTCAGCGAGGCGGCCCAGGCCTACCAGACCGCGCTGGACAAGGATTTCAACCTCTTTGCCGCCCGGTTCAATCGCGGCGTGCTGTTTCTGGATCAAACGAACCTGCCGCCCGCCGCCAACGAACTGACCACTTACACCGCGCACGTTCCGGAGGATCCGGCCGGCTGGCTCATGCTCGGCAAGGCCCAACTCCGCGCCCGGCTCTACGCCGCCGCCGAACGCAATCTCCAACAGGTTCTGCGCCTGAACCCCCCCGTCGTGCTGCAAGCCGAGGCGCTCAATGCGCTGGGTTTGAGTCATGCCCAACGCCGCCAGGCACGCGAGGCGTTCCAGTACTTTGAAGCCGCGCTGAATCGCATCACCAACTACCCGCCCGCGTTATTGAACGAAGCGATTCTTTCCCAGCAGCTCAACGACCGGTCCTTCGCGTTGCAGAAATACAGCGCCTACCTGGCCGTGGCCGGCGATTCGCCCAATGCCGCTGCGCTGCGGGCCGTCACCAACCAACTCGCACTGGCGTTGAAGCCGGTGGTTGTGCCAACCCACCCGCCGCCCGTCGTGGCCATTGTGACGAACCCGCCACCTGCCCGCAGCAACGTGGTCGGGCTGGCGCGCACTTCGGCGCCGCCGGTTGCGGTCCACACCTCACGCCCCCCAGCGCTGGTCAAAACCTCCGCACCGCCGGTGGTAGTTAAGACTTCGCCGCCGCCCGCGGCAGTCCGCACTTCGCCCCCGCCGGTTGTCGTCGGCAAACCTGAAGTCCCGACCCATGTTGCCGCGGCGCCACCGCTTACCCCCAAGACGAACGCGACCGAGTCAGTCGCCGCCGCCAAGCCGCCCCCGACCACCAGCGCTCCCACCACCGGGGTGGCGGTTGCGAAAGTGCCGGAGAAACCAACCGTCTCCGAACCACCGCTCGAAACAGTCACCGTGCGGGAAGGTCCGACCATCGTCCCCGGACGCGAGTTGGAAGCCCTGGCCACTGAGACCGCCGACGTTGCGCGAACGCCGTCGGCTGCCGAAACCGCGACCGAGCCCGAGTACGCCGGCGCGGAGCCCAAGAAGCGTTCGTTCATCGCCAAGCTCAATCCGCTGAAATTGTTTGGCTCCAAGGACAAGAAGGTTGACGCGGAAACCGAAAACACGGCTAAAAAGAAGGCCGATGGCAAACGCCCCACACCGATTCCAACGAAGGATTCCGCAGCTCCCGCGCCGCCGCCGCCCGCGCCCGCACGACCGACTTTTCCGCGGTACGTTTACCAGTCGCCCGCCGTGCCCGCGGCCGGGAACACCGCCGAAGCCTCCCGTCTCGTGGCCCAAGGCGTGGCGGCCCACAAGGCCGGGCGAGTGGGCGAGGCGCTCGCGGACTACTCGCAGGCGGTGCAGGCCGACCCCGCCAGCTTCAACGCCCAGTACAACCTGGCCGTGGCCGCGTTCGACCTCGCCGACTGGCCGCGCTCGCTCGCCGCGTACGAGCGGGCGCTCGCCATCGCGCCCGCCGACACCCGCGCCCGGTACGGCTTCGCGCTCGCGCTGGAGCGCGCCGGCTATCCGCTGGACGCGGCCCAGCAACTCGATCAAGTCCTCGCCCGCGAGCCGGCCAACGTCCCGGCCCACCTCGCGCTGGCCAACCTGTACGCCACCAAGCTGGGTGATCGCGCGAAGGCGCAGGAACATTACGAGAAAGTCCTCGCCCTCCAGCCCGACCATCCCCAGGCGGGCCTGATCAAGCGCTGGCTCGGCCCGCTCCAGCCTTGATTGAAACGGGGATCGCGGCCAGTGGAGCCGCGGGCGTGGTCAACCGATTCGGATTCACACCGGATGAAGACGCTCTCGGTCATCGGCTACCTGGGAATGATCGGCGGCCTCCTCGGTCTGTTGGCCACCGGGAGCCTCCTTTTCCGGTCCCCACTCGTCATCGTCCCGCAAGCGGCGGCGGTTTGGCTCCTGATCTGGGCGCGGCTGGCCTTTGGTCGGCGCAGCTTTCATCTGGCTGCGAACCCCACCGAAGGCGGTCTGGTGACCACCGGACCGTATCGGTTCATCCGGCATCCGATCTACACGGCGGTGTGCCTGTTCGCCGGGGCGGGAGCCGCGGCGCACCTTTCAGGAACGACCGCGTTGCTGGGCGGCCTGGTTCTGGCCAGTGCGCTGGCGCGAATCGGCTGCGAAGAGCAGTTGGTGTCGGCGCGGTATCCGGAGTACCGCGCGTACGCGGCGCGGACCTGGCGGATGATCCCGTACGTGTTCTAGGGTGGTGTCTCAGAGTTGGGTGTCCCATGTGTGCGTTCGAAAGCGGCAGAGGACTGCCGCAGTCCAGGACGCGGGCGCCGAATTGAGCGCACTCGACGGCGCGGTAGCGTCCGGGAGTGCGCCAGCCCCCTGGCGCTTGGGCAAGGAAGCGGACAGGCAATTGCGGCAAACCCGGCTGCAAGCCGGCGCTCCAGCGACAACTTTGGGAGGCACTGCCGGACACGACCCGGCCTTGGCGCGGCTTGCCAGGCAAGTTCGAGTCGGCCTAAGCTGCCGCCATGCGTTCCACTTTCGCCTTCCTGCTCTCGCTTGGCGTGACCGCCAGCAGCGCCTTCGCCGCGGCCCCGCTGGCTTTGCACCCGGACAACCCGCATTACTTCGTCTGGCGCGGCCAGCCGACCGTGCTGATCACTTCCGGCGAGCATTACGGCGCGGTCCTGAACCGCGATTTCGATTTCCGCAAGTACCTGGACACGCTGGCGCAGGACGGGCTGAACCTCACCCGGACGTTCAGCGGCGCGTATTGCGAGCCGCCGGGCGCGTTCAGCATCGCGCGCAACACGCTCGCGCCGGAGCCGGGCCGCCTGCTCTGCCCGTGGGCGCGCAGCGACCAGGCCGGCTACGCGAACGGCGGCAACAAATTCGACCTCACGCGCTGGGACGACGCGTATTTCCAGCGCCTGCGCGAGTTCGTTGGTTACGCGGCGAAGCGTGGCGTGGTGGTGGAGTTGAACCTGTTTTGCCCGATGTACGAGGACACGATGTGGCGGCTCAGTCCCATGAATGCGGCGAACAACGTCAATGGTCTTGGCGCCATCGCCCGCACGAACGTCTATACCCTGGACAAGGACGGCGGCTTGCTGGCCGCCCAGGAGGCGTTGGTGCGGAAGCTCGTCACCGAGTTGAAGGACTTCGACAACCTGTACTACGAAATCTGCAACGAGCCGTATTTCGGCGGCGTGACGATGGCGTGGCAGCACCGGATCGCCGACACGATCACCGCTGCGGAGAAGCCATTGGGCGTGCGGCACCTGATTTCGCAAAACATCGCCAACGACAAGGCGAAGGTGGGGAACCCACATCCTGGCGTCTCGATCTTCAACTTTCACTACGCCTACCCGCCGGAGACGGTGGCCATGAACTATGGCCTGAACAAGGTGATCGGCGACAACGAGACAGGTTTTCGCGGCACGAACGACCTGCCGTACCGCGTCGAGGCGTGGAGCTTCCTGCTGGCGGGGGGCGGGCTGTTCAACAACCTCGATTACTCGTTCGTGGCCGGGCACGAGGACGGGACGTTTGGCTATCCGGCCAACGAACCCGGCGGCGGAAACCCGGTCTTTCGCCGGCAGATGAAGATTCTCGGCGACTTCATCCGCAGCTTCGACTTCGTGCGCCTGAAGCCGGACGCCGGAGCCATCGCCGGCGGGGTGCCGCGCGGGCATCGCGCCTACGCGCTGGTCGAGCCGGGGCAGGCGTGGGCGATTTATCTGGCGCGCGACACGAAGGACAAGAATGCGCCCACGGGTCCGCAGACGGCGACCTTGAACCTCGCGCTGCCGGCGGGCAGTTACGGCGTGGAGTGGGTGAATCCGAAAACCGGCGCGGTGGACAAGCGGGCGGAACTGACAACGGCCGGCGGTCCCACGCCTCTGGCGAGCCCGGCGTTCGAGGAAGACATCGCCTTGCGCGTGCGACGCCGATAAAGGAGGCCGCCAGAACAGGCTTTTCTCGCGCGGCTGGTTCTTCGACCCTACCGCCATGAAATCGTCGCAGAAGACGCTGGCTCTGGCTTGGGCGGTGGGTGCGCTGGCCGCCTCATTGGCCGCCGCCGAACCGCCGAAGGCGGAGTCGAGTTTTCGCTTCACGTTGCCGCCGGCGCCGTTCGCCACCAACCTGATCGCGGACTCGCCGTTCGGCCTCAACACCGCCTTGCGCCCGGACACGCCGGACCTCGAGGCGCGCCTGCTGGCGATGCAGGAGCTGGGGGTCAAATGGGCGCGGCAGGATTTCGCCTGGCGCCGGATCGAGCGGATGCCGGGCGAGTATCGCTGGGAAGCGCACGACGAATTGGTGCGCAAGCTCCGTGCGCACGGCATTCAAATCCTGGGTTGCCTCGCGTACGCGCCCACCTTCCACGACCCGCGCACGACCGAAGGCGTGGACGCGTTCGTGAAGTTCGTCCAGGCCGCGGCCAAGCATTACGCCGGCCTCGTGGACACCTGGCAGATTTGGAACGAACCGAACGGCGGTTTTTGGGACGGCACGCCGGACGATTACGCGCGTCTGCTCGCCGCGGCGGGACCCGCCATTCACGGCGCGAACGCGGAGGCCAAGGTGGTGGGCCTGAACATGGCGTTTTGCGACGTGCTCTGGGCGGGTCGCGTGTTGAAGCAGGTGCCTTACGGGGCGTTCGACATCGTGGCGTTTCACCCGTACCGGCCGCCGAACGCGCCGGAGGACAAGTTCGATCGGTGGACGCTCGACCAATACGTGAAGGTCTGGCACAGCGGCGAACTCCCCACCGACTACGCGATGGTGAACATGACGTTCCTGGAGCAGACCGACGAACTGGTGAAGCTGATGCGGCAGTTCGGCCGGCCCAAGCCGATCTGGATCACCGAGATTTGCTGGAATTCCCACCTCCACCCGTACGGCACCAGCGAACTGCGTCAGGCCGACCTGGCGGTGCGATTTTACACACTGGCGATGGCGTCGCCGGCGATTCAGAAGGTGTTTTGGTGGACGCTCGCCGACCAGGGCGACCGCCAGTTTGACCAGGCCGACATGGTGGGCCTGGCCCGCGCGGATTTGTCGCCCAAGTACGCTTTCGCCGCCTTTGGCTGGATGACCCGCCTTTTGGAAGGCAAGCGCTGGGTGCGCAACGACGCCTTCGGCCCCGACGTGTTCGCGGTGGTGTTCAACGACGCGGCGAAGAAGGAAGACGTCATGGTTGCCTGGACCACGCGGCCGTTCGCGCACCTTCGCATCAACAACACCGAGCGCGGCCTGACCTTCCACGATGTGCTGGGCACGCGGCGGTTCGTGGAACTGGACCCGATCCGCACCGGCAGTCTCACCGTGCCGTTGAGCGAAAGCCCGATCTACATCACCGCCCCGGAAGGCTTGAAGGCAATCGTGAAACCCAACCCCGGCTGGTGATCCGACGGCCGGGGGATTGGAGGACAAGGCCCGGTGGCCTTGCCCAACCCCGGCGAAACTCCGCTTTCGCCGGTATGTCCCGATTTCGAATGGGTGGCTGCGCCGCTGCCGCACCGCCGCCACAATCGGGACGCCGCCTTTTCGCCCCGCCAATTGACGAACCTGGGTTAGCCTTTCAAGCTGGAGGTAGCGAATTCCAACTTCTCGTTCTTCTGCATCATCTCGGTCCAGGTGACCTCCCGGTTCGCGTAAGCGGCAGTGCGGCCAAGGATGGTCGTCAGGTTGCTGCGCACGCTGGGCGGAACTGTGGCGTTCGCGAAATCACCTTTGGCGATGGCCTCGTGGAAGGCGGCGATGTTTCGCACTGCACCGTCCTCGTACAGGTTCCGCGTGTCGCCGTTGAAGGCGTCGTCCTTGGTCCGCAGCGAGACCTTGCCCGAGTAATGCGTCTCGACGGTTCCATTCATGCCGTAGGCCCGGCACATGATGTCGTCGTAGCCGAAACCGACCTGCTTGGAGCTGAAGCTCACGGTCACGTCGCTCGGGAAATAGAAGATGACGGCGTAATGGTCCCAGCAGTCACCAAGGAAGGGGCGCGCCCGCCCGCCGGTGCCGTAAGCCTTGAGCGGGGCCGCGTCGGCGAACCACGCGGCCACGTCCAGCGAATGGATGTTCTGCTCGGTGATGACGTCGCCGGACAGGACGCGGTCGATGGCCCAGGCGCGCAGGCGGGCTTCAGCGTCACGCTTGCTCTTCCGGAACTCAGCGTCCATGCCTTCGAAGTACAGGTCGCATTGATAACCCGCGTCGAGGCTGATCAGCCGGCCGATTTGCCCGGCGTGCACGCGCTTCACGACTTCCTGGTAAGCCGGATGCGCGCGAGTCTGGAAATCCACGAGAAAACAAAGGTTCTTCGCGGTCGCCTGCCGGCCGCTGTCGGCGACGGTCTGGCAGCCGGGGACATCGACGGCGATGGGTTTGGCGAGATAAACGTGCTTGCCCGCCGCGACCGCCGCCGCGGCCTGGATGGGGTGAAAGTAGGGTGGGCTGATAATGGCCACGGCGTCGAGGCCCGGTTGAGCGAGCAGCCGCTCGTAGCCGTGGAGGCCGGTGTAGCGGTTCGCCGCCGGCACTTTGAACTGGTCGCCAGCCTCGTTCGCGCGGTCAGCGAAGTAGTCGAACACGCCGGCGATGTTGTAGCCGCCGTGTTTTGCGAACAGGCCGGTGATCCATTTGCCGCGTCCGCCGCAGCCGATGAGGCCCAGATTGAGTTTGGCGTTCGCGTCCGCGCCCCGCACCAGTGCGGGGTCGAGGATGGTGAAGCCAACCGCTGCCGCGCTGGCGCCCGCCAGGAATTGACGGCGGGTCACGGCGGGCTGCGAAGAAGTCCGAGGCACGGAGCACGATGTGTGGTTCATGCGGCGATCAAATCGCGGGCGCGGAAGCGAGGCAAACACAAACTGGGCGCGGCCCGCGTCAGGAGCTGGCGCTGGTGTAGTGTTTGACCGAGAAACGCCAGACCCACTCCGACGCCGCAAAGCACGCGCCCGCCAGGCCCAGCAACAGGAGCATTTCCAGCGGCGACGACAACCGGTCGATCAACAGCTTCACCGGCACGTTCGCGACCAGGAGCATGGGCAGGACGAAGGTGAAGACGACTTTGAACGCGCCCGGACGAAACGCTGCGTCCGGGAGGCGGGCCAGGTTGAAAAGGTTGTAATAGCCCCAGACGATGCCCTCGGCACGGACGGTCCAGAAGCTGACGCTCGCGAGCAGGAACATGAGCGAGTAGTGAATCGACACCCCCACGGCTGCGAGGGCGGCAAAGCCCAGGATTTGGAGCGGGCGGGGCGTCAGGTGTAGTTGCCAGGCGGCGTAACTCATCACCGTCAGCGCCGAGGCGGCGTTGACGAAGGCGCCGAGATCCACCTGGCGCAGCGAGATCAGGAATCGCGCGTTGACCGGGAGCAGCAGCAGGAAGTCGAGCCGGCCGGTGCGGACGTGCTCGGAGAGCTGAACGCAGTTGCTCAGGAACAACGCGGTGAAGAGTTGCTGGATGAGGTTGCTGGCGCCCACGAGCAAAACCACCTGCCATTTGGTCCAGGTGCCGATGCGCTCGGTGTGCTGGTAGATCACGGCGACGAACGTCAGTTGCAGCGCGAACCACAGCAGTTCCACCACGATCCAGAGCAGGAAGTTCGTCTTGAAACTCATCTCGCGCACCACCGAGTTGCGGCAAAGCGCGGCGTAAACCCCGGCGTATCGGCGCAGCCCGGCCGGCTGGCCGGCGGCCTCGCGGGCAGGCTCGGAAGGCGGCGACTTGGCGGGGTGGTCGGTTTGGCGCATCAGGTCACCCCCCGTAAGCGGAATACCGGCGGATCCCCCGGCGCCAGACGAACCGCGCCAGGAAGAACGCAAGGGCCACCCAGACTGCCTGGATCGCCAGCCCTTGCCACATTTCGCGCCCGCTCACCCGCCCCAGGTAAATGCTCACCGGGAAGTACATCTGGTAGGGGAACGGGGTGAAATTCAGCGCCTGGGCCAGCGGTGCCGGCAGGATGTCGAGCGGGAACAAATGACCGCCCGCGAGGTATTCCAATGCATAGACGATGAAGATAAACGTGGAGATTTCGAGCACCCAGAAGGCCAGCAGCGCCATCGTGTAGGACATCAGAAACTGGAGCAGCGCCGTCAGCACGGTCGCGAGCAAGAACGCCCCCACCGCCAGCCAGTCCGCCGCCGGCACGAGGTATTCGTGCTGGATCGCCAGAAACACCCCCGCAGGCAGCAGCGCCGTCAGCGTGTAAACGAACCGCCCGGCCGCGAACAGGCACAGCCGGTAGGCGAGATAATCGAGCGGCTTGAGCAGAAACTGGCTGATCCGCCCGTCCCGGATGTCGGCGGCGATCTGCCAGTCGTCCTCCGTGACCGCCGTCAGGGCGTCCACCACCGTCACGAGGAGGTAATAGGACGTCATGGAAGCCAGGCTGTACCCGGCGATCTGGCCCCGTTCCGGGTTGCTGGCGAAGATCGTCCGCCAAAGGTAAAGCGTGCCCATCAGCGGGATGAGCGCGAACGTGGCGCGAAACAGGAAGTTCATCCGGTACACCAAGGTGTTCTGGATGCCGACGTTAAAGACGTGCCAGTACTTGCTCACGTTGCGCTGTCTTCCATGCCAGATTGATTGACCGCCGTAAAGCGGAGGTGGTGCGGGGCGGCCCCGTGCCAGGGCCGCTCTAAAGTCGGTTCGGTCTATTCCCAATCCGAAACCCGAAGACCGAATGCCGAAAGCAATCCGCAGTCCGCAGTCCGCAGTCCGCAGTCCCGAATCCACAGCTCCCCCAGCGGCGCCGCCGCCCCGCGGATCAAGCATTCTCGGAGCTCGGGTTTCGGGTTTCGGATTTCAGGACTGCCGGCCTGGTTCTCCCTTCCTTCGGCCGGACTTTAGCGCCGCCCTGGCTCCATGCCAAGGCTCGGCGCGGGGCGATCCGGCTTGCCGCGGCGCTTGCCAGGCGGGTTTGCAACTCGTCACGAATTCGTCACTTGTCCGGTGAATTTTACAGTTGCTTCCCGGCGGCAGTTCGACTACTTCGTTCAATTCGTATTGAACGGTGTGGTTTTGGGTGCCGTCATTTTCGTCGCAACGGTTCGTGAGTGCGAACTGACGGGGACGAAGTCTATCCCGCCCTTGCCGTCAGCCTTTCCTTGTCTGTTGCCTCCAAAACCCGGCAGGAATTGATCGAAACCGGAGGAAACCTCTGTCGGCGAGTGGGTTTGCCGCGCAGTCTCGGGCAGATCTATGGCTTGCTGTTTCTTTCGAACAAGCCGCTGACTTTGGAGGACATCGCGGCCGGCTTGGACATCAGCAAGGCCAGCGCCAGCGTGGGGACGCGCCAACTGGCGTCTTGGGGAGCGGTGCGCCAAGTGTGGGTGCCCGGCAGCCGCCGGGACTACTTCGAAGCCATTCCCGAAGTGGCGGCCCTCCTGCGGAAAGCCTACCGCGATATAGTCAAGCCCCGGCTCGAAGCGGTGCAAGGGCGGGTGGAGCACCTGCGGACCTTGTTGACCGAAGAACGCGAGAAAGGGGTGATCGAGGCTGAGGAGTTCGAGTTCTGCCGGTCGCGTCTCCAGATTCTCGCCCGGTTCCAAAAGTCCCTGCTGTCGTTCGCCCCGTGGGTGGACCGCTTTCTCTAATTCGCACGGTTCTCTGATTCCAAATGGACACTACCGCTGAACGTATTGCGATCGTGGGTCTGGGTTATGTCGGCCTGCCGTTGTCGCTCCAGTTCGCCCGGTCCGGCGTGCCGGTGCTGGGGTTGGATATCGATTCCACAAAGGTGGAAGCCCTGAAGGGCCGCAAGAGCTACATCAAGCACATCACTGACGAAGCGGTCGCGGAACAGGTCGATTCCGGCCGGCTGAAAGTTTCGACGGAGTTCGCCCGGGTGCGCGAGGCCTCGGCGGTGATCATTTGCGTACCCACGCCGCTGAACAAGAACCGTGAGCCGGACATTTCCTATATTCTGAACACGGGGCAGGCGATCGCGCCCCACCTCGCGAAAGGCACCCTCGTGGTCCTCGAATCGACCACCTATCCCGGCACGACGGATGAAGACCTGCGCGCGGTGCTCGAGGCCGGTTCCGGGCTCAGGGCGGGGGTGGACTTCCACCTGGCGTTCAGCCCCGAACGCGAAGATCCCGGCAATCCGCAGAGTGTGGTGGCCAGGATTCCGAAGGTGGTCGGCGGCCTCACCCCGGCCTGCCGGGAGCGTGCGGTCGCTCTGTACAGCCGCGCCATCCAAACGGTGGTGCCGGTCTCGTCCTGTCGCGCGGCAGAGGCGACCAAGCTGCTGGAGAACATTTTCCGCGGGGTGAACATCGCCCTTGTGAACGAGCTGAAGGTGGTTTACAGCGCGATGGACATCGACGTGTGGGAGGTCATCAATGCCGCCAAGACCAAGCCCTTTGGTTTCATGGCGTTCTACCCCGGGCCAGGCTTGGGAGGGCACTGCATACCGATCGATCCTTTCTATCTCACCTGGAAGGCGCGCGAGTACGGTCAACATACCCGCTTCATTGAACTGGCGGGTGAAGTCAACACGGCCATGCCGGAGTACGTGGTCAACCGCGTGGCCGAGGCGCTGAACGCGCAGAAGAAACCGGTCAACGGCAGCAAGGTGCTGGTGCTGGGGCTCGCCTACAAACCCGACGTGGACGATGACCGCGAATCGCCGAGCTACACGCTATTGGACCTGCTGAAACAACGCGGGGCCGATGTGGGCTACTACGACCCGCACGTGCCAGTGATCCGGCCCAGCCGCGAGCATTCGCACTGGGCGGGAACCCGGTCGGTTCCGTGGACCGCGGAGACCATCGGCGGGTTTGACGCTGTTCTCATCGCCACCAACCATCGGGCGGTGGATTACCAGCAGCTTGCCCAATGGGTACACTGCATCGTGGACACCCGCAACGCCATGGCGGCAGTGCCCATAAAGCTTGGGCAGGTGTGGAAGGCCTAAGTCGGTGCCGAGGTAAACGCGTAACCTTCCACTTCCACGAACACATATTTCACTGCGTGCATTTGTCCGATTTACCCTTCTCGGTGAGAGTCGCTCTGGCAAAGATGGGCCGGCGCTTTGAGAGCGAAGGAACCACTCTGTTCCTCTTCGGCTCGTTTGCGCGCGGTGATGCCCGGCCCAACTCCGACCTCGACATTGCGATTCAATGGCGGACGCCGCCCGACGCCCGCCGTTGGCGCGCGTTGGAGGAAGCCGTGGAGGAACTGCCCACCATCCGGCCGGTGGACTTGGTGGACCTGCGTTTCGCCGCGCCGACCTTCGTCCACGCCGCGGAACAAGAAGCTGTTCCTCTCGCCAGTGTTTCCGTCGCCGGATGAAAGCGCCGGAGCAGCTTGCCGCGTTTCGCCGCGCAGTGGAGCGTCTTGCCGAGGCGTTGGGCCGGCCGCCCGATCCTATCGTTCGCGATTCGGCAATCTTGCGGTTTGAATTAGCTTTCGAGACTGCGTGGAAATGCTGCCAGACCTTGACGCGCGAGCAGGGCTTGCTGGCCAACAGCCCCAAACAAGCGTTGTCAGCGGCCTTTCGCTTGGGTTGGATTACGGACGAGACGCTCTGGGACGAAATCCTCCGGCTCCGCAACACAGCCGTGCATGTCTATCACGAGACGCTCGCGCAAGCCTTGTTTGATCGTCTGCCGGCGCTGGTGCCCGCCTTCCGGCAACTCTTAACTTCGCTGGAAGGACATTGCACATGAGGTTCCTCGTTACCGGCGTCGCCGGCTTCATCGGATTTCACGTTGCCCAGGCGCTGCTGGCCCGGGGCGAGGAGGTCGTTGGTCTCGATAACGTCAATGACTATTATGACGTGAACCTCAAGCTGGCCCGCCTGCGCCAACTGGAAGGCAAACCCGGCTTTCGTTTCGTCAAGCTCGACCTGGCCGACCGCGTCGGCTTGGAACAACTCTTCACCGACGCCAAGCCTCAACGCGTCATTAACTTGGCTGCCCAGGCCGGCGTCCGTTACTCGCTCATCAATCCCCATGCTTACATTGAGAGTAACCTGCTCGGTTTTGCCAATCTCCTTGAAGCCTGTCGTCACCACGAGGTCGAGCACTTGGTCTATGCTTCGTCGAGTTCTGTTTACGGCGCGAACACGCGCATGCCGTTCTCGGTCCATCACAATGTGGACCATCCGCTGAGCCTCTACGCCGCGAGCAAGAAGGCCAATGAGTTGATGGCCCACACTTACAGCCATCTCTATAGGCTGCCGACAACCGGGCTGCGCTTCTTTACCGTTTACGGCCCTTGGGGCCGGCCGGACATGGCCTTGTTCCTGTTTACGAAAGCGATTCTCGAAGGCCGCCCCATCGACGTGTTCAACGAAGGTCGCATGCGGCGGGACTTTACCTACATCGATGATATCGCCGAAGGCGTGGTGCGCGTGGCCGACCGGGTGGCAGAACCCAATCCGAGCTGGTCGGGCGACCAGCCCGACCCCGGCACCAGCGCCGCGCCTTACCGCCTTTACAACATCGGGAACAATAATCCGGTCGAGTTGCTGCGGCTGATCGCGGTGTTGGAAGCGGAATTGGGGCGCAAGGCAGAAAGGCGCTTCCTGCCCATGCAGCCGGGGGACGTGCCGGCCACCTTTGCCGACATTGACGACCTGGCGCGCGACGTGGGTTTCAGACCAGCGACGCCCATTGAGGAAGGCGTCAGTAAGTTCGTCGCGTGGTATCGGGAGTATTATCAGGTTTGATCCATGACCATTGCCACGGACGAGTTCCCATCGCGATCCCCTGAGGCAGTGGCCACCACTGCGGAGTGGGAAAATCTGGTTGAACAGTTGACCGAGTGTGGTCAAACGGACGAACGATTGCGCCTGGTCGTGCTGTTTGGGAGCGTGGTTTCCGGCCGGGCAAATCGTCTCAGCGACGTGGACTTGGCGGTAATGGAGTCACAACCGTTAAGTGCTGACCGGAAAATGGAACTCATCGAACGCTTCGCCCTCGTGGCCAATCGCCCCGTTGATCTGGTGGATCTGCGCACGGCGCATGGGCCGTTGCGGCGGGAAGTTCTCACGCACGGACGCAAGCTTCTCTGTCGAGACGTTGGCTTGTATGCCGATCTTTTGCGCCGGATGCTTTTTGACGATGCCGATTTCCAGCCCCTGATTCGCGCCCTGCATGCGCGGCGATTGCAGCAATGGATCGGGACGTAACCGACCGCAAGCTGGACGCCCTGCGGCGTTGCCTGGCCAGACTGCGTGAGAAACGTCCGCTCACGCCGGAGGCGTTGCTGGCGAACCCGGACCTGCAGGACATCCTGGCTCTGAACCTTGAGCGCGCCGTCCAACTCAGCGTGGACCTGGCCGCCATGCGGATCGCCGACCTGTCCGTGCCAGCCCCTGAAACGATGGGCGCCGTGTTCGAGGCGCTGCGTGAGCGTGGCGTGCTCTCGGCCGGCACGGCGGATCGCATGCGCAAGGCCGTTGGTTTCCGCAACATCGCGGTGCATGACTATCAACGGATTGACTGGCAGATCGTCTTTAACCTCGTGCATCGGCGCTTGGAGGACTTTGAAGCTTTTGCCCGGGAACTCTGTGCCGCACCGAGCCAGGAACCGCCTCACAGTTGAGGGCCGATCGCCATGCCCCGGGAAGCGGCCATCCTGCAAATGATCCACGACTGCCTGCGCCAGGCGGCGGACGAACTGGCCGGGTATCGCGTCCTCTTGTTTGGCTCACGCGCCACCGGTCGCGCGAAGGCGCGTTCCGATTTCGATCTCGGTGTCATCGGCGCAGCGCCGTTGCCTTTATCCGTGTTTTACCGGATCGCAGACCAACTGGAGAACCTGCCCACGCTTTACACGATTGACTGGGTGGATTTAAGCCGCGTATCGCCGGAGTTCCGCGCCCACGCACTAGCCGAGGGCCGGGTATTGCATGAATGAACGCACCCTGCTCGCGGACTTTGGTGCCGCGCTGGACCGGTTGGAAGATGCCTTGCGCCAGCCGCCAGCCAGCGATCTGATCCGCGCCGGGTGCATCCAGTACTTCGAGTTCGCTTTCGAGCTGGCATGGAAGACCGTGAAAGCCGTCGTCGAAACAGCAGGTCTGACCGACGTGGGATCGCCCCGGGCCAGCCTTCGGCAGGCATTCCGGCAGGGATGGATTGAGGACGAAGAGCCGTGGCTGGCCATGCTGGAGGCGCGCAACCGCATGGCCCACACTTACGCTGCCGATCGGTCGTTGCAGGTATATGATTTGCTGCCGGCCTTTGCCGCACAACTCCGTCGCCTTTACACAATGTTGAACCGGCTGCCGTAGGCGGAGATTCAGTCGGCGCGCGCGCGGTCGCCTTGCTTTCAGAAACCGGGCGGTTGAAGCGTCGCGGCAATACCATAGTCGAAATTCGTTTATGGAGTTTATCGACCTCAAGCAACAGTACCGCCGGTATCAAGCGGATATCGACGCCCGCGTCCACAAGGTGCTCGAACACGCCCATTTCATCATGGGGCCGGAGATCGCCGAACTGGAAACCGCCCTGGCGAAGTACGTCGGCGTCAAACACGCGATTACCGTCGCCAGCGGTACGCACAGCCTCGAGATCGCTCTGCGGGCCTTGGGCGTGGGGCCGGGCGACGAGGTCATCACGGTCGCCTTCACCTGGATCAGCACCGCCGAGGTGATCGGTTTGGTGGGCGCCAAACCGGTCTTCGTGGACATCGAGGCGGCCACCTACAACCTCAACGTTGACCTGATCGAAGCCGCGATCACCCCCCGGACCAAGGCCATCCTGCCGGTCAGCCTCTTCGGCCAGATGCCGGACTACGATCGCATCAACGCGACCGCCGCGAAGCATGGCCTGCCGGTGATCGAAGACGGCGCGCAGAGCTTCGGCGCCACGCAATGCTTTCCCCTCACCCCCTCATCCCAGCCTTCTCCCCCAGCGGGGGAGAAGGTGCCCGCAGGGCGGTTGAGAGGGATTCCTCAGGGTTCAGGGGAACAATTCGTGAGCCTTGGCGGCTCAGGGAGTCTCTCCCATCCGATGGGAGACGTTGCTCGAAGAGCGGGTGCGGGTGCGGGGGGTGCACGGCGCAGTTGCGGAGTGACTCTGATCGGCAGCACCAGCTTCTTCCCGGCGAAGCCGCTGGGGTGTTACGGCGACGGCGGCGCGTTGTTCACCAATGACGATGCGCTCGCGGAGAAGATGAAGGCCATCCGCACGCATGGCGGTTTGAAGCGGCACCATCATCCTCTCCTGGGGATGAATGGCCGGTTTGACACCATCCAAGCGGCGGTGTTACTGGCCAAACTCCCGCATTTCGAATGGGAGGTGGAACAGCGCGGCCGGATCGGGGCGCGGTACACCGAGTTGTTGCGGGATAAATGTGGAGTTCCCGAAGTGGCGGCGGGCAACACGCACGTCTATGCCCAGTACACCGTCCGGGTGCCCCACCGCGATCCAGTGGGCGAGAAACTGAAAGCCGCCGGCATTCCGACGGCGGTGTACTACCCCAAGTGCCTGCACGAGCAGCCGGTGTTCGCGAACACTGGGTGTCGCTGGGGCGACTTGCCGGAGTCGGAGAAAGCTTCACGCGAGGTGCTGAGCCTGCCGATGCATCCGTTCTTAAGCGAAACCGAGCAACAGCAGATTACCTCTGCGTTGGCATCGGCTGTGGGCTAACCCCGCAAGAGATTATTCGCCGTGATTACCACTCCCGTTCCTCGCGATCTCGCCCTGATCGGCGCCGGCTATTGGGGCAAGAACCTTGCGCGCAACTTTAACACGCTCGGCACGCTCCGTACGCTGTGCGATGCCAGCCCGCAGACCCTTGCCGGATACGGCGCGGAATACGGAGAAGTCCGAAAGACCGCGGACGTGGAGGCAGTGTGGCGCGATCCCGCGATCACGAAGGTGGCGATCGCCGCTCCGGCGGTCCTGCACTACGACCTGGCGAAGGCAGCGATGCTGGCCGGCAAAGACGTTTTCGTCGAGAAGCCACTGTGCCTGGAGGAAACTCAGGCCCAGGAGTTGGTGGCCTTGGCGGAGCGCGCCGGGCGCGTCCTGATGGTCGGCCACCTGCTCCAATATCACCCCTGTGTTCAGCGGCTGCAGGCGTTGGTCGCCCAAGGCGACCTTGGCCAACTCCACTACATCGCCTCCAACCGGCTGAACCTCGGCAAGATTCGCCGTGAAGAGAACGCGCTGTGGAGCTTCGCGCCACACGACCTCTCGGTCATCCTTTCGCTGGCTGGCAACCAGGTTCCCGAGCAGGTGCGCTGCGTGGGTGAGTCTTACCTGACGCGCGGGGTGGCGGACACCACGCTCACCGCGCTGCGCTTCGCCGGCGGGGTGCGGGCGCATGTCTATGTGACCTGGCTCAACCCCTTCAAGGAACAGAAGCTCACGGTCGTCGGCTCGCACGGTATGGCGGTGTTCGACGACACGAAGCCGTGGGCGGAGAAACTTGTGTTTTATCGGCACTACCTCACCTGGACCGACGGGCGGACTCCCACCCCGAACAAGGCAAAGGGGGAACCGGTCGAGGTGCCCGAATCCGAGCCGCTCCGCAACGAGTGCCAGCACTTCCTGGACTGCTGTCGCGAGCGCGTTGCCCCGCGCACTGACGGTCGCGAAGGGTTGCGCGTCCTGCAGGTGCTCCAGATGGCCCAACGCAGCCTGGAGCATGACGGCGATGGGGTAGGACAGGAGCTGGAAGTCAGAAGTGAGAAGTCAGAAGCCCGCAGGCAGCCAGCGCCGGCTTCCGAGCCGCCGGTCACTGGCGCTCACCCCTCAACTCTCAACCCTCAGCCTCTCCAACTCGATTACTTCGTTCACCCCACCGCCGTGGTGGACGACGGTGCGATCATCGGCAAAGGGACGAAGATCTGGCATTTCAGCCACGTGCAGAAAGGCGCCCAGATCGGGGAGAAATGCGTGCTCGGGCAGAACGTGAACGTGGCCAGCGGCGCGAAACTCGGCAACAACGTCAAGATTCAGAACAACGTGTCGGTCTATACCGGCGCCGAGATCGAGGATGACGCGTTCCTCGGCCCTTCCTGTGTGCTGACGAACGTCACCAATCCGCGGTCGCAGGTCAACCGACACAGCCTTTACGAAAAGACCGTGATCAAGCGCGGCGCGACCGTCGGGGCCAACGCGACCATCGTGTGCGGCACCACGCTGGGCCGGTATTGCTTCATCGCCGCCGGCGCGGTAGTGACGAAAGACGTGCCCGACTACGCGCTGATGGTGGGGAATCCGGCCCGGCAAAAGGGCTGGATGAGCCGGCACGGGCACATGCTGAAGCTCGGTGGCGCGGATGGCCAGCTCGTTTGTCCGGAGTCCGGTTACCGGTTTCGGGAGGTGCGGCCAGGGATCCTGAAGTGCCTGGATCTTCCCGAAGACACGCCGCTGCCGGTGGAACTGTCGTGCGGCTCCAGGTCATACGACGAATTCAAGCAGCGGTAGGGACGTTTCTCCGAATCGTCCGATGCGGCCCGGTTGGAGAGCGGGCCCTACCTGGGGCGTCCGAAATGACTGCCCGACCGACCGGAACCCTTCCCGATTTCCTCAGTTCCAGATGAAAAGCCCCGTGACCACCCCGGCGGAAATTGGTCATCTCGTGGTTCCGGTCCTGCGGCAGTGCCCACCAATCGCCGCCGCCTATTTGCTGGGATCCGCCGTCTCCGGACGTCTCCGTGACGACAGCGATATCGATATTGCATTGCTGCCCTTCGCTGGCCAATCGATCGCGATCCACGAACGCCTGACGCTGGCCGCCGCTCTGCAGCAGCAGGTCGGGCGACCGGTTGACCTTGGCGTGATGACATCGAAAAACCTGGTCTATGCTTACGAAGCCATTCTGAAGGGACAACGCCTCTTCACGGTTGACCGCGACGCCGTTGCCGAGACGGAGAGTCGGCTTCTCGGCGGTTATTTTCAGCTCAGAGAGGACCGTCACGAAGTGGAGACCGCCTACCATGCCGCCGGACGCCATCAGTCTGAACAAGGCGGCCATTATCGAACGGTGCCTTCGCCGGCTGCGCGAGGAATACGAAAGCGATTCCACGCTGGCCAGCCCGACGCACCTGGAGGCCCTGACGCTCAACCTCGAGCGGGCCTGCCAGGCGGCCATTGATCTCGCCATGCACATCGTAGCCACGGAGCACCTGGGTGTTCCCCAAAGCAGTGCGGAGTCATTCACCCTGCTGCATCAGGCCGGCAAGCTGGACCCAGCGCTGGCGGCACGTCTGGCGGGCATGACCGGCTTTCGCAATATCGCCATCCACCCGTATCGGGATCTCGATGCCCAGGTCATTCATTACATCATGCAAGAGGGAGGGAAGGATCTGCAGAACTTCTGCGCGGCTCTCAACCTGAACATCGCGCTTAGTACGGGTCAGAAAAATGATCTTCCGGGGCGGGCGAATCGCCTGCACTACCCATTGGGGGACAGGCTCTAAGCCACGACTCTTGGACGCTACTGTTTCATTGCCGCTGCCCGCTGAACTGACGCGTGGTTCCAGGCCTTACGACGAGTTCAAGCGGAGGTAGGGACGCCTCTCTGAGGCGTCCGCAGGCGGCCGGCCCGCTCGGAGAACGGGCCCTACCTTGGTGGGGATGCCTCTCCGAGGCGTCCGCAGTCATCCCGGAAGCGAAGCATGCAATCCGACCCCCAGGAAACGGCGGTCATCGGACAACTCGCCGACGCGGTGGGCGACGAGTGGATGGAATGGTACCGCATGACGCCGGCGGAAAGGTGGCAGGCGGCGGGGCCGTTGTGGGAGGCGTATGTCGCGATGGGAGGCAGCCTTGATCCGGAACCCGATACTCAAAGTCCTTTCTACGTTCTCCCGGCATAGCGTGAAAGCCCTTCTCATGGGAGGGCAGGCTTGTATCCTCTACGGGGCGGCGGAATTCAGCCGGGACAGCGATTTCGTCGTGCTGGCCGACAAGCGCAACCTGGATCTGCTGCAGGTCGCATTGCGGGAGTTGGAGGCGGATGTCATCGCGGTTCCGCCATTCGAATTGGCGTATCTCGAGAAGGGCCATGCCGTGCACTTCCGATGCCGACATCCGGACGTGGCCGGTCTGCGCATTGACCTGATGTCGGTTTTGCGCGGAGCCGATCCGTTCGCGGCCTTGTGGAACCGACGCCAAACCATCCGCCTGGAGACCGGCGCCGAGCAGGTTCCGGTGTTGAGTCTGCCCGACCTCGTTCAGGCGAAGAAAACCCAGCGCGACAAGGATTGGCCCATGATTCGACGGCTGCTCGAGGCGGACTACGTTTCGCACGCCCGCCCGAGCCGCGAAACGATCCTTTTCTGGCTCAGGGAGAGTCGAACTCCGGAAATCCTTGGCCGGCTCTGCCAGCGGTATGCGGATGAGGCGGCGCGGATGGCCGCCAGCCGCCAGGCTGTAGCGGCCGCCCGGTCGGGCGATCTCGACCAGGTGGCGGCGTTCCTGGCTCAGGAGGAAGCTGAAGAGCGCCGGCGCGATGCCGAATACTGGCAGCCCTTGCGTCGGGAATTGGAATCGTTGCGCCACGAAGCGGGTCGGTGAGACGGTCTGGCTGATTTCCCACGACTCCGCGAAAAAAGCCCACGGCCCGCTCGGAGAGCGGGCCCTCCCCAGGTGGAGACGCCTCTCCGAGACGTCCGCCTCCCAATGACCACCCTCCATGTTGTCGGCGCATGGCCCAATTTCGTGAAGGCCGCCCGCGCCATGTCCAGATGGACGTAGCTGTGGGTTGACACAGGGTTAAAATCTGATAATCTGATTTCATGCGAAAGACGACCATCAGCGTCACCGACGCCGCGCGCAATTTTGCCGATTGCGTCAACCGCGCCCATTACCAAAACGTCACCTTCGTGCTGCTCAAGAACGGCTCGCCCGTCGCCCAGTTGGTGCCAGACAACGAGAAAGTTTGCGCGGGCCGCGACCTGGCCGAAGCCCTGGCCAAAACCGAATTGTCGGAAGATGAAGCCACAGCCTGGCATCGTGACCTGCAAACCGCCCGCAAAACCCTCAAAGCCCCGGCTGACAAATGGCGATAATTCTGGATGCCGATGTCATCATTCGCGGCGAGAAAGGCACATTTGATCTCAAAAGCTGGGTGGCCTCCCGCCTGGACGATCAATTTGAAGTTGCCGCCGTCACTGTAGCTGAGCTTTGGCATGGCGTGGAACGGGCTGCCGGAGTGCACAAAACCAGACGCCTCCAATATCTCCAGACCATTCTGGTTTCATTGCCCATCATTCCCTACACGGAGCAGACAGCTTACGAGCACGCGCGCATTTGGGCAGAATTGGAATCGTCCGGCAAGACGATCGGTTATTATGACCTCATCGTGGCGGCGACAGCCTTGGAGCGCGGCAGTGAAGTAGCCACGTTCAACCAACGGCATTTTGCCCAAGTGAAGGGGCTGGCGGTTATCGAGCCAAGATAGCCCCGGTTTCAGAAACGGCTGGGTTGTTCTGTGTTCAACAGTGCCATGACACTCGATAACACCGACAAACGGGTATGGCTGGGTAGTGGCAGATTATAGTTGAGCAGCCAAAAAAAATCAGGCCTGTCTGGGCTGTAAATGCGGCGGAAAATGGCCGATTCCACCCCCGGCCGGTCAGCCCGGAGAGCCGCCCCTGCCTCAGGCGGCCGTCCCAGGACGCTACCTGAAACAGGTTGCCGGTTCACCAGCGCCTGCCCCATGACATCCCGCTATGGGTGGATCCGACGCAGGAAATCTATTTCCTGACCCTCAACTGCCAGCCACGCGGTCAGAACACCCTGGCGGTGGACGATGTTGCCCGGCGCTTGTTCGAGAGCGTCGCCTCGGTGGAGCACGCCGGTGCCTGGTATTGCCACCTGCTGATGCTCATGCCGGATCATTTGCACGGGCTTTTCCGGTTCGGGGGTTGGCCGCGCCCGATACGCAGTGTCGTGAGCGATTGGAAACGTTGGACAGCGCGTCATCTCGGGATTCGCTGGCAGCGCGATTTTTTTGGGCATCGTTTGCGCCAGGACGAGAGCTTGCGGGACAAGGCGGCGTATATCTTGGAGAATCCGGTGCGGGCGGGGTTGGTGGCTCGAACGGAAGACTGGCCCTTTGTGCGTTTCGGCAGCCAGTATGCCAGCATTTTGGGAAGGTAGGGACGCCTCTCCGAGGCGTCCGTTCCGAAACGCCCGATGCGGCCTGCTCGGAGAGCGGGCCCTACCTCAGGTGTCCGAAATTACGGTGGGACATCTCTCCGAGATGTCCGCGCAGAATACGGAGGTCGGCTCGGAGAGCCAACCCTGCCAGAAAGCCCCGTGCGGCCCGTGGGACAGCGGGCCCTACCCCAGCCCTCGTGAAAATCGTCACCATCGTTGGTGCCCGGCCGCAATTCATCAAGGCAGCGCCGGTTAGCCGCGCACTGGCAAAGGCTGGGATCGACGAGTTCCTGCTTCACACCGGCCAGCACTATGATCGCGAGATGTCGGATGTCTTCTTCGAGGAACTTGGCCTACGCGCGCCGAACCTGAACCTCAACGTCGGGTCGGCGTCGCATGCCGAGCAGACCGCGACCATGCTCGTGGGCATCGAGCGGGCCTTGGTGGAGCAGAAGCCGGACTGGCTACTGGTCTATGGCGACACCAACTCCACGCTGGCCGGGGCCGTGGCGGCGGCGAAGGTGAACGTGCCGGTGGCGCACGTCGAAGCGGGCCTGCGTTCGTTCAACCGCCGGATGCCGGAGGAAATCAACCGGCTGGTGGCGGACACGTTGTCCAGCCTGCTTTTAGTGCCGACGGAAGCCGCGCGGAAGAACCTCCAGCGCGAGGGCGTGCCCGAAGATCGCATCGTCTGGACCGGCGATGTCATGTTCGATGTGGCCTTGATGTTCCGAGACCAGGCCCTGGGCCGGTCAACGGTGCTGGAAAGGCTGGGATTGGCGGAGCGAAATTACGTGCTGGCCACCGTGCATCGCGCCGAGAACACGGACGATCCCGGCCGTCTGCGGGCCATTCTTTCCGGTTTGCAGGCGGTTGCGAAGGAATTGCCGGTGGTGCTGCCGGTGCATCCGCGCGCGCGCAAGATGATCGAACAAGGCGGACTCGACACCGCCGGAATCCGCCTGACTGAACCGCTCGGTTTTTTGGACATGCTGCGGCTGGAGATGGGCGCTGCCGTCATCGCCACCGATTCTGGCGGGGTGCAGAAAGAGGCGTTCTTTCACCGCGTGCCTTGCGTCACCCTGCGGGAGGAAACGGAGTGGGTGGAATCCGTGGAACTGGGGTGGAACCGGCTCTGCCCACCCAATGATGCCGCCAGGATCACTCACGCCGTGCTGGGAGCGCGGGGAACTTCTGGACGACAGGCAGAGCCTTACGGCGACGGCCGGGCGGCCGAGCGCATGGGCCGCGCCCTGCTTGAACACCCATAGCCGCCGCGGATGTTATGACGACTTCATCTTCTCACGCATGAGCACCGCACTTATAAACGACACAAGTCCCGCTGCCGCCGCCATGCAGATTCATCTGCTGCGTCAGGCCACCCCGGCGCGACGGCTGATGTCCTTGGCATACTCCGTGTTCAGGCCGGGCTGCTCGATGGGACCTATTTGACACGCTGGGCCAAGGAACTGGACCTTGGCGCCCTCCTCGCCCGCGCCCGTAGCGCCGCTTCCGGCTAAGGCCATTTTTGAACCTCCGGCCTCCGCTGTCTGCTTTCAGCTCCCAACGTTCTGCTTTGATGCCGCTGAGGGGAGTGAAGGAATTCATTGTCATTGAACTGGCCTGTGAAAGGGCGGCGGCTCTGGGGTTTGAGTTCGCGGGGCCGCCCATTCCACGGGCTGCCCTCTGCCGCATGCCTTCTGGTGTCAAAAGTGAGGACCGACCCCTGCACACCCAGGCCGTGAGCAAGCAACTGCTGCCGGGCTATGACAAGCCGATGATCTACTACCCGTTGAGCAGACCTTCACGCGCCGCGCGCGCGGTTGACGGTGTCACTTCGTCCCGTTAGTGTCTTGCCATGAACGCGAGTGCCAGCACTGCCAGGAGCGACTATCCTTTTGCCAAAGAGTTGATCACCAACACCCGGGGGCAGGTCAGCAAGGTCATCCTCGGCTATCGCCACTACCGGCAGTTGCTGGAATTGGTGGAGGACGCCGGCCTGGATCGCGCCATGAGAACGGTGGCGCAAGAGAAGCCGCTGACCCGTAGGCAGGCTTTGCAGGCGCTGGATGAGCCATGATCGTTGCCTACCTGCCGGCCTTTGTCCGGGATCTGAAGCGGCTCAAAGGAACCCGGGATTATGGGCGAATCCGGCGTTTGGCTTTCGAGGAAGCTCCGGCCTGGCAGGAGCTTCAGGAACTGCCGCAGGTGAAGAAGCTCGCGGGACAAACCGGGGCCTATCGCCTCCGGATCGGAGATTATCGCCTGGGTTTTTACTGGGATGGGGAGAAACTGACCTTGGCCCGGGTATTGCATCGGAAGGAGATTTACCGCTTCTTTCCCTGACCCGCCCCCTCGGGACAATAAACTTCTGCTTTTCGTTTCGTGCTTTCCGCTTTGATTCGACCGCCTTCGGCTCTACCCTGGCCCCGCGGGCATTCCGCCCGCCATGTCAAAAGTGGGGACTGACCCCTTTCTGCCCCCTTTTCTTTAAAAACCGGCTCGTTTTTTTGCCCGCATGGGCTAGTATCGCACCATGGAAATCACCGCTTTAATTCACGATTGCTCGGCCGAGTCTGAAACCGGCTTCGCGGCAACCTGTGTTGAGTTTCCCGAAGCCAACGGGCAAGGTGAAACCGTTGAGGCCTGCTTGGAGAACCTGCGCGGGTCCATTCGGGATGTGCTGGCGTATCGCAAAGAACAGGCCGCAAAAGCCCTGCTTGCTGGGGAGCGTTTAGAGGTGGTATTCGCTTGAAACGCGAGGCCCTCCTTTCTCACCTGGTCAAACACGGGTGCAAGCTGGAACGGGAAGGTTCTTCTCATTCGATCTGGATCAACCCAACAGGCGAACTTCAAGCGGTCCCCCGACATAAGGAAATCAATCGCTTCACGGCCAAATCCATTTGCCGAAAACTGGGCTGTCCGATTCCCCAAAGCGCATAGCTTGAAAAGCTCTCCTCATGCGGTGCCCCTCGCTACGACCCGGTCAAGGCCGCGTTGTCCAGTGGCCAGCCCTCCGTCCTCCGTCGTCTGGTCTGTGATTTCAGCTTTCAGCCTTCAGCTTTTTAGAAATGTCCGTAGTCAGTTGCCAGTATTGATGTTCCTTGCCCCGTGAAGTGCGCCTGGCCTGTGGAGTGCGCTGGGTCCGTGGAACCTTGTTCGTATTCAACGGGCATGCCTTTACTCCACGGGGCCTGTTTTCCCAATTTCTATTTTCGAATGATGACTTTGTGCCCTTGGTGTTCTTTGTGGTTAATGAATCTCCGCCTTCGGCTCCACCCGGGCCCCGCCGTGTCAAAAGTGAGGACCGACCCCTTTCTGGATTGGGAAACCGCCAAACGTGAACTGCGGAACCGGCTGACATGAACCGGGTCATCCTGCAACTGTGAGAACACCGACGCTATACCTGGATACTTCCGTCCTGGGCGGCTATTTCGACGACGAGTTTAAGGAGGCCACGCAGGAGCTTTGGCGGCAGATGGAGCAAGGCCGGTTTCGATTTCTTACCTCGGCTCGTCACGGTGGACGAACTGACCGAAGCGCCTGAACGGGTTCGCGAACTCCTCGCCACCGCCTTTGCCCCCGGGAACATCCTTGAAGTTACCGGAGAGATGGAACAGCTCGCCGCCGCTTACATGAGCCAGGCCATCCTCACCCCGAAATACAGCGATGACGCCCGCCATGTGGCGGTTTGCACGGTCGCCAGAATTGATTATCTGGTCAGTTGGAACTTTCGCCACCTGGTTAACGTGGAACGGGAAAGGGGCTTTAATGTGGTAAACCTCTTGCAGGGCTATCCCACCTTGCGTATCGTTAATCCGTTGGAATTGATTTATGGAGAACAAGATGAAAAAGTTTGATGCCGTGGCCGAGTCCCGCAAATGGCGGGAGGCGACCAGCCGCCGACTTGATGCCATGACCCCGGAACAGCGGCTGGCTTATTTGCATGGCGTCGGTGAACGTTGCCGTGCCCAAATCCGCAGCCAGCGAGCGCCGACCTCCTCCTCCTAGTTTTTTCCCTGCCCCGTGAAGTACAGAGCTACTTCACCGGGAAGAATGTCAACCCTTTAGCCTTTTGCCGAATGGTTCGTGTATTGGGTGTGTTTCGTGGTTAAAAAATCCGTCATCCGACCTCTGGTATAGGCCGCCCCCTTTCTGTTCCGAGTTGAATGTTGAATGTTCAGTGTTGGCGCTTGGCTGTTTCCGCTTTCCGTTTTGATGCGCCCGCCTTCGGCCCCACCCGGGCCCCGCCATGTCAAAAGTGAGGACTGACCGCTGCCACCGGGCCGGGGGCAGGCGTGAGCATCAATCTGTTCGTGCGAAAACCAAAAACGACTGCTAAAGTAACACCATGAAAGAAATTTTGAAACGCCTCACGGTGAATCCGGCCGTCATGACGGGATTGCCTTGCATTCGCGGCATGAGAATTCCGGCCACCACCATTCTTGGTCTCCTGGCTTCCGGCGCGACCGAACAGCAAATTCTCGCCGATTATCCCGACCTTGAAGCGGACGACATCAAAGCCTGTTTGGCTTACGCCACCTGGCTCACCCGCGAACGTGAAATTGAGCTTCAGCCCGCTTGACCATTGTCATTGACAACTGCCTTCCCGTCTCATGGGTCGCGTATCTTCAGTCGCACGGCCACACTGCCCGCCACTGGCGCGAACTCGGTCCGGTCAACGCCCCGGATTCGGACATCGTGCTTTGGGCGAATGAGAACGCAGCCGTGGTGCTGACCCAGGATCTCGATTTTACCAAACTGCTTTTCCAAACCCGCGCCGGTTTGCCCAGTGTCATCCAATTGCGGCTCGATGACGTGCGTCCGGCCAGCATCGGTGAAGACGTTATTCTCATCCTCAAACAGCATGGCGCGGCGCTCCGGCGTGGCGCGTTGATTACCGTCATAGGCCATAAATCGCGCCTGCGGATTTTGCCCCTGGAAGATTAAGTCGCTGCCAACATCGGGGTATTTTGTCGTCTCGTCATCTTGCTAAAACCCTATGTTTAAACAAAAAACCCTGCTCATCACCGGCGGCACGGGCCGAACGGCAAAAGCCCATATCGGTTCTTTCGCCCGCCCTCATCCTGACCTTCTCCCCCAGGAGAAGGAAGCGGGATGACAGGCGGCACGAGAGAGATTAACGCAGAGGCGCGGAGACGCGGAGGCGCAAAGGCGCACCAGTAAAAGAGGGGAAATCCTGGCGGCTTATGATCTTGGCGACCTTGCGTTAAAAAAAACGGGTTCTCATGAACGAAAACGAGATCGGCCGGATTACGGTTGACGGTGCGGTGGAGGTGCATCGGACGCTGGGTGGGCCGGGGCTGCTCGAAGTCGTGAACGAAGACTGCGGAGAGGGTTCGCCCGCCTCCCGCCACCGGCGCAGTGTTCCCACCGGCGCGTGGACTGCAATTTGACGGCATCAGGGGTTCGTGGAATGCTTCCGGCATGAGGTTGAGCGCCCAGGAAGTCCAGGCCATCCGGGAGGAGGTGCGGGCCTTGGATTCGGAGGCGGAAGTGTTCCTCTACGGGTCGCGCGCCGCGGACACCGGCCGGGGGGGCGACATTGATCTGCTGGTGATTAGCGACCGGCTGGGTTTCCGCGGGCTGTTGCGGTTGCGCCGTGGGATCCTGGACCGCATCGGCTGGCAGCAACTGGACCTGACCCTGCGGCGGCGCGATCAATTGGAAGATCCCTTGGCGCGAGTCGCCCGCGAAACCGGTGCGCGTCTATGAAGCCGGAAGTCGCTCAGGAATTCCTTCGACAACATCTGGCCGAACTGCAGCAAGCTCGCCAACACCTCGACTACTCCTACCGGCAGGTGGGCGGGCTGTCGGATTTCCTGGCGGGGACGACGCCAGCGCAATTGGAGAGTGTGGAGGCGTTTTGCAGCCGCTTTGCGCGAACCGTGGATTTGCTGGTCAACAAGGTGCTGAGGAGCCTGGACCGGCTGGAGTTGCGCCCTGAAGGCACGTTGCTGGACGTCATCAACCGGGCCGAGAAACGTGGCTTTGTGGAGCGCGCGGCGGACTTGCGCGAAATGAAGGACGTGCGGAATATCATTGCACACGATTACGCCGGCGCCCGCGCCGCCGAGATCTTCGTTTATTGTCGGGAACAGAAACCCGTGCTCGACGCGATCTGCGATCGGGCGATTGGCCATGCCCGCAGACTGGTTTAGGAGCCATAAGGGTACGCCCGGAGGCGGAGACAAGTGGGGGGGCCTCTGCTAGGCGGCGGGGACCGGCCCGTTCGGAGAATCGGCCCCACCTGGTGGGACATCTTTCCAAGATGTCCGCACAAAACGCGGCCCGCTCCGGAGAACCGACCCTACCTGCGCGGGACGATCCAGGCGGCAAGCCATCCTCACAGTTTTCAGCAGGAATCCTGCTAAGCTTTCGCCGTGCTGATCGAACGATCGACGATCATGGCGGCGTCGGCGTCTCTGCCCTGGCCGCGACAGCTCGTCGGTCGCATCGGACCGATTCTGCAGTCAGGACCGGACTCTGACTTCCCTTCACGGCCAGGCACTGAGGCCAAGGCATGTGCAGACCACTGCCGGAAAGCAGTGTGCTCTGGCTCGATTCAGTTTGCTTGGGTTCTGGCGGAATGTCATGGGACTACGACCTGATCGGTATCGTGGATCTGCCGGTGCCGTGTCTCATCCACACCGCGCTCCAAGTCCGCGCGAAAGGGTAGCGTTGGTCATCCAGGTGACCAACGTATTGGTTTGTGTGCCGGGATTTAGGGGGCTCCCATGATCATCCGCACCCAGGCCCATCCACGTGCCGGGCTGGTCGGCAACCCATCCGACGGTTACCACGGCAAGACCATCTCGTTCATCATCCGAAACCTCCGGGCGGAGGTGCTATTGTGGGAAAGTCCCGAGCTGGAGATCCTGCCCAACACACGGGACCACTCGGCCTTCAAGAATATCGGCGAGCTCGCCATGGACGTGCGCCGGTACGGTTACTATGGCGGCATCCGCCTGCTCAAGGCGACGGTCAAACGCTTCTTTGATTATTGCCACCAGCACAGCTTCCGTCTGCACGATCGGAACTTCACCTTGCGGTATGGCTCGGACATTCCCAGCCAGGTGGGGCTAGCCGGTTCCAGTGCCATCATCACGGCCTGTCTGCGCGCGCTGATGCACTTTTACCAGGTTGATATTCCCAAACCAATCCAACCCGGCTTGATCTTGTCGGTTGAAACCGAGGAGCTAGGCATCCCGGCTGGACTGCAGGATCGAGTGATTCAAGTCTATGAAGGCGTAGTGTACATGGATTTCGACCGGCAGTTTATGCAGGAGCAGGGGCACGGGCGGTACGAAGAGTTGGATCCCGCCCTGCTGCCGCCACTGTACGTTGCCTATCGGTCGGACCTGGCCGAAGGCACCGAAGTGCTGCACAACGATCTCCGCAGCCGGTTCAATCACGGCGAGCCAGCCGTGTTGGCGGCGATGCAGTACTGGGCCGGCCTGGCGGACCAGGTGCGGGACTGCCTGCTGCGGCGCGATCTGAGACCCGTCCCGGATTTGCTCAACCGCAACTTCGACAAACGACGCGAAATCTGCCGGATCAGTGACGGTAACCTGCGCCTGGTCGAGGCGGCGCGCTCGGTGGGCGCCAGTGCCAAGTTCACCGGCTCTGGAGGCGCCATCATCGGTACTTACACCGACGAAGCCATGTACGAAGCGCTGGTGGCCAGGCTCCAGCTCATGGGTGTCCGGGTCTTCAAGCCGGTGATCACACCATGATCCGCAAAGCCGTCATTCCCGCCGCCGGCATGGGCACCCGGTTTCTGCCCTTTGCGAAAGCGCAGCCCAAAGAGATGCTGCCGATCGTGGATCAGCCGGTGATCCAGTATGTCGTGGAAGAGGCGGTGGAGGCGGGCATCACCGACATTCTCATCATCATTGGCAGGGGAAAGCGGGCCATCGAGGAGCACTTCGACCGTAACTTCGAACTCGAGGCCGGCCTGGAGGCCAAAGGCCGCACGGAAGAGTTGGAGGCCATCCGTCGCGTCTCGAACCTGGCCGACATCCATTTCATCTGGCAGAAAGAACTGAACGGCCTCGGCGATGCCGTCCGGCACGCCCGCCACCACGTCAACAACGAACCGTTCCTGCTGCTCTTGGGCGACACACTGATCCAATCGCCTACGTCCCTCTGCCGTCGGCTCATGGAGGTCTATGAGCGTTACGGCGAAAGCGTGGTGGCGCTGGAGGCGGTGGACCCTGCCAAAGTCGGGCTTTACGGCGTGATCCAGGGACGGTCGATCGGGGATGGGCTGCACCTCGTTGAGGACCTGGTGGAAAAGCCACCCCCCGGCGAGGCCCCTTCAAACTTGGCGATCGCCTCACGTTACGTCCTCAGCCCGCGGATCTTCGACTATCTCGAACGAACACCGCGGGGCAAGGGGAATGAAATCCAGCTCACCGATGCCATGCGGCTGATGGTGCGGGACGTGGCCATCTATGGCGTGACCCTCGATGGCCGGCGCCACGACATCGGCAACAAGCTTGATTTCCTGAAAACCAATGTCCTTTACGGCTTGAGACGCGAGGATCTCAGTGTCGAGTTCCGAGCCTTTCTGGCCGACGTGATACGTGACGCCGGTACCCCCGCCCATTGACTCATCAACCGCCGCGGTAACCAACCGCAGTGCCGTAGTCCAGTGCGCTTTGCTTCTGGCTTCACAGTCCCGCTAGAGGACCGCCTGGTCCTTTGCCCCAGCCTTGGTCGTTGCCCGCTCCGGAGCGCCCAATGGGCAGGGGCAGCGGACGGTAGTTCCATGATGATCCACGAATTAACCAGGAAGCGGATTCTGGTGTTGTCCGGGGCGGTGCTCGGAGTGCTCCTCGGTGCGAAAGTGTATGCTTTGGATTTGGTTAGAAAAGGCAGGCCAGCGTGCACCATCGTCATCCCACAGGCAGCCAGCAGGCAAGAACGAACGGCCGCCGCCACACTCACGCGGTATTTGAAAATGGCCACCGGCGCGGAGTTGCGCGTACTCAAAGAATCCGGAAAACCCAAGGGCACCCTGATCTCGATCGGGGAAACGCGCTTGGCGCAGAAGTCGGGACCGACGACCTCGGACCTGAAATGGGATGGCTACCACCTGTCGGTCAGGGGGAACGTGCTTTATCTCTGGGGCCGGGACACGCCCATGATTAGTGGCACCAGGGCGCAAGGCACCGTGCGGGCCGTCTTTGGTTTGCTGGACCGGCTTGGGTTCCACTGGCTGCAGCCGACGCCAATGGGTATCCACATTCCGCAGCTTAAAACAATTACGATCCCAGACGACTTGGATGTTACCTACAACCCGCCTTTCATGTTTGTCCATGGCCGGTTTACGAACTGGGGGGACTGGTCGCTTGCCAACAGCTTCCGCACCGCGACCCGGATGTTCGTCGGCGGAGAAACTTGGGTGCATGGTGTTCCCGCTTCACTCTTCCAAGAGCATCCGGAGTATTTTGTCATGCGCGATGGCAAACGCATCAAACCGACAAATCCCAAAAACCCGCAGTATTGCCTGTCCAATCCGGATGCGCAGCGACTGGTCGCCAAGTGGGCCATGAGACTGTTCAAAGAGGGGTATGAAGTTGTGGCCCTGGGCCAGTCGGATGGTTTTGTGCCCTGTCAGTGCCCGCTTTGTTCCGGTTTATCCGCCAGCGACCAGGTTCACAATGCATTGCGGAATGTCGCCGAAATCGTAGGTCGTAAGTACCCAGACCGGAAGCTGCACGTTCTGATTTACAATCCGAACTATCGGCCACCGACACAGTTTGCGACCTACCCGTCGAACACGATCGGTCAAGTCTGTTTGACGGAGTTGCTGCAAACCGCCTTTGGGAGTCACGACCAGGCCATGGACTATTGGCGTGGCGCTATTCCCGGTGGAATCACCGTCTATACCTATTACATGGGCCTTTATTACGATAACGGCCTTGCACCGCGTTTTTACCCGGAACTCGCAGCCGCGAAGATCCGGGACTGGATCGCCCACGACGTGCAAGGGATCTACTGGTGCGGGGGAGGGGAGAACTGGGGGGCGGAAGGGCCGACCTACTACGTGATCGGCCGGCTGGCGACGGACCCAAGCCTGGACTGGCAGGCAGTCTATCAGGAGTACTTGAATCTGACCTTTGGCAACGCCGCGCCGGCGATGAAGCAATACTACGACACCCTTTACGGGCGGCTCAAGGTCTGCCGCCATTCCAAGGATGACTGGGTCGTAGCCGGGGTAGGTCATCCCGACGTGACATTCACGAGCACCTATCCGGCAGCGACGCTCCAGGAGCTACGCCAGGCGCTGGACGCCGCGAAACAGGAGGCGGCAGGGGATGTGCGTGTCTTGGGCTGGATTCGTCGCGCGGAGATTTCGTACCAGCAATATGCGTTGATTACTCAGGCCTTTTTGGCCTACCGAATCTTCATGCTTGCTCCGACGGCCAGCAACCGGACACAGGTCATCAAGGCCGTGAACGCGTATCAGACATGGGTGGCCACGACCGCAGCGATCGCAACGGCGGAGCCGATTTTCGCCAGTAATTTCTTCCCAGACGTGTCCCTGTGGACCCGTTCCGACCTTAAAACCAACCACGGCCATTTGCAACGAACGGTACCGTTCAACTGGACGGCTGGACAGAGCCTGCCTGGTCGGCAGTGATCCGGCCAGCGGTGCGGAGAGTGGGATTCTATTGAAAGACTCAATTCGATTGGAAACGACGCAATTGCCTATGCACGACGGCGCACGAGTTCTCGTTACCGGCGGGACCGGTTCGTTCGGTAAGAAATTTGTCGAAACCATCTACCGGGAGCATCCGCAGATCGCCCGCGTGGTGGTTTTCTCCCGCGACGAACTCAAGCAGTTTGAAATGGCCCAACTGTATCCGGCCAAACAATACCCTTCCCTGCGGTTTTTCATTGGCGACGTGCGTGACAAGGATCGGCTCAAGCGCGCCATGGAAGATATTGACACGGTGGTCCACGCGGCAGCGTTGAAGCAGGTTCCCGCCGCTGAATACAATCCATTTGAGGCGATCAAAACCAATGTGCTGGGCGCGCAGAACGTCATTGACGCCTGCATGGAGAACGGGGTGAAGCAAGTGGTGGCCTTGAGCACGGACAAGGCGACGGCCCCGATCAACCTCTATGGCGCCACCAAATTGTGCTCCGACAAGTTATTCGTGGCGGCGAACAACTACAAAGGCCACCGCGACCTCAAACTTGCCGTGGTGCGCTACGGCAATGTCATGGGCAGCCGCGGCAGTGTCATCCCGTTCTTTCTGCAACAGCGCAGGACCGGGGTGCTGCCCATCACCGACGAACGCATGACGCGCTTCAACATCTCCTTGGAGGAGGGCGTGGATTTGGTGCTTTACGTCCTGCAACACATGTGGGGCGGTGAACTGTTCGTGCCCAAGATTCCGAGCTATCACATCACCGATGTCGCGGAGGCCATCGGCCCCGAGTGCCGACGCGTCATCACCGGCATCCGCCCCGGCGAGAAGCTCCACGAGGAGATGATCACCGAGACCGACGGGATGAATACCATCGAGTTTGACCGCCACTTCGTCATCCTTCCCGCCATGCCGCTCTGGAATCCGGACGAATATGCCAGGGCCTTCAAGGGCCGCCGTTGCGAATACGGCTTTCACTACAGCAGCGGCAGCAACACCGAGTGGCTCACCGTGGACCAAATCCGCGAACTTATCCGCCAGCATGTGGACCCAAACTTCACGCCGTGACGCTTTTTAACCCGAAAACCGAAATTAAGACGGGGAGTGCACGCCCCTCGCGTGCGATTTTCCGCGCCCTCGCGGAAAACATCGGGCGCACCGACACGTTCCAAACGTTCAGGAAGACGTCAGATGCGAAACGGCTGGACGCGAGGCGCGTCCAGCAATACCCGAGGCGGGTGTGCTCCCCAACTTCGGGTTTCAGGTTCAAGCCTTATGGCTGAGTTGCTTCCTTATGGCCGGCAGAATATCAGCGAGGCGGACATTGAAGCCGTCGGCGAGGTCCTGCGTTCGGACTTCCTGACCTGTGGCCCGAAGGTGGCCGAGTTCGAACAGGCGTTTGCCGAAGCCGTGGGTGCGCGGCACGCTGTGGCCATGAACAGCGCGACGGCCGCCCTCCACGTGGCGATGCTGGTCGCTGGCGTGGGCCCCGGTGACCGCGTCATCACCAGCCCGAACACCTTCCTCGCCTCGGCCAACTGCGCCGCCTTCGTGGGCGCGACTCCGGACTTCGCCGACATTGACACGGTGTCGTACAACTTGGATCCGGCGGCCCTCGAGGAGCGGTGGCAACCCGACACCCGCGCAGTGGTGGCGGTGGATTACGCCGGGCAACCCTGTGATATGCCTGCCATCGCCCGGATAGCCCGCGAGCGGGGGGCGATTGTCGTCGAAGACGCCTGTCACGGGGTGGGCGGAGGGTTTGTCCATGAAGGCCGAACGTGGAAGTTGGGGGGACATCGGTGGGCGGACATGACGGTCTTCAGTTTTCATCCGGTGAAAACTATGACCACGGGCGAAGGCGGGATGCTGGTCACGGATAATGACGAATACGCGCAGCGCGCTCGTTTGTTCCGGAGCCACGGGATGGAGCGCGAAGCGTCGCGTTTCGAGTCGTTCGGTCGCGTGGGCGACTCGCTTGCGGAAGCCGGCCCTTGGGCCTACGAAATGCAGGAACTGGGATTCAACTACCGCCTCACGGATATCCAGTGCGCGCTGGGCTTGTCGCAACTGCACCGCCTGCCGGCGTTGATGGCGCGCCGGCGCGAGATTGTTGCGCGCTACAACGAAGCCTTTGCCGGCCTGCCGTTCCTAATCCGCCCTCAACTCTCAGCTGCCAACTCGCAACCGCTGGTTTCCTGGCACCTTTACACCGTCCAGATGGATTTCGTCCAACTCGGCCGGTCCCGCACCCGGATCATGACAGACCTGCGCCATCACGGCATCGGCACCCAGGTGCTTTACATCCCGGTGCATCTCCAGCCGTGGTACCGGCGCCAGTACGGCTATGGACCGGGCAAATGCCCGGTGGCGGAGGCCTATTACCAGCGCGCCCTGAGCCTGCCGCTGTATTCGGCAATGACGGATGCCGACGTCGAGCAGGTCATCCAGGCCGTGCGAGGTTTGGCGGACCAATGAGTATCATCGCGGTTATTCCAGCCCGCGGCGGGAGCAAGCGGATCCCCCGAAAGAACGTCAAACTGTTCTGCGGAAAGCCGATGATCGCGTGGTCAATCGAGGCCGCGAAGGCGGCGGGAGTGTTCGATGCCATCGTGGTGTCCACTGACGATGAGGAAATTGCGGCGGTGTCGGAATCGTGCGGCGCGACGGCTCCGTTCCGCCGTCCTGCCGAGTTGGCGAATGACCACGCACCCACGCTGCCGGTCATCGCCCACGCCATCCGCTGGTGGGACGAGCACCGTGCTCCGGTGGAGTTCGCCTGTTGCATCTACGCCACCGCGCCATTCCTGCAGCCGCACTATGTCCGCGAAGGACTTAATTTGCTCCGTGCCCATCCGGACGCCGAGTTCGCGTTCAGTGTCACCTCTTACGCCTTCCCCATCTTTCGAGCGCTCCGGCGCGCGCAGGACGGCCGGGTGGAGATGTTCTGGCCGGAGAACGAGTTGAAACGTTCGCAAGACCTTTCCGAGGCATGGCACGACGCCGGTCAGTTTTACTGGGGACGCAAAGAGTCCACCCTGACCCGAACCGGGGTTTTCTCCGCCCGCTCGTATACAATCATTTTACCACGGTTCCTTGTGCAAGACATTGACACGCTGGAGGATTGGGAGCGCGCCGAGAGGATGTTTCTAGCCATTGAGAGGGGCGCATCTATCCATGCATGAAACGCTTCTCGTTCGCGCGGACGCCAGCCCGCGCATGGGTACGGGCCACGTCATGCGCTGCCTCGCACTGGCGCAGGCCTGGCAGCCTCGCGAGCAGGTCCACTTCCTCTCGGCCGAAATCACCTCCGCCCTGGAAGCACGACTGACGGCAGAAGGATTCGTTTCCCGTTCTCTGGCCGCCACACCCGGAAGCGTGGACGACGCGGAGGTCACCATCGCCTGTGCGCGCGAACACGGTGCCGCGTGGGTGGTCGTTGACGGTTACCAGTTTGGCGCGGACTATCAACGGCTGCTCATGGCTGCCGGCTTCCGGATCCTGTTCCTCGACGATTACGGCCACGCGGGTGAGTACGAGGCCGACCTGGTCCTGAACCAGAACCTCGGCGCGGACGCCGCGCTCTACGTCCGGCGCAAGCCCCACACCCGCCTCCTGTTGGGACCGCGCTACGCGCTCCTGCGCCGCGAGTTCCAAGCTTGGCGGGACTGGACACGGGAGATTCCGCCCGTCGCCCGCAAGGTGCTGGTCACCCTCGGCGGCGGCGACCCGGATAATGTCACCGGCAAGGTCGTTCAGGCGCTGCAAGGGCTGGATGTCGAATGCAAAGTCGTGGTGGGCGGAAGCAATCCGAACTTGGAAGAATTGAAATCGGCGATCGGCAATCGGCGATCGGCAATGGAATTGGTGGTGAACGCGGCGAACATGTCGGAGCTGATGGCTTGGGCCGACATGGCCATCGCGGCTGGCGGTTCTACCGCTTGGGAACTGGCGTTCATGGGCCTGCCCAGCCTCGTGCTGGTGTTGGCGGAAAATCAACTGAAGGTAGCCGAAGCGCTCGCGGCCAGCAATGTGGCACGGCGGGCTGGAACCGGCGCTGCAGCGCCAGGCGATTTGAGCGCAGACTTACACGAACTTCTAAATGACCGTCTGGGGCGAGCGAGGATGAGTCGGTTGGGGCGGACGATGGTTGACGGAAAAGGTGGCGAACGCGTCGTGGGCGAATTGACCGGAGCGGCGATGACTTTACGGCCCGCAGAACCGAAGGATTGCCGCCAGGTGTGGGAGTGGGCGAACGATCCCGAAGTTCGAGCCGTTTCGTTCAACACCGAGCCGATCCCTTGGGAGTCACACACGCGCTGGTTCGAGGCGCGACGGAGCGATCCAGACTGTGTGTTCCTGATCGCCGACAACAGTTCCGGTGCGCCGATTGGCCAGGTAAGGTTCGACCTCAACAATGCTGAGGCGGTGATCTCGGTCAGCGTGGATCGGCGTGCCCGCGGCCGCGGCTTCGGCAGTGAACTGATCCGCCGTGCTTCGCAGCGTCTTCACGAAGAACGGCAGGTGTGCGTGATCCACGCGTTCACGAAGCCGGAAAACGCAGCCTCGATTCGCGCGTTTGAGCGGGCGGGCTACCGCAAGGTCGGGAGCACCCAAGTCGGCGCACACCCGGCCATTGAACTGATTCAGAGACTGCCATGATTGATTCGATCCCCATCGCCGGCCGCCGGATCGGTCCTGGCGCACCCTGTTACGTCATTGCCGAGATGTCGGCGAATCACGGACAGAGCTATGATCGGGCGGTGGAATTGGTCCGGGCGGCTAAAGAGGCTGGGGCGGAGGCAGTCAAGCTCCAGACCTACACGGCGGATACGATGACGATCGACTCGAAGCAACCCGAGTTCCGGATCGGCAAGGGCACTCTCTGGGAAGGGCGAAACCTCTACGAACTCTACGGCGAAGCGTTTACGCCCTGGGAGTGGCAGCCCAAACTCAAGGCCGTGGCGGAGGAACTGGGGCTGCATTGCTTCTCTACGCCCTTTGACGACACGGCGGTGGATTTCCTGGAGCGCATGGACGTGCCGGCGCACAAGATCGCGTCGTTCGAACTGGTGGACACGGGCCTGCTTCACAAGGTCGCCAGCACAGGCAAGCCCATTATCATGTCCACTGGCATGGCGACACTGGGCGAGATTGACGAGGCGGTGCGCACGCTGCGCGGGGCGGGTTGCACGCAACTGGCCCTGCTGAAGTGTACGAGCGCCTATCCCTCGCCGCCCGAGGAGATGAACCTGCGCACAATTCCGCATTTGGCAGAGGCCTTCGGCGTGCCGGCCGGGCTGTCGGACCACACGCTGGGCATCGCGGTGCCGGTGGCCGCGGTGGCGTTGGGCGCCTGCATTATCGAAAAGCACCTGACCCTGTGCCGCAGCGATGGCGGGCCGGACGCGGCGTTTTCGCTCGAACCGGCCGAGTTCAAAGCGATGGTGGATGCCGTCCGCGTGGCCGAAAAGGCACTCGGTCGTGTGAACTATGAAGTGACGGAGAAAGAAGCGGCCAGCCGCGTCTTCCGCCGTTCGCTCTTCGTGGTGAAAGACGTAAAAGTCGGCGAGATTTTCACCGGTGAAAACGTCCGGTCCATCCGACCAGGCTACGGATTGGCCCCGAAGCATTTGGAGCTTGTGATCGGCCGCCAAGCGGCTCGTGACCTGGCAAGCGGAACCCCGCTCGCTTGGGATCATCTCCTGCCAGGCTGACCTCCGGCGCGGCCGGATTTCTGTGGGAGAGAGTGGCATCAAATCCTTGCGACCATTGAGCGAAACCGTCCAGGCAGGATCCGTCGGCCGAACGGAGTCGTGCCAGGTTATTCCACCCGTGGACGTCCCGAAAGCCACCCCGTCCCGGTCGCGAGGGCGTTCCCTGTGGATGCAGGTAACGGCGCTGGCCGGCGGCAATGTCGTTGCCTCCGGGCTGCGAATGGTCGGCGGATTCCTGACCGCTCGGGCCACGCAGCCGGCCGTGCTCGGGCTGTTCAACGGCCTTGGCTTGGTGCAAGGGTATGCCCCGTTTCTGCTTTTGGGCATCACCAACGGTCTCAACCGGGAATTGCCCTATTATGTGGGCAAGGGCGATCACGCGCGAGTGCGGGAACTGGCCGCCGCGGCCCAGGCGTGGGCGGTGTTGTTGGGTGGCCTGGCCGCAGTCGCTTTGCTCGGGGTGGCGGTCTGGCAACTGATGCTGCGGCAATGGGCGTTGGCGGCAGGTTGGGCCACGAACGCGATCACCGTGTTCTTCCTCTTCTACGGAACAAACTACCTGCAGGTCACGTACCGCACGCGTGGGGATTTCGCCCGGCTGGCGTTCGTGAACGTGGTGCAGAACACGGTGTTGCTGGCCGGCGTGGCGCTGGTGTGGTGGCTGGCCTTCTACGGGCTATGTCTGCGGGCACTGCTGGGCGGAATCATTCAGGTGTCCTTGCTTTGGTATTGGCGTCCGGTGAAGGTTTTGCCGGCGTGGAATCTGGGCCACCTCCGGCATCTGCTCAAGATCGGCGCACCCATCTTCGCGGTCGGGATGACTTACGCGTATTGGACAACACTGGACGCCACGCTGGTATTGCACTACTTGGGGACTCGCGGTCTGGGTTTGTACGCCTTGGTCCTGATGTCCGGCGCCACCCTCCAGTTGTTGCCGGACGCGCTGGGGCAGGTGCTTTATCCCCAGATGGCCGAGCAGTTCGGGCGGACGGGCGATGTGCGGGCGATGGTCAAATCGGCCGTCCGGCCCATGGCTTTCTCGCTGCTCGCCATGGCGCCGCTGGTGGCGGTCGGCTGGTGGCTCCTGCCACGCGTGGTGAACTTGCTCCTCCCGAAATACGCTGAAGCCATCCCCGCTGCCCAATGGGCGCTGTTGACACCGGCGGTGGCATGTCTGGCGCCGGTCAACAATGTGTATAACGTCGTCCGGCGGCAGGACCTGTATGCCGTAGCCACTGTGCTTGGCATGGCCTCCTATTACGGATGTTTGCGCTGGCTGTTGCGCGGCGGATCCGAGTTGGTGGCGTTTTCCCAAGCCATGCTTGTGGGACGGGTGATATTCCTGATGGCTTCCTACACTGGGCTGGCAATCGTCCTCCGGCAGGCAAAGCCGCAGCCGTAAGAGGTGGATGTTTCGTAGGGTGGGTAAAATCCCCATGAATGGCCAAACTGAGCGAAAACGAGTCACGCGACTCCCCGCAGCGGCACTCTTCGAGTTGGAGAACGCGCTCTACGAGCCGCGGTTTTTGGGCGTGCCCATCGGGGCGACGCTGACGGATTTCTTCGCCATCAACTTCCAGGCCGGCGCATTGTCGCTGAGTCTCGCCGCGGCACTGCGGGCACGGCTGGGCTGGTGGCGGTTCTGTTGGCGCGGACCCCGACGAAAGCAACCGCTTTCTGACTTGGAGCCCGGGCGGATTTTGGTAACCTGGCTGGACGACACCTCACGATTAAACGACCTCGTGCTGCCGGTCCTTGCCGAATTAGAGCCGGGAGAATGCAATGTTATCGGTGGCGTCGCCTCCATCCGGCAAAGGCTGCCGGCGGAGATCGGCTTCTGCACGAAGGTTCAGGTGACGGAGGTGGACCTGCGGTCCTGGCGGCGGGAGTACGCGCGTGGCCGGCCGGAGTGGCATCGACGCATACGGGGCTGGCTGAGACGGCATGGATTACCGGGGCAGCTCTTTCCGCACCTGGGCTACGGCCTGGCCGTCCGTTCCTTCTATGTTGCGGCCTTCTTCCAGTTTCTGGAGCGCACCCGACCGCGGGCCGTTCTGACCGATTCGGAGCATAACACGCCCTGGTCGTGTCTCGTCCTTGCGGCGCGGCAACGGGGCATCCCCACGCTGCAAATGATGCATGGGGTGATCTACCCACCTTACGGTTACACACCGCTGTTGTCGGACGTGGTCCTCTGTTGGGGCGGGCAGCACCGTGAACAGATGATCGAGTTGGGGACCGAACCTGAGCGTTTGGTGGTGACGGGCTGCCAGCGGCTTACGCGGACGATCGTCTCTGATCCGCAGGCCGTGCGCCGGCGTCTGGGATTGCCCGCGGCCGGACCGGTTGTCGTGCTGGCAACAAATCCGATGCCGCGGGAGGAGTGGCGGAAACTCGTCTTCACGTTCGGCGAGGCGTTTCAGGACCGTCAGGACCTGACCGCCGTGGTCCGGCTCCACGCGTCGGAAAAGTCGGAGACCTATCGCGACGAGATTGCCCGGTACCCCGGGATCCGCTTTCTGGAAAATCAGCTTTGGACCGTCGAGGAAACCATGGCGGTTTCGGACGTCGTGGTGAGCCACAACAGCGGGTTGGGCAACGATGCCTTGATCTATGGCCGGCTGGTGATTTTGCTCGACGTTCTCCCTGAAAACCCCCTCAGCAATGGCCAAACCCTGGCGGACCGGGCGGGAAGCCCGGTGGCCCGCTCAGCGGACGAACTGCGGCAGTGCCTGGAGCGAATTGTCGGGGACGCTGAGTACCGAGAGGAGTTGCATCGCCGGGCAGAGGAGTATGTGAAATGGTTCTGCGCGGCGTTTGGGCGGGATGCTGCCCGTAACGTCGCGCAGGAGGTGACGCGGCGGGCGAAACCGCGGATCCTGCCGAAACCGTCTTACGCGGCGACCGCAACACTGGAAAAGGCCGTTGTTTGAGATGAATGTACTACGAAACGATGTGGGTCTACAATTGGACCGAGCCCATTCGCAGGTCATCGGCCGAAGTCTTCTCTCCTACGTTTCCAACCGGTAGTAAGTCAGAAATCGTATCGATCAGCAAGCCAAAGACGCCTCCATGTCTCTCCCCCCCGCTTCGATCGGAAGGACTCCAAGCCGTCGCAGAGGTTCTGTGACCTGGGGAAGCGGCGGACCACGCACCCATTCCGATAAGGTTGCGCAAATATTAAGCATAATGAAGCAAGTATCAACGACTTGTCCGGTGTGTTCAGGCACTACCCATACTTGGTTGTCAGCCAACGACCTCCAATACGGCATCAAAGGGCGATGGACGGCACTTAAATGTGACGTCTGTCGGCACGGTTTCCAGAATCCGATGCCTAACGAAGCAGAGCTTGGAAGATACTACTCGGACTCATACTACGCGTTTCAACAACCCGGTAACTGTTTTGAACCCGTCGGTTGGAAACACCCCAGCGTATGGACAATAATGAGTTACCTAAAGTGCTTTCGTGGTTACAAGCACTTGAACGTTCGGAGGAACCCAGTGCTGGCAATGCTTGGCTGGTATCGGGGCGGGCCACGCTGGCATGTATCTCCTCCTTTCAAGAGTGGGGGCGCTCTTTTGGACTACGGGTGTGGCTCGGGACAATCGGTAGCTTTCTACCGTTTCCTCGGCTGGCAAGCTGAAGGGATAGAGATTGACGACCGCGCGGTGCAGCGAGCGAAAGAAGCAAACATTCCGGTCGAACGAGGTTCCATCGATCTGCTTGAACGGCGAATAGACGCATATGATTGGATCGTCAGTTGGCACTGCATTGAGCATGTGCCTGACTTTTGGCGTTTGTTCCGCGCGTTTTATGCGGCGCTGAAACCGGGAGGCCGAATTACAATCGAAGTCCCCAATGGCGATTCCTTAGCAGCGAAACGACACGGCGCGTACTATTTCTACCTGTGTCTGCCGGTGCATACGCATCTTTTCTCACCTAGCTCGATTCGCCGCGTAGGCGCAGCGGTGGGGTTTACTCAGATACGCGTGACTACTAGAACCTATTGTCTGACCAACCAAATGAAGTCTAGCGCTTTGTTGTGGAGACGACGGCTGGGGCGACCGACAGACGGAGGTTTTGGTTCGCAGAATCGGGTGGAGGCGGCACTAGGATGGATGAGTGCCTGGTTCACGTATATTCCATCAATTTTATTGCGGGGGCGAGGCGATTGCATCTTCCTGGAAGCAACGAAACCGGCGATGTGAGGGAACCGAGGTTCTGGGCGGCTCGACTCGGAAATACTCTAATCGCGCGGTGAACCCGCATCGCGAGGCTTCAACAGAAGCTTGCGGATGAGTATAAAACTGGCATTGTAATTGAAAACAAATTACGGCATTTGTGTGCATAACAGTGCGCTCAACAAGGAAATCGGGATGATAACCACTGCAAGGGAATTCTAGAGATGGTTCGAGATATGAAGCGAAAGAGTCTAATTACTGGTGGTGCGGGTTTTATTGGTTCCCACGTGGCACGCGAGTGCCTGGCGCTTGGACATGAAGTGCTCGTGATCGATGACCTGAGCGGGGGCTATCAAGACAACGTGCCTGCGGGGGCCATTTTCTGCAAAGGCTCGGTCACCGACGTCCCGTTGATCGGCAAGCTGTTTGCGGAGCACCGCTTCGATTACGTCTACCATCTGGCCGCCTACGCTGCCGAAGGGCTTTCGCACTTTATCCGCCGTTACAACTACGAGAACAACGTAATTGGAACGGTGAACCTTCTGAACGCATCGGTCAACAGTTGCTCTGTCAAGCGGTTTGTGTTCACCAGTTCCATCGCGGTGTACGGTACCGCACAGAACCCGATGACCGAAGAAACCGTGCCGATGCCCGAAGACCCGTACGGCATCGCCAAGTACGTCTGCGAGATGGATCTTCGGGCGGCCCATGAGCTGTTCGGGCTGGATTTCACCATTTTCCGACCTCACAACGTGTACGGCGAGCACCAAAATATCGGCGACCGCTATCGCAACGTGATCGGCATCTTCATGAACCAGATCATGCAGGGCCAGCCGTTGACCCTCTTCGGCGACGGACTGCAAACGCGGGCCTTCACTTACATCGACGACGTGGCCCCCGTAATCGCTCGCTGCGTCGATGTGCCGGAGTCGCGTAATGAACTCTTCAACATCGGTGCCGAAACCCCGACGAGCGTGCGGGAGCTTGCCCGCGTCGTCGCGGCAGCGTTCGGCGTGGAGCCGCAGATCCAGTATCTGGAGGCTCGCAAGGAAGTGCTCCATGCTTTTTCCAGCAGCGACAAGCTGGCATCGGTTTTCGGGCGGCAAGGATATGTTCCGCTGGCCGACGGTGTCGCCCGCATGGCGGCCTGGGCGAGGGGAAAAGGGCCGCGGAGCACGGCGCCGTTTACGGGCATCGAAGTCTTGAAGAACCTCCCCGCCTCATGGAAGGCCGCGCTAACGAAGTAGAGCCATTGGGAAAGTAGGAGCGCAGGCATCATGACCGACAGCGCAAAGCACGTCTTGATCTCGACGCAGACATTCCCGCCGATGAGCACCGGAAGTTCGCTGATCCTGTACTCGTTGCTGCGCCATCTGCCGCCGAAAGAGATGATCGCCGTGTGCGCCATCTGTGATCCACCCTTGTTTGAGGCTCCTTCCCTTGGGATCGAGCAGAGCCGGGTCTTATGTGGCGGCAGTTATACGTGGACATTGCGCTGCATGCGGCGTTTGCCACGGCTGTTCGCCCATTTGGCCCGCCGCCGTATCATTGCGCTGGCGCGCCGGCATCACGTGCGGCGAATCTATGCCCATTTTCCCAACGCCCCTTTCTTGATTGCGGCGTGGCAGGCGGCGGAAAGGCTCGACCTTCCTTTGACGGTCTACTTCGATATTCTGTGGGAGGAGTCTTATCCCCTTGAAGCGTCGCTGGCCCGCAAATACGAGAAGAGAATCCTCCAGCGGGCTGATCGTCGCTTTGCCATTACAGAGTTCGCAGTCGGATACCTCGAGAAAAAGCATGGGCTCAAGGTCGATTTGCTGCCGCATGTGATCGATGTCGCCGAAATGCCTTGCGAATTCCAACCCCTGTCGAACGGCTCCGCCGCCGCGATCCACTTTTGCGGCGGGATCTATCCCAAGATGAATCAGGATTCGGTGGTTCGCCTGGCGGCGGCGGCCAAGCGAGCCAAGGTTCGGCCCGCCTTGGACCTCTGTACAGCGGGGATCCCGGCGGAACTGCGAGACCAGGGTTTGACCTGTCGGTATCTGAGGCGCGACGAGTTGAGAGCAGCGCAGCGCCGCAGCACGATCCTCTACCTCCCCCAGGCGTTCCAATCGGATCGGCCGGTGATGATCCGTCATAATTTCCCTACCAAGACGATGGAGTATCTCTGCTCGGGAAGGCCGATCTTGGTGCATTCCCCGCCTGATAGCTACCTGACGTGGCTTGCCAAGCGAGAGGGTTTTGCGTTGGTCGTCGACCAACCCGATGTCGGGGAATTGGCGGCGGCCATTGATCGCCTCGTCGAGGACCGAAGTCTGCAAGAGGAGTTGGTTGCCAAAGCACTGGCTTTTGTGCGAACGCGCGACAGCAAGCCTTGGGCGTTGAAGTTTTGGGAATCCTTGCACGGATAATTTGACACCGAGAACGAGAAGAAGACCAAAGTGACTATGTTTATGCCAAAGCTAGCGGGCGGCAGGGCCGATTCTCGAATCCTCCCTCACGACTTTGCCGGTTGCAGGTCGCCGGAAGAGTATCGAACGATTTTCCCGACGAAGACGATCGAGTATCTCATCTATGGCCGTCACATTCTGGGGCATTCGCCGCCCGATTGTTTTCTGACGCGATTCTTGCAGAAAACCCAATGTGGTTTAATCGTCTAAAAACCGACGGCGGCGCGTTGCGTGAGGCCTTGCTGCGCCTGCGAAAGGACTAGGCGATGCGACGTTGCCTGGTGGGAAAACGCCATGGAAACCGCGAAGCAGCTTCAACCTGCGATAGTGGTCGCCGAGTTGTGCAAATGGATCGGTAAGGAAAAGGGTCCATGAAGCACGCTTGCATTACTGGCATTACGGGCTCCTGTCTGGCGGAGCTGCTTTTGGAAGAGACTACGCGATCCACGAATTCGTGCGCCGCATGGCCTTGGTGGATTCCCATCGATTACCGCAGTTCGCCGCCGGTACACATTCCGCGTAGCTCTACGGATTGATACGATGCGGCTGCATCGGCTGCCAGTGGCTTGACATCTTATCACAGGGCAACCGGCGCAGAGACGGTAAGAAGAATACACACGCAAGAAATCCGAGCGCTTGATGTCGCGTTTAACTTTCATCCTGCTCTGCCTCTTAGTATTTTGCATTCCCTGGCAGGAAATGGCCGTCATCCCCGGAATGACCACCGCGTCCGTGTTGTTGGGGGGCGCGACACTTTTCGTGGCTGGCCTTGCAGTACTAATACGGGTTCGAGTGCGCAAGTGGCCGCCGGCTTTGGTGGTTCTGGCCTTTTATGTGGTGTGGACGCTCGCTTCTATGTTCTGGAGCATCAGTTTTGAACACTCAGTAGCGCGCGGCATTACCTTTCTTCAGGTCTTTTTTTTCGTTGGGTTGATTTATCAGTTTGCCGATACGCAAGACCGAATTGTTTGGGTCATGCTTAGCTACATCGGCGGCGCGAGCGTCTCTTTGGTGACGTTGTTCGCGGAGCTTCAGGCTGTAAATGCCCCAAGCAACGGGCTTGAACGCCTCACCGGCGGCGATATGAATCAGAATGACCTCGCCGCGACCCTCTGTATCGCAATTGTCATGGCCGCTTATTTGGCAATTCGACCCGCGGCAAAAATTGTTCTTTTGCGCAAGCTGCTTTGGGCTTTCGTGCCATGTGCAGCCATCGGAGTGCTTCTGACCGCCTCGCGAATGGGAATCATTGGGCTTGCGGTTGACATTGTTGTCATAGCCCTGATGGCGAAGGTAAAAGGCATCAAAACCATTATCGCTTTACTTATCGTGGCGTGCGCTACGGCTTACTATGTTCCCCGTATCGTTAGCGTGCAGGTATTCGATCGCTTTGCCGAGGGAACGCAGGCCCACACGTTTCAAGAGCGCGTGGAGTATTGGAGAGTGGGACTGAAATATTGGACTTCACATCCTATTCAAGGGGCCGGCGCCGGATGCTTTCGTTTGCTTACCGAATCGGAGTTGGAAAAACCTAACGTCTCGCACAATACTTTCGTTACGATTCTGGTCGAGACCGGGGTTGTCGGCTTTGTCCTGGCCGCTGTATTTTGGTTTCTTTTGTTCAAAATGATCCGGCGGCTGCCGCGACTGGAACGCGCGTTATGGCTTGGCGTCTTTGCAGTGTGGGCCACCTGCTCGATGGCATTGACTTGGGAGTACCACAAAGATACATGGCTGATTTACGGCCTTCTTATGGCCCATTATGCGGCAATCTTGGCCCGGCGATCGCGTCAGGCAAGTGCAATCCCCAGGCAATTCCCCGAACGATCACGCTATGATGTTGTCCGCCAAAAAGAAAACAGTCGTTCTGTTTATCCCTGATTTGGGGTCAGGGGGCGCGGAACGGGTTTTCGCGAACTTGGCGGGCGCGCTGGCGGAACGAGGATTCGAGGTCGTATTGCTTGTGGGCGTGCTCAAGGATGCGGCTTACTTGGAGACGATCCCCCGCTCGGTTCGCATTTGCGAATTGGGATGTTTGCACATGCGATTCGCCGTTCCGGGCCTGATTCGTTATCTGCGTCGCGAACGTCCCCAGGTTTTGATTTCGGCGCTCGACCATTGCAACCTGGCCGCGGTTTTAGCGGCGAAGGTGGCGAGGGTGGGCGTTCGCACGATAGCGACATTACATCAAACGATCTCGCAATCCCTGCTTGGTACGCATTCGTTTCGGAAGCGACTGGTGATCCGCGCGGTGCTGATGGGTGTGCCGCTCGCCGACGAAATCGTTTCCGTTTCGCGCGGAACCGCCGACGATTTTGCCCGGTTAGCGAAGATTTCGCGTGAGCGGATCACGGTCATTTACAACCCGGTCATCGGCCCGACGATGCTTCGGGCCGCGGAGGAGCTTCTCGACCATCCGTGGTTTCAGCCGGGGCAGCCGGCGGTCGTGTTGGGCGTGGGGCGATTGACTGCCCAAAAGGATTTTCCCAACTTGCTCCGCGCCTTCGCTCGGGTTCGGAAGGCACGGGAAGTCCGCCTAATAATTCTGGGGGAAGGCGAGGAGCGCTCCACCCTGGAACAGCTTGCCCGGTCGCTGGGCATTGCCGATCAAGTGGCCTTGCCCGGCGTGGTTCGCAATCCATACGTTTACATGAAGCGAGCGTCCCTGTTCGCCTTGTCATCGGCTTGGGAAGCCCTGCCCACGGTGCTCATCGAAGCCATGGCCTGTGGTTGCCCGGTGGTATCCACGGACTGCATGAGCGGCCCGCGGGAGATTCTGCAAGACGGCCGCCTCGGCCGGCTGGTGCCCCCGCGGGACGAGAACGCCCTTGCGGAGGCCATTCTCGCCGGTTTGTCGGACAAACGTTCCGGTCGTGTTAGCGACGCTGATTTGCTGCCGTTCACGCATCAAGTGGCCGGCGATGCCTATGCAAGCCTGTGTTCATAAGGGACATTTCGTTTATGCGAGACATCCGGGAATCACAACCCCTCGATAAGACGATTGAGTCCTCGCGGCGGAAGGAGCGAATATCATGATGGCGGTCATTCTCGCGGGTGGAAAAGGCACGCGGTTGAAACCATTCACCATGACGATCCCCAAACCGCTGCTTCCTTTGGGCGACGTGCCGATTCTTGAAATTGTTCTCTGCCAGTTGGCTGCCGCTGGAATGCGCCGCGTGGTTGTTACGTTGGGGCATATGGGGCATTTTTTCGCCGCCACCATCGGCGACGGCTCGCGCTTCGGGCTGATCATCGACTACTTTACGGAGGAAGAGCCCCTGGGCACTGCCGGGCCTATCCGTCTTCTTCAGAATGTGGAGGACGACTTCCTCGTGATGAACGGTGACTTGTTGACGACGCTGAACTACCGTGAACTCCTGGAATCGCACCGGCGCCATGGCGCCTGGGGAACCATCGCGATCCATCATCGCGAAGTCAAAATTGACTATGGCGTCGTCCAAACGACGCCGGATGGACAGTTGGGCGACTACGTCGAGAAACCGACGATCCCCTACGACGTCAGCATGGGAATCAACGTGTTGTCGCGGCGATGCCTAGAATTCATTCCTCCTTCCGGTCCGTTTCAGATGCCCGAGTTGATGTCGGCGATGCGCTGTGCGGGAAAACCCGTGTATTGTTACAAAACCGACTGTTATTGGCAGGATATCGGCCGTTTTGACGATTACCAACAGGCCAGCGCCGATTTCGTGGATGCTCCGTCGCGGTTCCTTCCTTCCCCCGATTCCGTGCCATGCAAACAGCTCTGATCACCGGCGCCTGCGGATTTTGCGCGAGCCACTTGGCCCGGGCTTTGGCCGCCGAAGGTGGCGTTCGGGTCGTCGGCGCCGATCTGCGAGCCAACCCGCCGGACGCCATTCCGTTCGACGACTATGTGACGGCAGACCTCGCGCGGGCGGTGGACACGGCGGCGATCATCCGACAAGTTCGACCGGATTTGGTCTTCCACTTGGCAGGACTTGTCCGAGGCGACACCGACGATCTCTATCGAGTGAATCTTCTGGGGGGAGTCCATCTGTTGGAGTGCGTGCGTGAGACGGTGCCGCAAGCTCGCGTGCTGGTTGTGGGGTCCGCCGCCGAATACGGCCACGCTCCCGCAACCGACATGCCGCTGACGGAAGATCATCCGTGCCGACCGAGCGGAGCTTACGCTGTGAGCAAACACGCCCTGTGTTTGGCCGCGCAGGATTTTGCCCTACATCGGGGCGTGAAAGTGGTTGTCGCAAGGCCCTTCAACATCGTTGGCGCCGGCGTGCCGGCGTCGCTGGTGGTGGGAGCGATTTTGGATCGCGCGAAGCAGGTGCTGGCCTCTGACGGCCCGCCGGTCGTTTCCATCGGAAATCTCGACTCGCAACGTGATTTCGTCGCCGTCGAGGACGTCGTCGACGGCTATGTGCGGCTGATACGCGGAGAACACTGGGGAGAGGTGTTCAACCTTTGTTCCGGAGTGCCGGTCGCGATTCGAGACGTCGTGCAAACGCTCTTGTCACATTCCGATCGCCCGATCGAATATCGCGTGAACCCGCGGTTGGTGAATCCGACCGACACGGCCGTAATTTTTGGCAGTTGGGAAAGAGCCCGTCGCGCCTGCGGATTCACGCCGACCATTTCCATCGAGGAGTCGCTCGGGAACGCCTGGCGATATGTTATGAGCGAGGGGAAGTGATGCGAATCGTTGCGCTGCTACCGCTCGAGTCGCCGTGGTCGAGGAACACGGCCTTATGGTTGACTCGTCTGAACCATGCCGTGCATATCGTCGATTTCCGGCGATCGGACATCGGCTATCTCGGAGCAAGTCCACAATCCCACGCGCAGGACATCGACTCCTTCCAACGATCGGTAGCCGGTGTACACCTGATCGACGTGCCGACCCGCTCCAGCTTGCGCTATAGCATGGGGGCGATCCCCTTGCGGAAGATTGTCCGCGACTGCCGGGCGGACGTGGTCCTGTCGCTTTACAGCGGGGGACTCCTGCTTATGGCGTACGTGAGCGGTTGCCGACCGTATGCGACGTATGTCGTGGGAAGCGACGTTTTGAGAATAGGCGGCTTTAGAAAATGGTTGGGCCGAAAGATGCTCGTCAGCGCCGACAAGGTGTTTGTTAACGGCCTGTATTTGGCCGAGCGCACGCGCAGTCTTGCGCCGCGAGCGAACATCACGCCGCTGTATTTGGGTGTGGACCGCGAACGATATTCGCCCGGCGAGCCGCCGGCGTCGCCGGTTCATATCGCATGCACACGGGGATTCCTGCCGATTTACAACAACGAGTATTTGATTCGCGCGCTGGCCTTGCTCCCCGAGCCGGTGCCCGATTTTCGCGTCAGTTTCCTGTCCAGCGGTCCGCTGCTGGCGTCCGTGCGATCGCTGGCTGATAAGCTTCTAACAGCCGACAGGCGCGGGCGAGTGGAATTCTTGGGCGGCGTAACCGAGGGCCGGCTTCTATCGATTCTGAGATCTTCGCACGTGTACGTTTCGCTGTCGCGGTCGGACGGGACGTCGATTTCAACTTTGGAAGCTCTCGCATGCGGACTGTTCCCGGTGCTTTCCGACATTCCGCCGAACCGTGAATGGGTCGACCCGGCTTTGGGAAACGGAATCCTGGTCCCTCTCGACCGGCCGGAGGAGTTGGCCACGGCGCTGGCGAGGGCCATGGCGGATCCGGCCGGGCGCGCGCGGGCCGCGGAGATCAATCGCCGATTGGTGCTGGAGCGGGCCGACGCCTCGCGGAACATGCAAACGCTCTCCGCAATACTCGAAGAAGTGGTGCAAACACATGGCACCTGACGTGACCCGAATGACTGTTGAATCCCTAACACCGCTGGCGACCGGCCGCGCGGAAAGCCTCTTTGACGCGGACGTGGAATTGCGCCGCGACGAGTTGTCATCGCGCATCGCCGGAAGCCGTATCTTGGTCGTGGGGGGAGCCGGCAGCATCGGCTCTTCCACCGTGGCTGCGATCGCCGCGTTTCGTCCGCAAGCGCTCCACGTGGTTGATTTCAACGAAAACACGCTGGCGGAACTTGTTCGCACCTTGCGCGGGAGTCCCCGTGCACTTTCGGTCCCGGAGTTTCGTTGCCTGCCGATCGATTTTGGTTCGACCATCATGCGGCGTATGCTGCGAGAAACGCCGCCTTACGACTACGTTCTGAATTTCGCCGCCTTGAAACACGTCCGCTCGGAAAAAGACGTCTGTTCACTGCTCCAGATGATGGACACGAATCTTGTGAAACAGGCGCGATTGCTTCGCTGGCTCGCCGAAATCGGCGGACTGAAGCGATATTTCTGCGTGTCAACCGACAAGGCGGCCAATCCGGTGAACATGATGGGCGCGAGCAAACGCGTCATGGAACACGCGGTGTTTTCCCGCGAGGCCGCTCCCTCGCTGGAGGCCGAGGTCGTCTCCGCGCGGTTCGCCAACGTCGCTTTTTCCGACGGCAGTTTATTGGACGGATTTCTGAAACGATTGCAGAAGGGACAGCCGTTCTCCGTTCCTAGCCAGACACGGCGTTTCTTCGTCTCTCTCGCCGAGGCTGGACAAATCTGTCTGCTGGCGGCGTTTTGCGCCCCGCCCCGCCACATTCTGGTGCCGCGGCTCGATCCGGCCGCCGATTTGCACGATCTCGAATCCGTGGCGGAAGCGGTTTTGCGCTACGTTGGCTTCGAGCCGGAACGCTATTGCGACGAGACGAAAGCGAGGACCAGCGTCCAAACCGATAGGAAACTCGGCCGTTATCCGCTCATGGTGTCGCCCTTGGACACCAGCGGCGAAAAAGCCTACGAGGAGTTCGTCGGCGATGGCGAAACGGCCTTGGAAATTCAGATGCGGGAATTGCTGGCGGTTTCCTACGTGCCGGCTCCGAAGGGCGCCGTCGCGGCGCTGCTTGCCGAGTTGGAGCGGCTGATCGTCGATGCCGCAACACCGATCAGCAAGTCCGATATTGCGGCTCTCTTGGCCGCCGTGGTGCCGCAGTTTCGGCACGTGGAGACGGGAAAATCGCTTGATCAACGCATGTAGGCGAGACTTCGGCGAATCGCTGCTTGTACGTTTCATGAACATCCTGTTTTATCAATCACTACGCCAGCTCGCCGCGATTTGGAGGGAGTGCCGACCGTCCTGTCTTGCACGGGAGTGGATGAGGAAGGGTCACAATATCCAGATTATGACAGTTGGGTACTCGCGCGCGAGGGCAACAACACACGCCCGATGGGGCTCCCATTGTAAGCCGGACCACGGAACGGATGAACGGAATCGAGTATATCCGGTATCCAGCTCCGCCCTATCATGGCTTTGATCGAGTGGCGGGCCGGCCAAGTTCGGTGGGGATCGCGCCCATGGCCTTCATGGATACCGCCGTGGAGGGTAAGAGTGTCGCAGAGGCACTGGCAATCGTCCGCGATGTGCTGGTCAAGGTTCGGGAGGTGCGTGGATGTGTCTCTCTGAACTTCCATCCGGAACCCCTCGCCGCGTCGCCACAGGCCGTGGCCATTTTCCGGGAGAGCGTTCTGCTGGCCAAAGAATTGGGAGCAGACTTAAATGGTTGGGTGGAACAAATGAAGGCATGTGCGTACGATACCGGGAAAAGGGAAGAAACATAACTCTCCATGATTCCCGCGTTTTCTACATGAATTGCTGGCTCATCCAGACCGGTGAACCCGTGCCAGTTGGCATTCACACGGACGATCGTTTGATGCGAACGGGCTTGATTGCCCAGACCCTGGTGGAAAAGGGACATGCGGTTCGCTGGTGGTCGTCCACTTTCAGCCATTCCCGAAAGGAACAGATGTTCGAACGGGATACGGTGATCGAGCTGCAACCCGGACTCGCCGTCCACCTGCTGCACGGGCGGGCTTACAACCGGAACATTTCGCTCGCCCGGATCCGGAATCACCGTGAGTTGGCGCGCCGCTTTCTGATGCAGGTCGCCAATCTGCCGCCTCCGGATATTATCGTGTGTTCTTTGCCGACGATCGAGTTGTGCGACGCCGCGACCGCATTTGGAGCCGAGCGAGGCATTCCGGTGGTGCTCGACATGAGGGATATGTGGCCCGACATCTTTGCGGACCATTTTCACCCCCTGTTGCGTCCCGGGATCAGGGCAGCGACCTGGCCGCTGTACCGACAGGCCCGCCGCGCGTGTCGCCGGGCGACAGCCATTATCGGAATCACCGATGAGTTTGTTGACTGGGGAATCGCCCGGACGGGCCGCTCCAGAACGGATTGGGATCGGACTTTTCCGCTGGCGTATCCTGCGCGGGTGCCCGGCGACCTGGAGATCGAGGCGGCCGGCCGGTTCTGGGACGCTCAGGGGGTGCGGGCCGGGGATGGCATCTTCCAGCTTTGTTTCGCGGGAACCTTGGGCCGGCAGCTCGACCTCGACACGGTTATTGAGGCGTCCCGGGCACTGGAAGCCATCGGTGTTGATCATCAGATGGTCATTTGCGGTACCGGAGAGCGGCTGGCGCATTATCAGCTCCGCGCTCAGGAACTCAAATCGGTGCTGCTGCCAGGGTGGGTCGGAGCTTCGCAGCTTCATGTGCTGCTGCGACGATCCCAAGCCGGTTTGGACCCGATGCCGTCCCGCTACGACTTTCTGGCGAGCATCAACAATAAGGCGATTGAGTACTTGAGCGCGGGACTGCCGGTGATCTCCTGCCCCCGGGAAGGAGCCTTGCATCGTTTTTTACAGAAGGAAGGATGTGGCGAGAGTTATGCCTATGGAGATGTCCAAGGTCTGGCACGGCTGGTCCAGGCGCTGCGGGGGCATCCCGAACGGTTGAGGAAGATGGCCGACCAGGCGGCGAAGGCGTACAACGCCTGCTTCGTGGCGGAGAAGGTGTATGCCGAGCTTGAGGCGCACCTCCAGCTCATCATCGCGCGCGCATCGCGGGCATCCGGCTGAACGGATATTCAGTACGCTGGAGAATGCAAATGGCAGGTTTCACAGCATGCGTGATGTTCACTGGGCCAAACGGACGTTTGATTTCTGCTGTGCCGCAGTGGGGCTGGTAGTCCTTAGCCCGGTGCTCCTGGTGTTGGCTCTTGCGGTGGAACTGACAGGTGGCCCGCCCGTATTGTTTCGGCAGCAACGCGTGGGCTGGAACGGCCGCGACTTTACACTCTGCAAATTTCGCACTATGACCGTGCTCGCTGACGCAGAAAGGGGTGCATTCGCCCCGGGGAATATCCAGCGCGTGACACCCTTAGGTCGCTTTCTCCGTCGGACCAAGTTCGATGAGCTGCCCCAACTTTGGAACGTTCTTCGCGGCGACATGTCGCTCGTGGGCCCTCGCCCTGAAGTGCGCAAGTGGGTGGAGGTTTATCCGGAACGTTGGGCGAAAGTCCTGGAGGTGCGCCCGGGAATCACGGATCCAGCCAGCATCCAGTTTCGTCACGAGGAGGAATTCCTCGCCCGGTCGGCGAATCCGGAACGAACCTATCGCGACGTGGTGCTGCCCCAAAAACTGGACCTCTACGAGGCGTATGTGCGTCAGCAATCGTTCCTCGGTGATCTGGCGATTCTAGGCAAAACGGCCTGGGTGGTCCTGTTTCCGCCTCGGCGGTAGCTGGTGACTTTGGGACCTTGGCGACCCAACGATGGATTTACGATCATGCCTGTAAACCGGAAAATTCCTTATGCCCGTGTGGTTTGCGATGGCCACGAACTCGAATACGTTCGCCAGGTACTCGAAAGCGGTTGGCTGACGACGGCCGGGAAGGCTATGGAGTTCGAGCAGCGCTTCGCAGAAGCCGTCGGTGCACCCTATGCATGCGCTGTCAACTCTTGCACTTCGGCCTTGCATCTGGCCCTGGAGTGTCTCGGAGTGGGTCCGGGATCGAAGGTGTTTGTGCCCACCTGGACCTTCACCGCCACCGCGGAGGTGGTGCGTTACCTCGGAGGCGATCCGGTTTTTCTGGATGTGGATTACGGGACGGCACTGCTAACACCGGAAATCGTCGCAGACGCCATTAGGCGGCACCCAAACGTGAAGGTATTAGTGGTGGTCCATTTTGGTGGCCAATCCGCTGCGATGGTGCGGTCGGGCGGAGGAGGGATCACGGACCTCTGCCGACAGCATGGCATTCGGGTGGTGGAGGATGCCGCCCACGCCTTTCCTGCGCGGCGAGCCGGACGGATGGTGGGCAACTTTGGAGACGTCACCTGCTTCAGCTTCTACGCCAACAAGACAATCACGACCGGGGAAGGGGGGATGCTCACGACGGCCGACGAAGCCCTGTACCGGCGGTGCAAGGTGATGCGGTTGCACGGCATCGACCGTGACGTGTGGAACCGGTTTACTTCCGACAAGCCTTCGTGGGAGTACGACGTCATCGCCCCCGGTTACAAATACAACATGCCGGATGTTAACGCCGCGATCGGGTTGGCCCAACTCCAACGCGCGGAGACACTCCGTCAGAGCCGGGAACGCTGCGCACACACTTATTACGGCGCCTTGGCGGATTGTCCGCATCTGGACTTACCTGTGCTGGAAGTGCCTTTCGCAGATCATGCTTGGCACTTGTTCCCCGTCGTGCTCCGCGACTCGGCGCCGTTGACCCGCAACCAGTTCATCGAGGAACTGGCCCGACGGGGGGTGGGAACCAGCGTCCATTACAAACCGGTGCACCGGTTGCGCTACTACGCGGAGCATTACCGCCTCCGACCAGAAGAATATCCCAATGCTGAACGCCTGTGGCGGGGTTGTGTCTCGCTGCCGATATATCCCTCGCTTACCCCGGATGAGACCGCCTACGTCGCAGAGGCGATACGAGAGGTGCTTTCCGGCGAGGCTGGGAAGGCCGGTCCGCTGGTCACCAATCGGTGTGATGTGTCGGTCAGCGAACCGGTCGAGACCGTTCGCCCATTCGGTCACCCTGGGCAGCGACGGGAAACGCGGGTGAGGTTGTCCGTGCCCCATGCCAGCGGTCGCGAGATGGCGTACATCCAGGCCGCCTTCGAATCGAATTGGCTTTCCACCGTGGGCCCGAATATTGATGCATTGGAAGCGCAGTTCAGCGAACGGCTCACACGGCCATCGTTGGCCGTGAGCTGCGGAACTTCTGCCATCCACCTAGGGCTTCGCTTATTGGGAGTGCGGGCCGGTGATGAAGTGGTGGTGCCCAGTCTCACCTTCGTGGCCAGCGTCAACCCGGTGCTCTATCTGGGCGCCCGACCGGTTCTTTTGGACAGCGAACGCGCCACTTGGAACCTCGATCCGCAGTTGCTCGGGGATTTCTTAAAGAAACAGGCGGAGGCGGGAACCCTGCCTCGGGCGGTAGTCGCCGTCCACCTTTTTGGGCAGCCGGCAGACATGGATTCGATTCTCGAGCTGTGCCGGCGATATGAGGTGGGCTTGCTTGAGGACGCGGCCGAAGCCTTGGGCGCAACCTACAAAGGCCGCCCGGTCGGTCTCTTCGGCGACGTCGCGACGTTCTCCTTCAATGGCAACAAGGTGATTACGTCAACCGGGGGAGGGTTGCTCACGGCGCGCCACCCGGACTGGATCCAACGAGCCCGTCACTGGAGCACGCAGGCGTGTGATCCCGACCCGGCCGGGACGCACGAGTACGTGCATTCTCAACTGGGCTATAACTACCGCCTCAGCAACGTACTGGCCGGGATTGCCTTGGGGCAACTGGAAGTACTGGAAGAGAGAATTGCGGAGTGCCGCGCGGTGTTCGAACGGTATCGGCTGGCCTTTACGGATCTGCCCGGAGTCGAACCGCAACCGGAAGCGAAGTTTGGAGCCGAGAAGTCGGGAGCCGGAAGCCAGGAGTTGGAAGCGGGAAGTCAGGAGCAAGAAGCGGGAAGTCAGAAGTCAGAAGTCAGAAGTCAGAAGTTAGAAGATGGAAGGGAGAAGGCAGAAGTTGGAAGTCGAAAATCGGAAATCGGAAATCGGAACTCGCTGCACACTCGCTGGCTCAGTTGCTTCTTGATCGACGAGGCCCGGTTCGGAATGTCGGCGGCCGACCTGATTCGCTACCTGGATGCGGCGAACGTGGAAGCGCGTCCGGTTTGGAAACCCATGCACACGCAGCCGCTGTATCGTGGCTATGAATGTGTCGGCGGCGAGGTGGCGGAGGACCTGAACCGACGCGGCATCTGTCTGCCGAGCTCGAGTTGCCTTATGGAGGAGGAACAGCAGTTTGTGATTGACCGGGTGCGCGAGGCGCACACTCGCGCAAGGCGCGAGTAGCACATGAAGGCAAAAGGCAGAGCATAGCCGCCGGATGTCAGGCATCAGCGATAAGCAAGCAAGGGGGAAGGTTATGTCAGGAAGGATTAACTCGGCGAAGGATTTGATGGTTTACAAGAGGGCGTACGAGTTGGCTATGATGATTTTCGAGGCCAGCAAGAAGTTTCTTGCGGAAGAGAAGCACGCCCTTACGGGACAAATTCGACGCTCGTCGCGTTCGGTATGCTTGAACTTGCGCGAAGCTGGCTCCGCCCCGTAGGCTGACAGAGTTGGGGGGCTCCGCGCCGGAGGTGGCTCCGCCCCGTAGAGGTCAATTGATGTTCTTCGTTTATGCGATCCAAAGTAAGGCATGTGACAGGATTTACATTGGGCAAAGCGAATGCGTGGAGCGGCGATTGCAGGAACACAATGCAGGTCGAGTCCCATCCACCAAGTATGACAGGCCTTGGGCGCTTCTGCGTTTCGAGGAATTCACCACGAGAAGCGAAGCGCGATTGTTTGAACGCCAGCTTACTCCCCAGACGGCGGGATAGACTACAAGGCGAAGGGAAGAAGTTGCCACGACTGCGCGCGCTGCTCCCTCTTCCCGTCAGACGGGGAGAGGGGATTCACGCCACAGTGTAGTCTAGCTCACGGTTCCCTCGGTAAGCGATCACGGGGACGCAGACTCCGGTGGCTTGGCAAATGAGGCTACGCCCTCGGAGGGGGCAAAGCGGAGACACGAAGCACATTTTGTAAGCAAGCTCACGGATTGTGCACGGCCTCCGGCTAATAGAGGCTACGGCTCGGTGAGCGAGAACAGCGAGAGTGATTCCTCCCTCGATTTCGCCAAAGACTGCGGCTACATCTCGGAAGCGGCAGCATGCAGAACTTGCGTCACGATGCCAAGAAATCGGCCGGATGCCGGGCTCGATGATCAACAATCCCGCCGCCTTTTTGATTTCTGATCGCTGACGTGTGATGTCTGTCGTCTGGTCTCTGGCTCCGGACCAGCAGTTCGTGATTGACCGGGCGCGCAAGGGTCCTTGCCGGGAATGCCGGTTGGCGTTATTGTGAGGGCGTTATGGCTTTTGTGACCGTGGAAGACCGGGTGGAGTGGCTGGAAGCGATGTTCGGCCAGTTCATGGCCGAGATGGCGTTGCTCAACAAGCAGGCCAAGGACCGCGACCAGGCCGCCGAGAAACGCAACCAGGCGGCCGAGAAACGCAACCAGGCGGCCGAGGAACGCATGAGCCGGTTTGAACAGGAGATGCGCGCGTTCAAAGACGAAATGAGCGAATTCAAGGCGGAGATGCGCCAGTCCAAGCGGGAGCTGGACAAAAAATGGGGCGAGTTGGCCAACAAGATGGGCACGATCGTGGAGGACATTCTGGCGCCGAACCTGCGCCGGCTGGCGCGCGAGCATTTTGGCTTCGAGACGATTCTGGCGTTCATGATTCGTTGCACGCGCCGGCGGCCGGACCGGCTCGCCGAGGAGAGCGAGTTCGACACGCTGGTGGTGGGGCCGGAGGCGGTGATTTTGGGCGAGGCGAAGTCCACGCCGCGGATCGAATACGGGGGAGAATTTGCGGAGAAGGTGGGCACGTTCTTCGAGTTTTTCCCGGAATACCGGGGGAAGCGGCTGATTGCGGTGCTGGGCAGTTGGGCGATGCCGGACCCGGTGGTGGAACAGTTGACGGCGCGCCGGATTTACGCGATGCGAATGGGGGAGGACACGATGGAACTGGCCAACGCGGCGGCTTTGGAGGCGGATCGGGTTGGCTGAGGAACGGTCGGCGCGGAGAGCGGGCACCACCCCGATGCGGTTGGCGCGGCGCCGACCGGATCGCGGGCGGATCTGAGAGCCCGCGCTGGGGGGGGGCGGCGAGGGCGCCGAACGCGACACGCGGGGCGCGTGTGCTCTCCACAGGATTCCGGAAACCGCAATTGAACCTAAATCCCGCAGTAGAAATAGTCGCGAAGAGGCGCTAAAAACACAGAGAAAAAGGTTTGGGACGAGAGTTTGACAGCTTGATTTTGTTTCACCTGGTGGGTGAGTCATCGCCAACCGCAAAAACGTGAAAGCCGCCAGCAGTGATGCGCCTTTTGTGTTTTTTTATGGCAACTCAACGGCGGCTTTTAGCCGGAACCATGTCATTGGATTAGGTGGCACGGCCAACCTGGCCGTGCCCGGCGGCAACTTGCCGCCGAGTTTTGCCCACCGAGGGGAGTTACCGAATCGTGTCCCGGGTTGGCCTCCGCCGGGCGGGCTGGTAGCCCGCCAGAACGGGCCACTGGCCCGTTCCACCCGAATTTTAACGGCCGTTCCGGTTTAGGTTGAAGAGCCACGAAAAGACACAAAAAGCGCGGAAACAGGGCCGGGGACGCTGGTTTCGAGGGATGATCCTGCTTTACCTGGCGAGTGAACGAGGCTTCTTGGCGCCGGCTTCCTTTGCTTTTGAGCTTTTTGCCTCTCGGTGGCAATTCCAACGGCGGAAGGTGGGGACGTTTCTCCGAGGCGTCCGAGGCGCCGGGCCGGGCGCGCGAGGGTTCTTGCCGGGAATGCCGGTTGGCGTTATTGTGAGGGCGTTATGGCTTATGCGACTGTTGAAGACCGGGTGGAGTGGCTGGAAGCGATGTTCGGCCAGTTCATGGCCGGGATGGCGTTGCTCAACAAGCAGGCCAAGGACCGCGACCAGGCCGCCGAGGCGCGAAACCGTTTGGCCGAGGCACGACACCAGGCGGCTGAAGAGCGAAACCGTTTGGCCGAGGCACGCTTGGCGCGGTTTCAAGACGAAATGCGTCAGTCCAAGCGGGAGTTGGACAAGAAATGGGGCGAGTTGGCCAACAAGATGGGGACGATCGTGGAAGACATTCTGGCGCCGAACCTGCGCCGGCTGGCGCGCGAGCATTTCCAGTTTGGGCGGATTGAGGATTTCATGATTCGGCGGTGCCGGCGCAGTGCGCTCCGGCCCGATGTGGAGGACGAGTTCGACACGCTGGTGGTGGGGCCGGAGGCGGTGATTCTGGGCGAGGCGAAGTCCACGCCGCGGATCGAACACGTGGAAGCCTTTGCGGGCAAGGTGGGCGCGTTCTTCGAGTTCTTCCCGGAGTACCGGGGGAAGCGGCTGATTGCGGTGCTGGGCAGTTGGGCGGTCCCCGACCGGGTGGTGGAACAGTTGACGGCGCGCCGGATTTACGCGATGCGGATGGGGGAGGACACGATGGAATTGGCCAACGCGACGGCCTTGGAGGCGGAGCGGGTTGGCTGAGGAAAAGGTCGGTTTGCGGGCGGCTCGGAGAGCCGCCCGCAACAAGGAACGGCCCGCTGGGACAGCGGGCCCTGCCTCGGGGAACCCTGCTTGGGCGACCTGACAGGCTTCATGGAAACGACGGCGCGAGCGGTGCTCGCGAGTCGTTTAGGATTTCGAACCCTGCTGATGCGTTCGGCTCAAACGTCCCTGGAGGCCTTGGTGCTGGCGGTGCACCGCCGGAACGGGGGGCAGCCTCAGCGGCTTGACTTCGAGGCGCGGTTGCTGGCGCCGGAGTTGCGGCTGGACTCGCTCGACCTTGCGGAGTTGATGGTGGCGATCGAGCGGGAGTTCGGGGTGTCGCCCTTCGACGCGCCGCAGGTCCCACGCACTTGGAACGATGTCCGGGGGCAGGTGGCGGCGGCGGCAAACCGCGGGGCGCAGGGAAGAGCGTGAGTCCATCCGCACCCGGCACAGTGCCGTGAAATCAGCTCCAAGCGTGGAAATCCGCGAGGTGCGTCCGCGGGGGCTCGACGAGCTTTCGCCTGGGTTTGTAGCCCTCGAGGCCGGACACTCGGTCGCGGTCTTGCCTCCGGCGGCGGCGGCGGTGTGCCGGGCGGCAGTGCCGGTCGCGGGCGGTCCGTGGATGGGGGTCACATCGTCGGGTTCCACCGGGACGCCCAAGCTGGTCTGGCGGCGCTGGCCGGATTTCAAGGCGGCCGCAAGTCGCCAGCCCTCAGTCAGAGGTTGGGTCTGGGCCGCGCCTTTCGATCCGTGGAGTTTCGCCGGCGTACAGGTGGCGGTCCAGGCCTGGGCCAACGCGGGCCGGGCGGTCTCGCTGCGTGGCGCTGGGCCGGGACTTTGGCGGACGCTCCAGGAGGAGCGGGTTGACGCCGTGTCGGCCACGCCGACATTTTTCGACTTGTTGCTGCAGAACGAGCCCGGCGAAGGCGCCGCGTGGACGCCCCGGCAAGTCAGCCTGGGAGGCGAGCCGCTGCGGCCGGCGCTCGGTCAGCGGTTGTCCGCGCGCTGGCCCGGGGCGCGCTTTGCGGCGATCTACGCGGCGGCGGAGTTTGGCGTGCTGCTGAAGACCCAGCGACGGGATGGCTGGTATGAAGTGGACGCGTTGAACCGGCGCGGGTTGGAATGGCGCGTGCCGGACGGGGTGCTGGAGGTCCGCGACGAACGAGGCTGGCGCTCCACGGGCGACCAGGTGGAGGTTCGGGCGGGACTGCTGCGGGTCATCGGCCGCGCCGACCAGGTGGCGAACGTGGCGGGCACCAAAGTCAATCTGGCGGAGGTCGGTCGCCTGGCCGAGGAGGTGCCGGGTGTGGCGCGGGCGGTCGCGGTGGCGGAGTCCAGCCCGGTGACCGGGCAGGTGGTTTGTTTGCGGTACGCGCCGGTGCCGGGCGAGGATCCGGGTGAGTTGCGGCGGAGATTGGAGGCCTGCCTGTTTCCGCGGCTCCCCAAGGCCGGCTGGCCCCGCGACTGGGTCGTGGACGAACTGGCGCCCGCGCGGAACGCCAAGCGGAGGGTGCGGTAAGCCGGGGGGAGGAGAAAGCGCAGAGACAGAGAATGGAGGAGGGCGCCTCCTTCTCCTGGGAGAGAAGGTCGGGATGCGGGCGAGCCCAGGAACCCAGATTGTATTTCGACGATTCGATTCGGGACGCCGACTGGCAGGCGGTGCTGGAGTTGCTGCAACAGGGCATTCGTGACCTGCAAGCGGTCTATCTCTTTGGTTCGTTCGCCCAAGGCACGGAATACGAGGGAAGTGATGTGGACCTCGCGGTGCTGGCGGGGGAATCGCTGCCGCCGCAAACTCAGTATGCCCTCGCGACGGCGTGCGCCCGGCGATTGCATCGCGAGGTGGATTTGGTGGATTTGGCGTCCGCCAACACGGTGCTGCTGGCGCAGGTGATTGGGTCGGGGCGGCTGTTATTTGCCCGGGATCCGGTGGCGGTGGCCAGGTTTGAGGTGACCGGACTGGCCAAGTATTGCCAGCTCAATGAGGAGCGCCGGGAGTTGCTGGCGGACATTCGGCAGCGGGGGAGTGTGTATGGCCGATGACGTCATTTTAGCCAAGGCCGAGATCATCGAGCGCTGTCTGCGTCGGATCGACGAGGAATATGGCGGCCGGTCGGAAAACCTCCATGAGAACTGGACGAAGCAGGATTCCATCCTGCTGAACCTGGAACGGGCTTGTCAGGCGAGCATTGACCTGGCGCTGCGGGTGATTCGGATGCGCCGTCTGGGAGTGCCGCAGGAAAGCCGGGAGGCGTTTGAAATTCTGCGGCAGAACCAAGTCCTGCCCGCGACGCTGGCGGATTCCCTGGCGGCGATGGTGGGCTTTCGCAACATCGCCATTCACAATTACCGGCAGTTGGACCTGGAACTGGTGGAAAACCTCGTGCGAGAGCGGTTGCCGGACTTCCGTCAACTGGTGGCGCTGGCCTTGAAACTCGAGCCTTAGTCGGCGCGGCAGGGAGGAGGGGCAGACGTCAGAGGATGGCAGCGGAGCGAACATGAGACAAGTAAGATGAAACGGGCCCTCGTCACGGGCGGGTCCCGGGGGCTGGGCCTGGCGATTTGCGCTCGGCTGCTCGCAGAGGGCTGGCAGGTGGTGACGACGGCCCGCCACCGCACCGCCGCGCTGGACGAACTG
>JAKANS010000281.1 GCA_021823625.1 bacterium | reverse complement strand
GCAGCCATTCCAGCCACGGAGGCACAGGGGCTTGGAGTTTGAATGAGGAACGCAGGAAAGCCGGAAACCCCAGACTGCGGTTCCTGAGTTCCTGAGTTCCTGAGTTCCTCATTGGATCTCGGTGTCTCCGCGACTCCGTGGCAGTTCCCAGGTGGGACTCCGGCCGAGCCCTGGTTCACGCAGGCCGGGTGCCCGGAACCGGCTTTCACCCGCAAAGGAAGGGCCACGCACGGCGGCAAGGTTTCGGGATCTGGCCGCGGCTCGGAGCCCGCCCCGCAGCCATCCTGATGTTCTTTCCTGCGAAGATTTGTTGGCGACTGCCCCGATTTCCCCTAAAACAGCGCCTCACACGACATATTGTTGAGCTGAAAAAGCGCGAACCATGAAAGAGTACTCGTCAGGTGACATCCGAAATTTCGCGATCGTGGGCCACGCCACCAGCGGCAAGACCATGCTGAGCGAGTGCATGTTGGTCTGCGGCGGCACCATCGGCCGGCTGGGCAGCATCGCCAACGGCACCACGGTGTCCGATTACCACGAGAGCGAGCAAAAGCGGAAGATCTCGATCCACGCCACGCTGCTGAACACCGAATGGCTGGGGAAGAAGTTCAACCTCATCGACACCCCCGGCTACCTGGACTTCAGCAGCGAGGCCCTGGGCGCGCTGCGGGTCTGCGATTTCTCGTTGATCACCGTGCATGCCGTGGACGGCCTGGGCTTGGGTACCGAGCAGGCCTGGAAGTACGCCACCGACTTCAGCATTCCGAAGGCGGTGGTCGTAAACATGGTGGACAAGGAACACGCGGACTTCGACCGCGTGCTGGCCCAGCTCAAGGAGCGCTTCGGCCCGAAAGTGTTCCCGATGGCGCTGCCGATCGACCAGGGCGTGGGCTTCCACAAGGTGCTGGACGTGATGCGCAGCGAGATCATCACCTACGCGCCCGACGGCAGCGGCAAGTACGGTGAGGTGCCCGCCGAAGGCGAGTGGGCCGACAAGGCCAAGGCGCTCCACCAGGAACTCATCGAGCACACGGCGGAGGCGGACGACAAATTGCTCGAAAAATTCTTCGAGCAAGGCGGCCTTTCCGAGGAGGAAATGCGCGCCGGCGTGCATACGGCCTTCCAGAAGGCGGAGATCATCCCGGTGTTCTGCACCGCGGCGGAGACGAACGTCGGTGTGGCCCGGTTGATGGACTTCATTGCCAAATATGGCTCCTCGCCGGTGGACCGCGTAAAAGTCGGCGCCCTGGACGGCAACGACAATCCCGTGGACGTGGCCCTGACCGACCCGAACACCGTCGTTTACGTCTTCAAGACACTCAACGAGGCGCACATCGGCGAAGTCTCCTTCTTCCGCGTTTATTCGGGCACCGCCCGGTTCGGCCAGGACCTGTTCAACACCGACCGCCACACCACCGAGCGCATTGGTCAGATCTCGCTCCTCAACGGCAAGACCCGCACGCCCGTGACAACCCTGGCCGCGGGCGACATCGGCGTGACCGTGAAACTCAAGGACACGCACACCGGCAACACGCTGTGCTCGCCCGACCACAACGTGCGCCTGCCCAAGGTCGAGTTCCCGAAGCCGAACATCCACGCCGCGCTCAAGCTCAAGTCCAAGGGTGAGGAAGACAAGGTCGCGCAAGGCCTCGCCGCGCTCGCGAATGAGGACCCGACCTTCCATTACTCGGTCGATTCCGAGCTGCACCAGACCGTGCTGTCCGGCCAGGGCGAATTGCACCTGCAAGTCATCTCCGAGCGGCTGCGCACGCGCTACAAGGTGGATTTCGACCTGGTCGCCCCGAAGATCCGTTTCCGCGAGACGATCAAGGCCCGCGGCGAATCCAAGTACCGCCACAAGAAACAAACCGGCGGCGCCGGCCAGTTTGCCGAGGTCTGGATGCGCGTCGAACCGCTTGCCCGCGGCAGCGGCGTCGAGTTCACGGAAAGCCTCGTCGGCCAGAACGTGGATCGCGCATTCGTGCCGTCGGTCGAGAAAGGCGTGAACTCCGCCTGCACCGAAGGCGTCCTCGCCGGGTACCGCGCCGTGGACCTGAAGATCGACTTCTACGACGGTAAGATGCATCCGGTGGACTCGAAGGATGTGGCCTTCCAGATCGCCGGCAAGGAAGCCTTCCGCGAAGCCTTCCAGGCCGCGCGGCCCTGCCTGCTCGAACCGATCCACACCGTCGAAATCAAAGTGCCCGACGACGGCATGGGCAACGTGATCGGCGACCTTTCCAGCCGGCGCGGCAAGATTCTGGGCATGGACACCGACGGCGGTTACCAGGTCATCAAGGCCCAGGTGCCGGCGATGGAACTCTACCAATACTCCACCGTGCTCCGCTCGCTCACCGGCGGTCGCGCGGTGCACAAAGAGGAGTTCGACCACTACGAGGAGATGCCGAAGGAACTGGAAGCCAAAATCATCGCCGAGGCCAAGAAGGCCCGCGAAGAACTGCACGGCCACGCCTGATCCCGCGGCGTTCGCTTTCCGAACCGACTCGCGCCGAGCCCTGGCATCTCGCCAGGGCTCGCTTGCTTTTGGCGAACGCGGTCAACCGGTCTGCGAGTCTGTTGCCCGGCCTTCACTCTCCGGCTTGCCAAGCGGCGCCGGCGTTCGCACCCTGCACCGCCATCGGGGGCGCTCGCGCCGCCTTCGCCAATCATGAGTTCGCACACGCAATCGAACGGTCCAGCCGCCACGCCACCGCCGGTCAAGGTCGCCATCGTCGGGGCCTCGGGTTATTCCGGCGAAGAACTGGTGCGCTTGCTGTTGAACCACCCGCACGCCGAGCTGACGGCGGTCACCTCGCGCCAGCGGGCCGGCCTGACGGTGGCGCAGGTGTTTCCGAAATTCGCCAGCCATCCGCGCGCGAAAACGCTGCGGTTCACCGAGCCAAACGCGGAACTCCTCGCCCGCCAGGCGCAGGTGGTCTTCCTGGCGTTGCCGCACGGCGTGGCGGCGGAGTACGCCATCCCGCTGCTCAAAGCCGGCTGCCAGGTGATCGACCTCAGCGCCGACTTCCGGCTGCGCAGCGCCGCGGTGTACCAAGAGTTCTACGCCCACGACCATCCCGCGCCGGAGTTGCTCGCGAAGGCCGTTTATGGCCTGCCGGAATTCTATCGCGACGCCATCCGCGGCGCCTCGCTGATCGCCTCGCCGGGGTGTTATCCGACCAGCGTTTTGTTGCCGACCCTGCCGCTGCTGCGCGCCGGTTTGATCCAGCCCGGGAGCATCATCGCCGATTCGCTCAGCGGCGTAAGCGGCGCCGGGCGCAAGGCCGAGTTGGACTACCTCTTCGTCGAGTGCAACGAAAGCGTCCGCGCCTACGGCGTGCCGAAGCACCGCCACTTGTCCGAGATCGAACAGGAACTGGCGCTCGCCGCCGGGTGCGCCGTGACGATCCAGTTCACGCCGCACCTGATCCCGGTGAATCGCGGCATTCTCACGACGCTTTACCTGACGCCGGCCAAAGCCGTCGCCGGCGCGGAACCGGCCGCGGCCTTCGCCGAGGAAGTGGCGGCCTGCTACCGCGCGGCGTATGCGAACGAACCGTTCGTGCGGCTGCTCGAAGGCAAGGCGTTGCCGGATACCAAGAACGTGGTCGGCACCAATGTTCTCGAACTGGCCTGGCGCGTGGACGCGCGCACTGGCCGGCTGTTGGTGATCAGCGCGGAGGACAACATCGTCAAAGGCGCCAGCGGCCAGGCCGTCCAAGCCTTCAACCTCCTCTGCGGCTTCCCGGAAACGGCGGGACTCGCGTAGGGCGAGCGGCTTGGGGCGGCGGCAGGAAGATTGGGGGTCTGACAAAGGCAATTGTCACAATGGGTGGCCGATGGCGATGGCCACTCGCCCCCTTCATAAGAACTTGTCTTTGGGCTGGCAGCGGCAACATTGTCTTGGTCATGAACGTGATCGAAACTACCGGGGTTGTGGACGCACAGCATCAGTTGCGCCTGGACAAGCCGCTGCCCATTGCCGGACACAGTCGCGTCAGAGTGCTTGTGCTTGTGCCGGAGGAATCGGACATCACCGAGACTGCCTGGACGAATGCCTTCGGGACCAGCCCCGCGTTCGATTTCTTAAAGGATGCCGCCGAGGACATCTACACCGCAACCGATGGCGGACCGTTCCATGACCAAGGGTAGAATCGTCCTGGTTCCTTTTCCTTTCGATGACATGACGGCCAGCAAGGTGCGGCCCGCCGTGTGCCTGACCGATCCGATTGGCTGGGGGCGGAAGCCCCGGCCGACGGCGCTGCAACGGATGATCCGCACGCGGATCTCCGCCGGCAATGCGGCCCACGGTTCCGGAGTCAGAAGGGGGGATTGCGGCATGCCCTTGCGCCAGAGAAACACGCCGTCGTTGGCCCCCAGGCGTTGACTGGCCTTGCGAAAATCCACCTGGCGCGCCTGAGGCAACCGCGCCACGACAGCCCCGC
>JAKANS010000280.1 GCA_021823625.1 bacterium | reverse complement strand
TCCCGCTCCCGTTCCAAGCGGCGCACGCGGCGGGGGGCTTGGCGACGCAGCGTCGGCAGGCGGAGGCGTTCGGCCTGCTGCCGTTGGGCCCCGAGGATTTCCACTACTTGCCCCCCGGCGGCGGATCGGTTCGGCCAACGGCTGTTCCGGGGCGGTGCGGGGGGCCGTGGGTCTGGGCTGCAAGGCCTGACCGTAGGCGGTGAGGAGGGCCGCATCGAGGTCATCGGTCTTGGCCCGCTGGCCGGGGGCGCGGGCGAAGTGCCGGACCCGAGCGGGATTCAGGACGCTGACGGGCACACCCGCTTCATGCCGCGCCGCGATGGCCGGCGGGGGGGGGAAGGCAGGTCCTGGATACGACCGGCCAGGTGCAGTTGCAGGTTGAGCTTGGCGAGGTCCAAGCCCGCGTAGAGGGTGGTGGCAGTGTTCGGGCTCATTCTTGTAAAGGCGAGCTGGCCTTGGCGGGCCGCTCTATCAACGGTTCGAGTTCAGGCCCCGGGCACGAACGGCTCGGGCTCCCCGCGCACTGGGGTAAAGCCCCGGGCCAGAGGGTAACGAGCTCGTCCGCGCCACCGCCTTCCCGCCTGCCGATCCCGGGCAAGCTAGATGGAAAACCAGATACAAGAGGGCCAGGGTGAGGGCGGGCGTGAAGGCCAACTGCATGGATAAGGATAAAGTGGCCTCGAGCCGCGCATCAGTCCCGCTCCAAGATGTCCCGAATCAGCCGCGGCACGTACTCCTGCATTCGAGCGGGAATGCCCGGCTGGTTGGTGGGAAGTTGCTTCACGAGCGGCAAGACTGGCCGCACCTTCGCGCCCAAAGCATCCATCGCGTTCAGCGCCTCCACGGCCACGAACTCGCGTTTGGCATCGAGGCGGGCAAGTCCGACCAGGACCTGGAGTGCAGCCTCGACGTCAGCGGAGTCACCGAAATATCCCAAAGCCTCCGCCGCCGCGATGCGCACCGAAGGCGATTCGTCCTGAAGCAACCGCAGCAGGTCCGCGCGCGCCGCCTTGACCGCGGCTCCGCCACGAATCCGGTGGCCCAGCACGGCCCAGTACCGGACCCCCGGTTCGGGGTCGTTGAGCCAGGCGCGAAGCTGCGACGCCGACTTTGCCCCGCCGGCGGACGCCACTTCGGCCGCTTCGAGTATGCGTTCGAGCGGATATCGACGGTCGTCGTGTCCAAAAGTGTAGGGCGCATCACTGCCGCGACGCCGTTCGCGCTCGGCTTCGGGCAGGAAACCCAGGTCGCGCGTTGCGAGCAAGTGCGCGCGGAGCGCCCTCCGCAGCCGTTTCAGCGCTGGCTGCGCCGCGTCCGATGCCACCAAGTTCTTGACTTCGTCCAGGTCAGTTCGGAGATCGTAGAGTTCCTCGGGCGCCTTGCGCTGCCAGAAATAAGCCTGCGCGGGCGGCAACTTGCCTTCGTCGAAGAGCCGTTTCCAGACCTGGGTCGTCGGCGTCTCGAACATGTAGGCCACGTGCTGGCCGTGGGGGAGTTGCGGCAGGTAGTTGCGCAGGTAAACGTACCGACCGTCCGTCGCGCTGCGGACTAAGTCGTAGCGCTCATCCATGCGGCCGCGGAATCCGAAGTTGAAGGCGGGGGCCGGTGCTGCGTACCGCCCCATAAACGCGACGCCTTGCATCGTGTCCGGCGGCTTGACGCTCGCGAGGCTGAGAACGGTCGGCGCCAGATCGATAAAGCTTACGAGTCGATCCGACTTGCCACCGGGCCGGTAGTCCGCGGGCGCGAGCGACCGCCATTTCTCCGGCACATACACGATCAGCGGGACCTGCAAGCCGGAGTTGTACGGAAACCGTTTGCAGCGCGGCATGCCCGGTCCGTGGTCGCCGTAGAAAAACACAATCGTGTCTTCGGCCAACCCGGCTTCCGCCAACTCGCGGAGGCTCTTTCCCGCCTGCGCGTCCATCTCGGTGATCTTGTCGTAGTACTGCGCCCAATCCTGGCGGACTTCCGGCGTGTCAGGATGGTACGCCGGCACGCGGATTTTGGCGGGGTCGTGGACGGGAGTGTGCGGGCGCTTCCGAATCTGGCTCTCATGCGTCACGGTGTAATTGAAAACGGCGAAGAACGGCTGGCCCTGGGGGCGGTTTTTCCAATGGGCGCGCCGCGATGATTCATCCCAAACGCGGCCGGGTTTCTCGAGATTGTAGTCTTCCTTGTCGTTGTTCGTGCAGTAATAGCCAGCGGCCCGCAAGTACTGAGGGTACATGCGGAAACCCTCCGGCATCGGCACTAGGCTCCGCATGTGCTCGGCACCCAGCGACGGCGCGTGCAGGCCGGAGATGATGGTGGTACGCGCCGGCGCACAAACCGGGCCGCACGACCAGGCGCGCGTGCAGATCATGCCCCGGGCGGCCAGCCGGTCGAGGTTCGGCGTGGTGGCAAACGCGTCGCCGTAAGCGCCGAGCTGCGGCCCGATGTCCTCACACGTGAGCCAAAGGATGTTCGGGCGGGCCGGGGCGGCGTCGCCGGCGACGGCACATCCAAGGACGACCAGCGCGGCGAGCAGGAGCAAAAATCGCTTCATGGCGGTTCAAGTCAACGGTTACGGCTTGGAGTGTGGACTTCGCGCCCCAATCATCGCAACATTCAATTGTCGGCTTGACTCCGTTTACGTTGTAAACAACTCTCTCCCGGTTATGGCAACCATTGTTCAGTCTTGTCGCATCGAAGAAGACTTGGCCCCGCTGCTTGCCCGCCAGGCGCGCCGCAAGAAGCTGGAAGTTTCCACCCTCAGCAGCCTCTACCTGCAGGAAAAGGCGCTGGAGGAGGAATACCCCGGCATCGGATTCCGCGACGCGGCCGGCGGACGCGAGGCCTACATCCTCGGGCATCGCGTCGCGGTCTGGGAAGTCGAGGATGTGCACCGCGAAACCAGGAGTGTGGAAAAGACCGCGCGGCATTTTCGCTGGCCACCCAGCGTAGTTCGATGCGCCCTCGCGTTTGCCAAGGCGTTTCCGGCAGAAGTCGCCGCGCATCGCGCTGCCGAATCGGCTTCATGAAACCGCGGTTGCTGGCGGACGAAAACGTCTCGCACGGCCTGTACGCCGCGTGCCTGAAGCTCGACCCTCAATTTCCACTGGCGCACATCGCCAACTGGCGCGACGGCGCTTGCCTGCAACTGAAAGACCCGGCGCTGCTGATGACGCTGCGGGACGAAGACCTGATCCTGGTCAGCTTCGACCGCAGTTCGCTGGCGCACCATGCCGGCGTGCTCACCCGTGAAGGCGTCGGGCATTCTGGCGTGATTCTCTTCCGTCGGACCGTATCGCGGATTGCCTATGGCGCCCAAGCCCGACTGCTGACGGACTTCTGGCGCGAAGCCTCCGAGTGGGACTGGGCGGACTTGGTGGTGTACTTGCCGAGGATGTAGTTGGGTGAAGGATTACCGTTGGGCCTGCGCAGCTTGCGCCCGACACGTCGGCAATCACGAATTCCATCTCGTACCCGATCGCGACGGGTCACAGTAACCCTGAAAACCAGGCACGGAGTAGCCATGATGAAGGCTCACGGTTTCCCACTGGCCGGACGTACTCCCCCGTGCAGCACAACGCAGGAACCCTCGCTCCATACACCGGACCTTGGGGTGGATGGAAACTGAATTGACATGCTGCGCGGGATGGCCACGCTCGCAGCAGGGCAGTTTACTGCGTACAACAACAAGCGAGATCCAGATGAACCGCTCCATGATCGCCAATGATCTGCTGAAAGTCGATGAGAAGCCTCTTTGGCGTTACGTGCGGGGCGCATCTCAGTTTCTTGCACCCCCTCCGTTTTCCGAGGGAATTCACATGATTTCACCCAGAGATCCCAAGGCAAATCTCCGGTTTTCCTCGGAATTCCCACCGGAGTTGCAAGAAAGTGAGATGCGCCCTTACATGCGATTGCCAGAGTTACTACTGATTCTCCAAGGAACGCTGCGCCTAACTGCAGTGCAGGCGCTGCAGCGTTTCGATTGGGCTGAAGGTTCGCCTTCGTGGGACACGACGATACAGAATCTGGCTTTCGACAACGACGAGTACGCACAACTCTTCAAGTGGGTCAAAGCTAAGCTTCCTCCATGTGAGCAACAGTGTCTTGAAGTGATCGTCCCCGGATCTCCTCCTGGAAAGGATATTCGCGGTTTTTCGTGGGTAAGTGGCGGTGGGAATCAAAGAACTACGAGAGCGTGGAGACCGTGCCGGAGGCGGTGGTAGCGACCACGGGACGGGCGTGACCAGGGCGGCCCCGCTGAGGTTTCTTCGATTTTGCAGACAGGTGAGGCGGAGTGGTAAACAGAAAGCGACGACCTATGCCACGAACTCACAAACCGTATGACGCTGCCTTTCGCCAACAGGCGTTGGAACTGGCGTTGACCGGCGGGAAGCCTTTTCGCGACGTGGCGCGCGATTGGGGCGTCAGTGTGGACACCTTGCGCAGCGGGCG
>JAKANS010000279.1 GCA_021823625.1 bacterium | reverse complement strand
AAACACCTTCTGGCAGTCGCGGCACTGCCCCCGGGGCAGCGCGCACACGATCTCCGATTCCAACGGGCAGACATTCGGATGCCGCCACCGCCGTTCCGGCGCAGGGTCGTAGCCGCACACGTGCCGTCGCCCGCAATGCGGACATTCCAGGCTCGCCCACACCTGTGGCGTCTCCTCCACGCGGATCGTCACTTTCCGCCCGGCTTCCACATAGTCCACACGGGTCACCTGCCAGGCTTCGCCCAGCGCCAGAATCTGAGGAAACACTTGCTCGGGAATCATACTGCCCACCGTCTATCCGTTTCCCTCGCTTTTACCCACGACAAACGTTCTTGAACCGCGGGCGCACATCTTCGCAGGACGAAAAACCAAATGCCCGCGAAAGGAACCAAAAACGATGAAAACAATGTTCGTGACTAGACTGGCCTGCTGCCTCGCAGCCGCAGCAGTCTGTAGTTCAACGTGCGCTGCAGCGGAGGAAGAAAAAACTCCAGAGGCCAATGCCTGGGAGCGCGTTGACTCGCTAAACAAGCAATCGCTCCAGGATTTCCTCAAGAAGTTTCCTGACGGCAAATACGCACAGGAGGCCAAACTGGGGTGCAGTCTGCAAGACAAGTTTGTGGCGATCGGGGACAAGAAATCGAAGCCAGCCGCGACGATTCCTTTCGATGTCCTTGGCCAGCGGTGGCAGTCGTGGACCAAACGAAACCCGGATAAGGGCGTCATCGGATATTTCGCCAAGAAGGGCGAGAAGTTCACGTCACTTGGCTGGTTCTCACCCCTCACGGGAGGCAGCACGCCTGGCGGGAACAGCGTCTCATTTGATGGTAGCGGTGTGATGGTTAGCCCAACAGGTGATGGCTCGATAATCGGCTTTCGGACTGACGGCCTGAAATACGAATGGCTCGGTGGGGTCGTTTCCCAGGGCAGCGGAGACGAGCCAATGTTCTTCGGGGTTCTCGAAGGCACAGGTTTGGTCCACTTGTCCGGGGCCGGTAAAGTCACACTTCCAGACGGCAAGACATTTGATCTCAAGTAATCGCCGAACAAAATCACTGGAGCGCCTATGAGGGTTGTCAAGAGGGTTGGAGATTTTTGTTTGGTTTGTTGGGGTGAGACGTCCGACGCGCGGAGCGCAGCGGCAGCGGAGCTGAGGCGCGCGCGCCAGCGGTGGGTTCCCCGGCCGCCCGCCGCGTTGGCTCCGCCCTGGGCCTGGCTCACCGCTTCTTCTTCAAAGCGATTCCTTTCTCCTCCACTAGGGAGGGGTTCTTCCGCCCGTTCGTCGCATGAGTCTTGCTGACCGGGGTCGCCGCATGGATATGTGCCGGGCCAGAGGATCCCACACCCGCTCCTATCCGAGCAGTTGAGCCGTAGCTCAACGCCCAATAGGTCATTCGAGAGTGACGGCGGCGACCGGGGAGTCCGTCCCCTCTAACGCACGGGGGAACGCTGGGTTCCCCAGCTCCAGTCACGGACAGGACTCGCCCGGTCGCAAAGGGTCGCACGGTTTGTTTTGGGGAAGTGGCCGAGGCCAAGGTTGGGGGGAGGGGGGAGAGGTTACGCGGCGATCCAGCCCAGGTCTGCCAGCGTGGCCCGGCCCGGGCGCCAGCGCCACAGGTCAATGGCCAGTTGGCGGGCCAAGGCCACCACCGTTTTCTTCTTCAGCGCCGGGCCGGCGGCCAGTTTCACTTTCAGCCGCAGGGCGGCTTTCCAGTGCGGCTGCCACAGAAGAAAGCGCCAGACGGCTTCCCCCAGCAGGGCGCGCACGCGGGCGTTGCCCAGCCGGTCAATGCTGCCCAGCCGCCGCTGGCCGCCGGAACTGTGCTCGCCCGGACCGCAGCCGGTGTAGCTGCCCATGTGTTTGCGGTTGCCGAAGCGGCCCCAGTCGCACACTTCGCCGTCCAGGGTGGCCAGGGTCAGTTCGCCCAGGCCCTTGGGGCGGGGCGGGGCTTGCAGGCGGGCGGTGAGTTCGGTTTCCAGGGCGGTGCGCTGGGTTTCGACGGCGAGAATGAGGTCGCGCAGTTTTTCCAGCACGCCGCGCCGCCAGGGATCGAGGGCGGCGAGCTGGGGCCAGTGGCGCGCGCCCCACCAGCGGTGCGGGAGTTTGAGATGGGCGGATTCGGCGGCTTGGCCGTGGCCGCGGTTGGCGAACTGGCGGCGCTGGCGGACGAGGAACTGGCGGCGGCGGGTAGTTTCGCGGCGGCGCTGCTCGGCCTCGGTGGGGATGCGGATGGGGGCCAGTTCGTCCGTGTTGCCGTCCAACCAGCGGGAGAGGCGCAGGCCGAGGGCGCGGGCGTCGAGCTTGTCGGTCTTGCGCTGGCCGTTGAGGGCGATGGGGGTGATGAGGAAGGATTGTGCGCCGGCGGCGACGAGGCCGCGGGGGAGGACGAAGCCAAAGCCGCAGGATTCCTGGACGCAGAAGACCTGGAGGCCTTCCGCCACCCACTGGCGGACTTGGGCGACGAGTTGTTCGCGGGTGAATTTGCGCGGGGCCTGCGGACTGGCGTGATCGCGCTGGGCCACGGCCATGATGAATTCGAGGGGGACGTCCCGGCCGAGGTGGAGGCGGGGTTTGTTCGCGGCGAGGATCGGCCGGGGCAAGGGCTGGCGCGGGGGCGCCACAACGGGCTTGTGTGGGGCGGAGGTTGTGGTTACGGTCGGGAGTGTCGTGTTGGGGTTGAGCATGTATTGTTTGTTCATATCAGCAATCAGGGTGGCACCGAGTGGTGCCGCCGTTCAACCCAACATGACATCTAACAGCCGCCCCGCTTCGCCGTTCGAGCGTCGCGGGCTTCGGCGACGCGCTCTGGTGGTTGGGGGTCGCGGTTGTCACCACGGCGGGGCGGCTGTCGCTCAGTTCGGTCGTTCGGCGACCACGCTCGCGGCGTGCTGACCGTTCGTCACCAGAAGCGACCCGACAACAACAAATGAAATCACAAAGCCAACGGCCCTCGAACATGCGGCCCACCCTAAAGAGTTTTGTGCGATTCACAGTGGTAACGGCCGCGCTTGCGCTCAATCAATCGGTTAAAGCCGCTTCTTGGACCAACGCAGGTTCTCTGAAGACTGCCACTTTGTTTCACACAAGCACCTTGCTACCGAATGGGAAGGTGCTGATCACAGGAGGGCAGGCCGCCAGCGGCGTGACCAACCGCGCGGAGTTGTTCATTCCCGCCACGGGGACATGGACCAACACCGGCGCGATGTCCACCAACCGGTTTGTTCACACGGCGACCTTGCTGCTGAATGGAAAGGTTCTGGTCACCGGCGGTTGGCCCAACAGCAGGTTCACCAACGTTCTTGCCAACGCAGAACTGTACGACCCGGCAACCGGATTGTGGACGAACACGGGTTCGATGATTACTCCGCGTGCCTACCATCAGGCAGTCCTTCTGGCGACCGGGAAAGTGCTGGTGACGGGCGGCTCAGACGATAATTTTGCCGGCATCAAGAACGCCGAGGTGTATGACCCGTCCGCTGGAACTTGGACGGCAACCGGCGCGATGACCACCAATCGCGCCGGTTTCGCTACGGTGCTTTTGTCCAATGGCAACGTATTGGCCGCTGGGGGACAGCCGGTGAGGGACATCCCGCTCGCGAGCGCCGAGATTTACAGTCCATCCAACGGCCTGTGGACTGGAACGGGCAGCATGGCTCACGAGCGAGCCGATTTCACGATGGCTGTGCTGTCCAACGGAAAGGTCTTGGCGATCGGCGGCTGGGGAGACAACCCGGAACTTCCCGCCAACACCGAAGTGTACGATCCTTCCAACGGAACATGGGCGGTGAGCGGCGCTCTCAACACGCCACGCTACCACACCCGCGCGACTTTGCTCCAAAACGGCAAGGTGCTCGCCGCAGGCGGCGAGGTTTACGACACGGCGTTCTCCGTCTCGGAATTATTCGACCCCTCCACCGGCACGTGGGCCAATACCGGCCCGCTGTTCACCACTCGCAGGCTGCATTCTTTGACGCTGCTGCCCAATGGAAAAGTTTTGGCCGCAGGCGGTGTGAACACTGATTTTGTTTCAAGTGCCGAATTGTATGATTCGCCACCGGGGACGGTGACAGCGGTGACTCTGACTGGAATGGCCAAAACGCCAGGCGGCGCATTTCAGTTTGGTTTCACGAGCGTCCCCATTCCGGGCGCGGCCTTCACGGTTTATTCGTCAACGAATGTTGCGACCCCATTGAGCAACTGGACGGCGCGCGGCGGTGTGATGGAGATTCTTCCCGGCCAGTTTCAATTCTCCGACACGCAAGCCACCAATGGCACTCAGCACTTCTACAGTGTGCGGTCGCCTTAGTCCGGCGGGTGTTTGTAGATCGGGATTCGATGTCAGCAGAATGAAATCGCCGAACAAGATTAGAGGTTCCTCGACGTTTGTAATGGGTAATCGCTGCTCCGAAGGCGTTTGCTGCGAGTCGTTGGGCTTGGATGACAGAACCCGTTGGAGTGGCGTCGCCGATGCACGGCCGTGG
>JAKANS010000103.1 GCA_021823625.1 bacterium | reverse complement strand
GGCGACCACGGTGATCCAGAACGGGTTGTTAAGCTGCCGGCTGAAGTGCCGCAGGTTCAGGAGGTACACCGCGAGCAAGGCGAAGAGCACCACCGTTTGCGCCCACTGGGAGGTGTCGCGCCAGAAGAGGCGGATGTCTTTCACGAGCAGCGCGCGCACGTCCCGCGGAATCCACGGCAGCGCCGCCGCGGTCGCTTCCAGCGGTCCCGGACGCCGGCGCACCCGCGCCCGCCGATCCTGCCAGGCGCGGAACCAGGCCCACTGGCCGAGCGCGCTGGCGCGGCTTTGCACGGTCGAGGCCGCCCCGTAAAACCAGTCGCCCATGCGGGTGAACATGAGCGTGCCGAAGAACAGGACGTGGCTGAGCAACACCAGGCCGAAGAAGATCGCCCCCGCCAGCGCGCCTTCGGCCCATTGCTGCACGCCGGCCGAGAGCCAGTAACTGGGCAGCAACGGGAAGAGCGCAAAGCGCGTCCGGGACAGCAGATTATCCAGCACCACCAGCACGCGGGTTTCGAGTTGTTCGTCGGTGACCTGCACCGGGCGGAAACTCAGCACCGCAAAAGTGATCAACGCCGCCACGACCACCAGCGCCATGACTTGAAAGGAACGCCGGTCGAGGAAGCGCGCCACCGTCACCGCCAGCCACGCCCCGCCCGCCGCCGGCAGCGCGATGAACAGGCCGAGAAAGACCAGCGTGATCGGGTAGAAGTGCCAGGCCACGCCAGCGTTCAATCCGTAAGCCGCCAGCAACGGCGCCACCAGGAACAGAAACGCCCAGGACGCCAGCAGCAGCGATTCGAGGAATTTCCACCGGAAAATCACCGCGGGCGGGATCGGCAGCGGCAGCAGGAAGCTGGTCTCGCGGTTGCGAAACAGGTTCGAGTAGCTGATCACCAGGTTGCTCAGCAGCAAGAGCACGAACAGAAAGGCGAACAGCAGAAACAGCATTCGCTCGATGAGCACCGGGCCCAGGCCGGGGAAGCTGCCGGCGAAGCGCAGGCCGATTTGAAACAACTCGAACGCGATCGCCGCGTAGCCGACCAGGAAGACCACGATCAGGCTGGTCAGCAGCCGCGATTGTTCGCGCAGCGAGAGCAGGCGCCGTCCCATCTGGCGCAGGTTCGTGCGGACCAGCAGCGCGAACAGGTCGGGACCTTCCGCGCTCCGCGTGGCCGAAATGTCCGGAGCCGGTTTCATCGGGCACGGGCGGCGGCTTCCTCGCCCAGGTTCGCCTCCTGGGCGGTGAGCGCCAGGAAGGTTTCTTCCAGGGCCCCAGACGTGCCGCTCTGGCGGCGCAGTTCCTCGCGCGTGCCCACCGCGATGAGCCGGCCCTCGTGCATGATGCCGATCCGGTCCGCCATTTCCTCGGCCACGCTGAGTTGGTGCGTGGAGACAAAAACGGTGACGCCCTGCTGCGAGCGCTCTTTCAACGTGTCCTTCAACACGCGGGCGTGATGCGGATCCAGGCCCACCATGGGCTCGTCCAGCACGCAGACTTCTGGTGCGTGCAGCAAGGCCGAGACGATGGCCACGCGCTGGCGGGTGCCTTGCGAAAGGCTTTCGATCGGCTTGGCCAGGTAGGCGTCGAGGTTGAAGCGGGCGATGAGGTCGGCGGTATCGCGTTCGACGGCGGCGGGATCCATGCGGAACAACTCCGCGGTGAAACGCAGAAATTCCAACGGCGTGAGTTTGTCGTACAAGAACGGGAAGTCCGGCACGTAAGCCAGCCGGCGTCGGGCTTCGAGCGGCTGCGTCTGCACGTCGTACCCGGCCAGGCGCGCCACGCCGGCGGTGGGTTTCATGAGGCCGGCCACGATTTTGATGGTGGTGGTCTTGCCGGCCGCGTTGGGGCCCAGCAAGGCGAAAAACTCGCCGCGCGCCACGGTGAGGGTAACGTCGTCCACGGCGACGAGGTCGCCGAAGCGCTTGACCAGGTGAACCAGCTCGATCATCGCGGGGAGGCTCCGAGACCGGTCAGGGCTTCGCTCACGAGGCGCACTTGATTGGGCAGTTCGAGCCGGAGAATTTCGCCCACCCGGCTGATCGTGACCGCCACTTCGTATTTGTCGAACAACCGCGCTTTGACCTGGTAGGCGCGGGCGCGGGCGCTGCCGAGGTTCATCCAATCCGTCCGGGCCTCCCAGTGGAGATCGAGCGCGAGGCGGTTCGTGGCGCCGGGAGCGCCGGCCGGCAGCAGCGTCTGGAGCCAGCCCGGCGGCAACGGCAGACCGAAGGCGGCGAGTACGGATTCCGGTTGGGCAAGCTGCGCGAACGTCAGCCGTCGCTCCCACCCGTTCGGCGGATCGCCCATCTGGAACGTGACGGTTTCGGCGGCGGCATCGGCGAAGATTTCCCAGGCATCGGGCCGGCGGATGAAGCGCAGCCGCAAGGTCCGCCACTGCTGCCGGGCGTCGAGGCCGATCTCGGCGGTGAAGCGCAGGTGCTGGCGCGAGTCGTCGATTGCCAGCGTGCCATCGAGCGTGATCGCGTAGCCGGTGATGCGTTTGACCCGGCCTTCCGGGGCGTCGGGATCGTTCGCCGTGGGGGTGTCGGTGCCGGGCAGATCCTCCGTCACGCGCGGCACCCAGCGGCAGTTGCCCATCTTTTTGCCCGCCTGAAAAATGTTCAGGGACGAGTCGTCCGGCGCCGTGAGGACGCGCTCCCAGACGGCGGCGGCCGGCACGGGACTGCCGGCGTCCTTGCCGGCGCGCATCTCGGAGCGCCAGAGCAGGACGTTCATGGTCACCCAAAACAAGGCAACCGTGAGGAACCAAACCCGCTTGATCACGCGCGCGCAAAGTAGCGCGGGGCAGCGGGTCGTCGCAACCCATTCGGCGGCCATTCGGCGGCCGCGCACCCGCCAGGAGGCCCAGTGCGGTGGGCGGCAGGTCCAGGTCTAGTGGCGACGGTGCTGCCGCACCGCCCTGCGCCGCCGCCGCGGCGCAGCCACCCATTTGAAATCAGGACATTACCCGGCCAGGGCCGCTCGCAAGTCGGTTCGGTCCCTTCCCAATCCGAAATCCGAAGACCGAATGCCGAAAAAAATCCGAAGTTCGAAGTCCCGAATCCACAGAGCACCCTCTGCGGAGCAGCCGCCCCGTGGACCAAGCCATTTCTCGGATCTCGGGTTTCGGGCTTCGGATTTCAGGGCTGCCGGCCTGGTTCTCCCATCCATCGGCCGGACTTTAGAGCAGCTCTGTTGCCCGGCGGCTGGCGCGATTTACGGCGTGACCCGGCGCGTGGAGATTGGCAGGTTGGATTCGTGACGGCCGCCGAAGCCAGAGCGTTGTTGGAACGGTTCCGGAACGGGCGCGTCTCCTTGTCGGAGGCGCTCCAGGCGTTCCAGGCCGCGCCATCCGTCGAACTGGGGTTTGCTCAGGTGGACACCCACCGCGCGCTCCGCCAGGGCTTTCCCGAAGTGATCCTTGGCGCGGGCAAAACCCCCGAACAAGTGGTGCAGATCGCCGCCCGGATTTACCGGCATGAGGGTCGCGTGCTCGTGACCCGCGCCACGTCGGAGCAGGCCCGCGCCTTCCGACGCCAGTTCAAGCCGGCGCAACACCACGCGGCGGCCCGCTGCCTCACCCTGGAGCGCGCGCCGCTGCCCAAACGCCCCGGCACCATCGCCGTGTTGTGCGCGGGCACAAGCGACCTGCCCGTGGCGGAAGAAGCCGCCGTGACGGCCGATTTCATGGGCAATCGCGTCGAGCGCGTGTTCGACGTGGGCGTGGCGGGCTTGCACCGCTTGCTGGGCAAACTGGACCTCGTGCAGTGCGCCCACGTCGTCATCGCCGTGGCCGGCATGGAAGGGGCGCTGCCCAGCGTGGTCGCGGGATTGGTGGCGCGGCCGGTCATTGCGGTGCCCACGAGCATCGGGTACGGCGCGAGTTTCGGCGGCGTGGCGGCTTTGCTGGGCATGTTGAACAGTTGCGGCAGTGGGGTGACGGTCGTGAACATCGACAACGGCTTCGGCGCCGGCTACGCCGCGAGCCAGATTAACGCGCTGGCGGCGGAAACGGGCGCGATGCCGGCCGCTGACCGCTCTGCCGACCGGCCGATGACGGCGCAAGCCCGCGGGCGGCCAAAACGGGCTTCACGCCCGCGCTCCGCTTGAACGGCGCCGCCGCTGGCGAGCGCCTCGGGAGTGAACGCATCAAAGATCCGATGAAAACCCTGTATCTCGACCTCATTAGTGGCATCAGCGGCGACATGTTTGTGGGCGCCCTGCTCGATCTGGGTGTGAGTTTCAACGACCTCCAGGCCGGCCTCGCCCTGTTGGGTGTGGGTGGCTACCACCTGCACACCGCACGCGGCCAAAAACACGGCATCACCGGAACCAAATTCGACGTCCACCTTGAGACCGCCTCACCCGCGGCCGGCGGCACCCACGCCGCGTCCCAGCATGGCCACACGCACGAACCGGGACACCACCACGAACACGGGCACACGCACGGCCATTCGCGCGCGCATGAGGAGGCGCATGAGCACGCACACGCGGACGGTGACGAGCACGAGCACGAGGGCAATCGGGATTTTGCCGAAATCCAGCAGCTCATTGCCACCAGCACACTCTCGCCTTGGGTGAAGGAGAAGGCCGTGGCGGTATTTCGCCGCGTCGCGGAGGCCGAAGGCAAGATTCATGGCCAACCGCCCGAGCGGGTCCACTTTCACGAAGTCGGCGCGGTCGATTCGATTGTGGACATCGTCGGCGCGTGTCTGGGATTGGAGTTGCTGGGCCGCCCGGGCGTGCTGGCCTCGCCCGTCACCGATGGCACCGGCTGGGTGACTTGCGCACACGGACGTTTTCCGGTGCCCACGCCGGCTACGATCGAGATCCTTTCCGCCCGCGGTGTGACGATCAGCCAATGCGACGAGCCGCACGAACTGGTAACGCCGACGGGGGCGGCCTTACTGGCGGAGTTGGTCGAGCGCTTCGAGCCGCTACGCGATTTCCCGGTCCGGCGGGTCGGCTATGGATTGGGCACGCGCGACAACCAGACCCGGCCGAACGTGCTGCGGGTGCTCCTGGGCGACAACGCGGATCCGGCTGCCGGAACCCCCGCCCATGACTGGGAAACCGACACCGTGGCCGTGCTCGAAACGAACATTGACGATCTCAACCCCGAAATCCTCGGCCACTTCGCGGAAAGGGTCCTGGCGGGGGGGGCGCTCGACGTTTTTCACACGCCCATCCAGATGAAGAAGGGGCGGCCGGCGACCCAGCTCACCGTGCTCTGTCTGGCCCCGGACTCGGACAAGTTCTGCAACCGGATTCTCACCGAGACCAGTTCGTTCGGCGTGCGGCTGACCTTCGCGCAGCGGCGAAAGATACGGCGAGAGTTTCGGCAGGTCACAACCCCGTACGGCCAGGTGACGGTCAAGCTGGGGGTGCTGGACGGTCACGTCGTCCACGCAGCGCCGGAGTTCGAATCGTGCCGCAACGTGGCCGCGCAAGCTGGTGTGCCACTGAAGACCGTTTACGAAGCGGTGACCAAGGCCGTGCAAGTTTGAAGGCGAGCGGCGCCCGCTCCCGCTCAGGCCAGCAAGTCCTGCATCATGCGTCCCGCCACATCGGTGAGGCGGAAGCGGCGACCCTGATAGAAATAGGTCAACCGCTCGTGGTCCACACCCAGCAGGTGCAACAGGGTCGCATGGAAATCGTGCACATGAACGCCGTTTTCGACCACGTTGTAGCCGAACTCGTCGGTGGCGCCATAGACCAGTCCGGGCTTCGCGCCGCCGCCCGCCATCCACACGGTGAAGCAGCGCGGGTGGTGGTCACGGCCGTAATCGGTCGCGGTGAGTTTGCCTTGCGAGTAGTTCGTGCGGCCGAACTCGCCGCCCCAGATGACCAGTGTGTCGTCGAGCAGTCCTCGTTGCTTGAGATCGGTCACCAGCGCGGCGCTGGCCTGGTCGGTTTCGCGACACTGCACCCGAATGCCTTGAGGCAGATTGCCGTGCTGGTCCCACCCTTGATGGTAAAGCTGGATGAACTTCACGCCGCGTTCGGCCAGGCGCCGGGCGAGCAGGCAATTCGCGGCGAAGGTGCCTGGCTTCTTCGCATCCGGCCCGTAAAGCTCGAAGACGCTTTCCGGTTCCTTCGCAAGGTCCATGACCTCCGGCACGCTTGCTTGCATGCGATAGGCCATCTCGTATTGGGCGATGCGGGTGTCGATCTCGGCATCGCCCAGCTTTTCCGCGGCGTGCTCGTTCAGCTCCTTGAGCCGGTCAAGCATCAGCCGGCGCGATTCGGAAGAGACGCCGTCCGGATTGGTGAGGTAAAGCACCGGATCCTTGCCCGCGCGGAACTGCACGCCTTGGTGGCGCGACGGCAGAAAGCCGCTGCCCCACAGCCGCGCGTACAACGGCTGGTCCACTTTGCCGGGCGTGATGAGCACGACGAAGGCGGGCAGGTTTTCGTTGTCACTGCCAAGACCGTAATGCACCCACGACCCGATGCTGGGCCGGCCGCTCATTTGCGAGCCGGTCTGGAAAAAGGTGATGGCGGGATCGTGGTTGATCGCCTCGGTGTACATCGACCGGACGATGCACAAGTCGTCCGCCACCTTCGCCGTGTGCGGCAAGAGTTCGCTGACCCAGGCGCCCGACTGGCCGTGCTGGGCAAACTTGAAAATCGAGCCCGCCATCGGCAGCGTCGCCTGGTTGCCGGACATGCCGGTGAGCCGTTGGCCCATCCTCACGGATTCGGGCAATTCCTGGCCGTTGCGCTCGTTCAACAGCGGCTTGTAGTCGAAGGTCTCGAGCTGCGATGGCCCGCCCGCCATGAAGAGGTAAATGACGCGTTTGGCCTTCGCCGGGTAGTGCAGGTGGCCGCCCAGCAGGCCGAGGTCGGATGGCGACCGCCCGACGCCGGAGACCGGCGCGGCAGCGGCGAGAAGGTCGGCCAGGGCAATGCCGCCGAGGCCGAGGCCGAAGCGGTTCAGGAAGGCGCGGCGGCTCAGGCCGGCGGCGGGGAGGGGGCCAACGCAAAGAGCCGTCTTCATTGCGGCGGAGTAGGCAACGCCTGTTCCCGGACATGGTTCTCCAGGCCTTTGGGCAATCCGATGTTCATGCGCGCAAATATGCCACAGAACTCGCTCTCGGAAAGTCGCCTCATTCGCTTTTCTCAACGAGCTTATCCTCGACGAACTCGATGGGAAATGGGCCGAGCTTCGGGAATCGCCCCCTGCGGTCCATCGCGATCATGACGATCACCGCCATTTCGACAGCGATTGATTCTGGACGCAGGATTTCAAAACGCCTCCCGTCAGGGGTGACGAACTAAAAAGCCGAATAGCGTCGCGAAGCCGATCGCGAGACGGTGGCGGATTGATGGGCGACCAGGCTCACAACTCAGCGAGGCGAATCCGTGTCGCCTCCGGGGGACGAATCGTTGCGGGTTGTCGTTGCCGCAATCGGCACGCTTCTGAGCCAAGGCTGAGCCGCGGCGATCAAAGCGCTCTTGCTGCGCATCGCGTGGACAATGGCAGGGTTCACGGGGAGATTCTCACCGGTGAAGTAATCCACAAACCACCAAGCCTGGCCGTCAGGCAGTTGGTCGCGGAAGCACCCGGTCCAGTCGGAAGCCCAGAGATCCGCAGTTGCGCGCAGCGTGTGCCGGTACGGGTTCCCGCAGAGCATCTGCATCGCGTACGCCAGCAACGGCTCGTCGTTGAACGTTAGCCCTTGCCCGCAGCAGAACTGCCAGAAGTCGTAGGCCAGATTGAACACCGTCTCGATGGCGTCCCGATGAACAATAAAAAAGCCGCCGTTGGCGTTGAAAATGGCCTTGCTGCACACGCCTCGGGTCCGCATCAAGGCGGCAAATCGCTGGTTCGGACAACCCCACCAGTCTGGCCTTCGGTTCTGGGGCAAGCAGACATCACTCTCAAGAGCGATGTGAAGTGGCGAACCTTGCAGCACCCTCAGCACATCCCCGGGATGCCGAACGAAATAGGTGTCGCTGTCCAGCCAAACGAAGTAGTCGTAATTCAATCTTCGTACCGCATCGCGCAAGAACGTAAGCTTGAAAAGGCACCCCCATTTCTCCACCTGCCCGACTTCGTGACAGATTGCCCCATTGATCGGGCGGTCCGTCCAAATGTGAAAATCCCGGAACACGCCTGCTTGTCTCGCCGAGTTGACGACGGCCTGCGCCATTACGGCATATTCCCCGTCCACGACTGACCAGTAGCAGTATCGAGGCTTCATTGGAAGACTTCCAACCAGGTCTTCAGGTGCTCTTCGCGGTTGCAGAGCTTCTGGACAGCGTGCTCGTGGCATCGGCGCGCCATCGAGCTGCGCAACGCATGATCATGGAAAAGCGCCAAAGCGTGGCGCTGGTATTCAAGGAAATCGCCACAGACGAAACCGGTGTCACCGTGGATCATCAAGTTCTCGAGATGATGGCCGGGCGGGACCAGCGGGATGGCCCCGGTGAGCATCGCTTCCCCCGTGGACCGGCCCCAGGACTCCGTGAAATTGTGGCCCAAGGGATAAACGAACAGATCAAGGCTCTGCAGGAATTCAACGGCAGGCTCCTGTTCGGCTTTGAGCAACTCCCAACGCTCGTCGAAGCGGTGCCAACGGTATTTTTGGCGCAGCTTTTCGTCCCACGCCATCACGCGGAACCGCACTTCGGGCAGTTCGAGGCATTCATAAAACACCGGGAAATCCTCGGGGTACTTCACGGGATCAGCGCGGGATAGCCGCCCGATCGTGAACACTCCGTTGTGCCGCTCTTTGAACGGGAAGAACGAGGGGTCGATGTAGTTGCCGGTGATGATGCCCGGCAGTTTGCCGTAGCCAGGCGACAGCAGTTCCTTCTGCACCTCAGAGGTGTAAAGGACCTTGTCGATCAATCCCTCTTGCACCGCTTCCAGTTCGCCCCGGTGATGCCACATCATCTCGCTGGACCAGATGAGCGTCAACCCTCGCTCCTTCGCTCGGTGCGCGATACGGTGCGAGAAGAAGCACTGGTTGGACAGGGAAAGGGCAAAGCCGGTCAGTCTGCCGGGCAATGCCTCGATCAATCCGTATTTGACGCCCAGCTTGTCGAGAAAGCGGGTCCAAATCTTGTTCTGGAGGTGACGCGGTTCGTTGGGGACGACGGTGATGTCACAATGCTCATGCAACAGGACCAGCAGGTGGGCCAGTTTGGTGTCCGCGCCGCCCACAAAGGACGGCCAGCCGAAAACGTAGAGCCTGGGTTTGGATGGCATAGGCATCTACATCGAAATGTCACTTGCGTTCAGGGCGGTGCCAGCGTACTTGAGTTCACATGCTTCTGAAAAGCCCGGAAAGGCGCCGCCAGCGCCCAGGATGCCCGGCTGAAGGGCGGCGGCCTCGCTGTCCGGGGGAGCGCGTGATCGCAATGTCCGATTGAGTCCCGCCAACACCCGGAGTCCCATGCCTTACCCCAATTATTATTACGCGCCTTCGAGCAGCAGCAGTTCGAGTCCATCCAGTGATTGCCCCTCGGAGGACGGCGGTTCCTATGGTGGGCTGGAGAACGCGTTCAGCGCCCCTTTGCAGGACTCGGGCGACGCGGCGGCGAGTGGTCGCTTTGCGCCCACTTTTCCCCCGCCGTCCGGTTCTTCCAGCGGGAGTTGCACTCCGGCGGGTTCCAGCAGTACCAGTCGGGATTACTCGGCCAATCCGTTGCGCTACGCCAATGGCGAGGTCCGGCAGGTGACGCCGGGCCTCAAGTCCCAAGGCTACGGGCTGCGTTGGGGGCACACCTTGAGCTATTCCAACCAAATCGCGGACGAGACAAGTCCTGGGATCGACGGCTACCGCTGGTTCGTCAAGGAGCTGCCTCGCTTGGGGAAGGACGCCAGCGGGAACATTGCGGTGATCGGGATCGTCAACGACGCGATCTGGTTCAACAAGAGCGGCAGCGTTTACGTGGCCCGGTTTTTCAGCCCCGAGACGCTGACCGAGTCGGGGACCGGCACCAGCAACGAGTTCACCTTCACGGACGTCCAGGGGCAGGTGACGAAGTTCTACGGTTTCGACGCCGCGATCGCTGCGGACATGCGGGGCCAGTTCAAGAGTTACACCGACGCTTACGGCCACACCTACACGCCGACTTACGACGGGAACAACCGGGTGACGGTGTTGAGCATGGGGTCCTCGCCGGGGATCAGCTACAACTACGAGTATTACACCTCCGGGCTCAACAGCGGCCGTCTGCAATACGTGACGCTCAAGCGGGGCACGACCAACGTGCGGCGCATCAATTACACCTATCACGAAGGAACGGGCAACGGGCTGACGGGGGACCTGAAACAAGCGCTGTTGCAGGAGTGGAATGGCTCGGCGTGGGACGACGTGCATAAAAACTACTTTCGCTACTACACCGCTGACGGCGGCGGGGGCATTGTGCATGGGCTCAAGTACGTGGTGGGACCCGAGGGGTGCGCGCGCCTGGCGGCAGCCGGGTACACGGACCCCGACACGGCCGGCGACTCGGTGTTGGATGGCAAAGCCGATCACTACTTCGAGTTTGACGATGCGACCAACAAGCGGGTGACGACCGAGATCGTCAACGGGCAGGGAAGCATCAACGACGCGGGATCCAGTTCCACGGCCTCCCGGAGCACCTATGGCTACAGTTACGCGACCAGCGCTCATGCGGACGGCTTCAACAACTGGAAGAACAAGACGGTGGAGACCCTTCCCGCCGCCGATCCCAACTCGCCCGACAACCACCACAAGCTCACGGTGTACTCCAACTACGCCGGGCAGCCGATCTTGAAGGTGCTGGAGGAGTACAGCGGCGGCAGCCCGACCGGGGCCAAGTGGTACGAATACTTCAAGTACGATAGCCAGGGACGGGTGATCCAGCGTGGGACTTCCGAAGCGGTCGCCAGCTATTCGGAGGCTTCGCCGGGCTTGGTGACGCTCAACAGCAGCGTCGGTCTGATCCACGTGTACGATTACTACGGTTCCTCGTCCACCACGGGCTGGGCGCCGGGCCGGCTCCAGTTCGAGAAGGTCAAACAAGGCAACACCGGGAGCGAGATCGAAGTCCGCGAATGGCAGTACACCCCTCGCACGGCGGGCAGCAAGACCGTCTATCCGGTGTGGAAGCGCCTTGAATACCGGAGCGACGCGGCCGGGGGCTCGGACCCAGCCACAACCACTTACGAATACACGTGGTTCACCAACACGGTCCGGATGGACCAGCGAACCACGACTTGGCCGGTCGTCACGACGGCGCAACATGGCTCGAACACGGCCGAAAGCCGGGTTGAACGCTTCGACGAATACGGACGTGTCAACTGGCTCAAGGACGAACGCGGCTTCCTGACTTACCTAAAGTACGACGATGCCTCCGGCGGCCTGCTCAAACGCATCGAAGACGTGCTCACCGGCGCGCCGCTGGTGACCGCCGTGGATTTGAACGCCAGCGCGACCTTGCGCAACGATTTCAGCGGCTGGGTTGGCTTCCGGTTCCAGGTGGGAAACCAGTCATTGACGGTGCGGGAACTGGGGCGCTGGGTGGTCAGCGGCAACACCGGGACCCATACGGTCAAGTTGGTCAATGCCGATGGCACCGACGTGTCGGGAGGATCGGTATCGGTCGGTACGGCCGGGAAAACCCCGGGCGCGTTCGCCTACGCCGCCCTGGCGTCGCCAGTCACGCTGGCGGCCAACACCGTGTACTTTCTGGTCACGCAGGAGGTGTCGGGAGGCGACTGCTGGTACAACCACCCGGACTGCAAACTGACCGTTAGCTCCGTGGCGACGGGGATCGGACCGGCTTGGTCGTACAACAGCCCCACGCAATACTACTGGACGCAAACCACGCCGCCGGAAAGCTACGGCCCGGTGAACCTGCGCTACGTGGTGGACAGTTCGCTGCCGGTGCCGGCGGGGTGGGTCACTCCGGGCGAGGGTGGCGCCCACCTGGTAACGGACTACACCGTGGACAACCTGGGGCGGCCCACGCAGGAGTTGGGGCCGCAGCACCCGATCGACCTGGGTGGCGTGGCGACCGACGTGCGGCGGGCGCAGTGGACGATCTACAAGTGCGCCTCGGAGATCCGCAGCGGCTCCGGCTACTTGAACGTGGGGACCAGCGCGTACACGCTGCTCGAACCGATCACCGTCACCAAGCTGGACGGCAGCCTGCGGCCCACCGACATCATCGTCACCAAGCGTGATTCGGCAGTGAGCGGGCCGTTGACGGCGACGGAGGATTTGAGCACCCAAAGCCGCTGGGTGCGCTGGACCAGGAGCATATTCGTCAACAACCAGCGTTCGCCCAACGCGAGGCGGCTCTACTTCAGCATCCCGACGACCGGCGAAGGCACCGCCACCGACAACTACAACCTGACAGTGTATCAGTTTGACGGGATGGACCGGCCGTTGCGGACTAGGATCCCGGGCGGTACCATCACCCGCCTGGTGTACCTGGCGCCGGGCTGGGTCCGCGAGCGTTGGACGGGCACGAACGACGACCCGATTTCACCGGACTACAACCTGGTGAAGGTGGAGGAGTACCAGTACGACACTGGCGCCGCGGCCAAGAACGGGAACCTGACGCAGACGACCCGTTACGAAAACGCCACCACGACGCGCGTGACCAACTACGCCTACGATTTCCGCAATCGCCGGACCAGCCTGACCGGCGAAGTTAACACCAAGGAACTCTACACCTACGACAACCTGGACCGGCTGACGCAACTGGATCGGAAGAATGGAGCAACGGATGTTCTCATCGGTCGGCAGGTGACCAATTACGACTACCGGGACCGGGTCTATCAGCGGCTCACCTACGCGGTGAATCCGAGCACGGGCGCGGTGGGCAACAGCCTCAAGGATGACTTGTGGTATGACCCCAGCGGCAACCTCCTGTTGCAGACCGCTCCCGGGACCGGCGCGCTCAACAAGGCCAGCTATGACGGCATGGGCCGGGTCAAGAAGCGGTACGTGGCGGTGAACGCCACGGCGCCGACCTACGCGAGCGCCAGCGTCGTCACCAACGACACCGTGATGCGACAGGAAGAGTTCACCTACGATGCCGCCAGCAACGTCATTCGGCAGACCACCCGCGAACGGTTCCACAACGCGACGGGCACCGGTGAGCTTCAAACACCCAGCACCGAGCCCAAAGCGCGGGTCAGCTATGTGGCCCTTTATCCGGACGCGCTCGGTCGCGAGCAGGCCTCGGCCGACTACGGCACCAACGCGGCGGCGGCGTTCAGCCGTCCGGCCACGATCCCGGCCCGTTCCGACACGGTGCTGGTCAACTCGACGGCCTACAACACCGCGGGCGAAGCCTACCAAACTACTGACCCGAAAGGAGGGGTCACGGAATCGATCTTCGATCACGCCGGCCGGCTCACCCAGAAGGTCGAGGACAAAGGCGTGGGCACTTTGAACCGCGAGACCCAGTACGCCTACAACGCCGACGGGCGCCTGCAAACCCTCACGGCCAAGAACTCGGTCACCGGCGACCAATTGACGAAGTACATTTACGGTACCACGTTGACCGAGTCAGCGATGGCCAGCAACGACCTGCTGCGGGCCGTGATTTATCCCGACTCGACGGACACCGACCCGAGCGGGACCGACCAGGTGAAGTTCGAGTACAACCGGCTGGGCGAGGCGACCAAGAAGACGCTGCCCAAGCACTCAGGCGAGGCGACCGCCACGGTGCACGAGTACGTCTATGACAAGCTCGGACGCCTGCTCCACGACCGGGGCACGGCCTTCGGCGTGGGCATCGACCAGACCGTCAAGCGGCTCACCCGCAGTTACGAGGTCCGCGGGATGTTGGAAAAGCTCGGCAGTTACGACAACGCCACGGTGGGCAGCGGCACCATCCTCAACGAGGTGCAGTTTGCCTACAACGACTTCGGTCAGTTGGTGACCGACTACCAGGAGCAGAGCGGAGCCGTGAATACCGGCACCAGCCCGAAGGTCCAGTACGCCTACGCCGACGGCAGCGCCAATCATACGCGGCCCACCTCGCTGACCTATCCCGACAGCCGGGTGGTCACGCTGGATTACGGCACTACGGGCGGGGGTGACGACCTGCTCTGCCGCGTCGCCTCGCTCAAGCAGAGTACGACCGTGCTGGCGGGCTACAGTTACCTGGGCGTGAGCCTGCCGATCCGGGTCAACTACTCCGGCGAGCCGGGGGTGGAACTGACCTATATCAAACAAGGCGCCGAGTCCAACGGCGACGCGGGCGACCAGTACACCGGCCTGGACCGGTTCGGGCGGCTGGTGGACCAGCGCTGGCTCAAGACCAGCGACGGCACGCATCGGGAACGGGTCCAGTACGGCTTTGACCGGGCCAGCAACCGCCAGTGGCGGGACAACCTGGTGGGCACCAGCAACCAGGACGAGTACTATCTCTACGATAACCTCTACCAGTTGAAGACCCTCAAACGGGGCAATCTCAACGCGGGCAAGACCGACATCGGCGGCACGCCGGTCTGGCAGGAGGACTGGAACTACGATCCGACCGGCAACTGGCGGGGCGCGACCAGCGCCTACGTGACCCAGGTCAACGGGACCACCACGCTGGATCAGAACCGGAGTCACAACCAGGCCAATGAAATCCTGACGCTCAGCGGCACGCCCGATTGGGTGGACCCGACCCACGATGCGGCGGGGAACACGACCCAGGTGCCGCAGCCGGGGACGCCCACCGGCAGTTACGACTGCAAGTACGACGCGTGGGACCGGCTGGTGGAGGTGAAGGTGACCGGGGGCGCGGTGGTGGCCACCTATCGCTATGACGGTCTCAAACGCCGGGTGACGAAAGTGGCCGGCGGCAACACCCGGCATTACTACTACTCCAGTCGCTGGCAGGTGCTGGAGGAGCGGCTGAACGCGCTGACGACAGCGGACCGGCAGTTCGTGTGGGGCGTCCGCCACGTCGATGACCTGATCGAGCGGGACCGGGGCAGCGAGCGGTTCTACGTCCTCCACGACCACCTCTCCGTGACGGCGATCGTCAACACCGCCGCCGTGGTGCAGGAGCGCTACGGCTATGACGGGTTCGGGCCGCAGCGGGTGCTGGACGCCAGCTTCGGCGCCCGCGCCGCCACCCTCTACGACTGGGAGACCGGCTTCGGCGCCTACCGGCTGGATACGGAATCGGGCATCTGCCAAGTGCGGAATCGGTATTACCATCCAAAGCTGGGAAGGTGGACAAACAGGGATGCTGTGCAAAGCTACTTGACGCATTTATATGCTTATGTCCACCAGAAACCCATAGACGTTCGAGATCCCCTAGGTCTTTGGACAAAGGAGGACTGGAACCAATGCGTGAGCACGCATGTCAGCCTACCTGACGCGAAGACGATCGAGGAGTGTTTCAAGGAATGTGCGTGCAAGATCGGTGAGGAGAGTTTCGACAAGTGTTTCAAGGATTGTCTAAAGCACAAAGGAAAATCACATGTCTTGGACAGTTTTCTATCGCTGCTTTGCTGTCTCCAGTATGCCGATGAAGGCGGAATACCTCCGAATGCAGATCCATGCGCCGTCGCAAAAGAAAAGAAATCAGTCGATTGGTGTACGCTCTGCTGTGATTTTAAAGGATGCATAAGCACTCTCAAGGGGACTTCACCTAATGCCGTAAAGGAACAGCTTGTAGCATGCCATTGCAAATGTCTTTGATCGTGCGTGAACATCATTTAGTCATTAGATTACTATGCTAACGTCCACTTGGATTCCTAGATTGTTGTGCCTTTTTGTGCTGAGCTCCTCAATGGCCATCGTTGCGAAGGCAGCTCCGCTCGACGCCTTCCTTAAACTTCTGCTGCAAAGTTACAGTCACGACTCCAACGCCCAACCACTACTCATGACCAATCTCACCAAGATGGCCGCAACGTTGTCGCCGCCTCACCAGAGCGACGCGTATGTCCGCTTGGCGGAGTTGTCCAGTCGCCCAAACGTTTCAGGAGTAGCACACAACCTCTATGTAGTAGCACACAGCCTCTATGTTTTAGGTTACCACGCCGACTCAAACTCTATCGAGGCATTATATGGCATGTGTGCAACGATACCGAGATCGAAGGACAGAGATGAAAACCTCCGCATGGTGGGTCGCTGGACGGCGTTAGATGCTACCAACGCGCTACCACATTACCTGAAAGCTATCCTCTTGGCCGAGCGTAAGGACTGCAAGAGAGCACTTGAAGAAGTTCGCCGGGGGAACGCTCTAGGTGTTGCCCAACATCGACCGTTGTACTTGCGGATCTTCCAAACGGGCCAATTGCGCGTCACCGAGGAAGAGCGGACCAGAGCAAGGGAGGAGTTCTTTCTGAGACAAATGACGCTCGGGAGTAGATTGACAGTAGGGTATATGGCGCTTCGCGAGTGCGCTAAAGCGACATCGGACGGTGATTTGATCTCCACACTGCGTGATCTGGTGGTTATGCAGGATACAATCGGACTCGCGGAGCCAGTGCTACCAACAACCTTCATACGCTCGTCGATATTGGCAATCGAGACGATTGAGTCCGCATGTCAACTCGAGGAAGGTCTGACAAGTGAAGGGGAGGTCAAAGCTCAGCTAATGAGTTACGCGAAGTCGCGGAGAGAACTTCTAGATACGGCTTGCGAAAGGGAAACTAGCGAGTGGAACTCGGAGTACGTAGCTCGGTTGCGCGATGCTTTGAGGTTAGCTCGACCGTGAAGTCTCGATTTCTATCAGGTTCACGTTGTGAGCGGGGCGTCGAATCCAGCGGGGACGCGGGCGACCAATATACCGGCCTGGACCGGTTCGGCCGGCTGGTGGACCAGCGCTGGCTCAAGACCAGCGACGGCACGCATCGGGAACGGGTCCAGTACGGCTTTGACCGGGCCAACAACCGCCAGTGGCGGGACAACCTGGTGGGCACCAGCAACCAGGACGAATACTACACCTACGACGCGCTCTATCAGTTGAAGATCCTCAAACGGGGCAACCTCAACGCCGGCAAGACCGACCTCGGCGGCACGCCGGTCTGGCAGGAGGACTGGAACTACGATCCGACCGGCAACTGGCGGGGCACGACCAGCGCCTACGTGACCCAGGTCAACGGGACCACGACGCTGGACCAGAACCGGAGCCACGACCAGGCCAACGAAATCCTCACTCTCACCGGCACACCGGACTGGCCCGACCCGACCCACGATGCCGCCGGCAACACCACCCGGGTGCCGCAACCGGTAGCACCGACGTCCAGTTACGACTGCAAGTTTGACGCCTGGGACCGGCTGGTGGAAGTAAAGGTGACCGGCGGCGCCGTCGTCTCCACGCTCCGCTACGATGGCCTCAAACGGCGGGTGACCAAACTGGCGGGCGGCAACACCCGGCATTACTACTACTCCAGTCGCTGGCAGGTGCTGGAGGAGCGGCTGAACGCGCTGACGACAGCGGACCGGCAGTTCGTGTGGGGCCTCCGCCACGTGGATGACCTGATCGAGCGGGACCGGGGCAGCGAGCGGTTTTACGTCCTCCACGACCACCTCTCCGTGACGGCGATCGTCAACACCACCGGCGTGGTGCAGGAGCGCTACGGCTACGACGGGTTCGGGCCGCAGCGGGTGCTGGACGCCAGCTTCGGCGCCCGCGCCGCCACCCTCTACGACTGGGAGACCGGCTTCGGCGCCTACCGGCTGGACGCGGAGTCCGGGATGAGCCAAGTGCGGCATCGGTATTACCATGCGAGGTTGGGAAGGTGGGTGAGCAGGGACGAGATTGAATACCTCGACGGTGGCAACCTTTACTCGTATGTTAGTAACGGTCCCAGCAACATGCACGACTCCAATGGTCTCGCACACTCTAAAAAAGGCCATTCTATAGAAGACATCTGTGAGCGTAATTATCCTGTTGTGCCCGGTGAAATGTATATTGAGTTAGGCCGTAAGTGCTACAACAGAAACTGCCTGGTCAGGGCGTGCGTTGAGCAATGGGCGTGCGTACTCGGGCATGGTAAGCGCGGTGGCATCGTGTTGACAGTATGCGCCGCGGCTTGTTGCCTGGCGCTGAAAAAAGGCGGGAAGGAAGGCTGGGGGTTGTGTATGTTCGCTTGCACGGTGGCCGAAGGTCTAATCACGCTGCCGGAACTCCTTAAGTGTAACAGCGAACATGAGCAATGGCAGAAACTCTGCGAGGTTGACCCCTGCTATTGCTCGTAATCGGCTGGCGCCGGCAAGCGAGGTGAGTTTAAATGAGAATTTCCAGCGTCACGCTTTACAGTCTCTTCGCATGTGTGGTGATGCTCCACATAAGGTTTTACCTGCGTCTGCGGAGGAGATCGATGCAGCGCGTATGGGGAAACATGAACTTTGTGCTTAGTACCATAATAAGCTACTTTCTGATCCTGGTTTACGAATTCGTTAATGTCTATACGTCTGAGGCGTTTTTTGGTGCACGCCATTTGACCGCAAAGCTCGTGGCCATCGCTATTAATGTGCTATTCATTGGAAGCGTGTTATCCGGCCTGCTATTGTGGCATAGAGCCGCCGTGCAGAAGGCAAGCAAAAAACATCACTCGCCTGGGCCGACCTCTACCAGTTGAAGACCTTGAAACGCGGCAATCTCAACGCCGGCAAGACCGACATCGGCGGCACACCGGTCTGGCAGGAAGACTGGAACTACGATCCCGCTGGCAACTGGAGGCTGGTAGAGTGTTGAATCCAGACCGAAAGGGCGAGACCCTTCCCACGATCTGCGTGCTCATCCCGGTGCACCACCAGGCGGATTATCTCTTTCGCGCTCTGGCCAGCGCCGGTTGGCAGACTGGACCGTACGATGAGATCATCGTCGTCGATGATGCCTCGACCGATCTCGCCGCCAGCGCTCCGGCGTACCCGTTCAAGGACCGGGTGCTCTGGCTGAGAAATCCGACCCGACGCGGTGTATCCTATAGCCGCAACTGCGGCATCCGCCGTTCGCGGGCGGAGTGGATCAAGTTCCTGGACGCCGACGATGTGCTGGCTCCGTTTGCGCTGGATCTTGTGCGTCGGGCGCATCCTCCGATAGGTGAGGCGATTCAAGTTGTTGCCGGCGGGTGTCATCGGATCGTGGACCACCGTTACCATGATTACCTTTGCGACACGGATGCCAGCCTGCTGCATATCAAGGAAGCGATTCCGATGTTGCCCAGTGCGGTGTTTGTGCGCCGGATGGCGCTCCTCGAAGTCGGCCTCTTTGATGAACGGCTCGATCACGAGGAAGACTGGGATTTGTGGTTTCGCCTGCACGAACGCTATGGGCTGTCGGCCTTCGCGACCACGACCGCGCCCGTCTGTTATTACTGGATCGATCACGAGGAACGGCGACAGAAGCAACGTGAGGCAAAGGTGGATGGAGTGCCGGTGCGGGATTATTTTCGTCAGCGGTATGCCGCCACGCCGCGGGAGTGAGCACGGTTTTGATCATGAACGAAGACGTCGCCAAGCTGTACGCCCCCGTGATTCGCGAGCACGCCAATCAACCCCGGAACTGCCATCGCTTGGGTGACGCGAATCGGCGCGCCTGGAGCAAAAACCCGCTCTGCGGCGACTGCGTGACGATCTATTTGCGAGTCGGAGGTGAGTTTATTCAGGAAGCGGCGTTCGAATCGTTTGGCTGTGCCCTGTGCCGCGCGTCGGCGTCGCTGCTGACCGAGGCGGTGAAGGGGTTGCGCCTGGAAGAGGCATCCGAACTGGTCAGGGCGGTCGAGATAATGGTGGCGGACGGCAAAGCCAGCAGCCTCTGCGAAGGCGACCTGTTGGCATTGTCCGCCGTTCACGAGTTTCCGGCGCGCACCAACTGCGCGTTGCTGCCGTGGCGCACCGCGTTGGAAGCTTTGGAGGCCGAGCCAGCCGGTTAGTCGGGGTGGAGTTGCTGCTCCGCAAGAAGGCAGCCGAAGATGAAGAGTTTGGGTTTGGGGTTGCTTGGAGCTTGCATCGCCTCCATGGTGTCATCAAAACGTCACTTGTCCAGCGGCGCGTGCGGGTTAGGTTGCTGGGTCCAAGCTTGAAAAGTCAATCGCGTCATTGCAGCTGGTTTGTGGCAGGCGCTTCTGAAGCGCTTGGCGCCTATGGAGTGCTTCAGGCTGACGGGAAGAGGGAGGATCTGGCCTGTCCACCCGAACGAGGGAACCGAAGCCTATGGCCTATCCGAATTACTACTACGCGCCATCGTCCAGCACTTCGAGTTCCTCGAGCCCCAGTAGTTGGCCCGCCGACGGTGGCGGCCAAGAACGGGAACCTGACGCAGGTGACCCGCTGGGAAAATGCCTCGACCACGCGCGTCAGCAACTATGGTTACGACTTTCGCAATCGCCGGACCAGCCTGACCGGCGAGGTCAACACGAAGGAACTCTATACTTACGACAACCTGGACCGGGTCACGCAAATAGATCGCAAGAATGGAGCGACGGATGTTCTCATCGGTCGGCAGGTGACCAATTACGACTACCGGGACCGGGTCTATCAGCGGCTCACCTACGCGGTGAATCCGAGCACGGGCGCGGTGGGCAACAGCCTCAAGGATGACTTCTGGTATGACCCCAGCGGCAATCTCCTGTTGCGCACGGCTCCGGGCACCGGCGCGCTCAACAAGGCCAGCTATGACGGCATGGGCCGGGTCAAGAAGCGGTACGTGGCGGTGAACGCCACGGCGCCGACCTACGCGAGCGCCAGCGTCGTCACCAACGACACCGTGATGCGAC
>JAKANS010000278.1 GCA_021823625.1 bacterium | reverse complement strand
TAATTAAAGAGACATCGCGGCACTCGCCTGGTAGGCTCTGGCTGTGCGAGCGCGATTCGTTCACTTGACGCCCAAGAAGGCTCGGGCGTTTTCCTCGCTCAAGCGTGCGGCCGAGGCAGACGGGGCCTACCGTGTTGCCCGCCGTCTCCATGCGGTCCTGTTGAGCCATCGGCAGCACCCCAGCGGAGAGATCGCTCGCCTCTTGGGGACGCCACGTTCCCGCGTGTCGCTGTGGCTGCAGCAATACGAGCCCCACGGCTGGGAAGCCGTGCTCGAAGGCCATCGCGCGGGTCGTCCCAAGGAACTCGACGCCACGCACAGTTGAGCCGGTTGGATGATCGGATCGACAGCGGCCCGGTGGCGTATGGCTTTTCGTCCGGGGTGTGGACCTCGCCGACGATTGCCCGAGTCATCGCCGAGGCGTTTGCCGTGTCGTACCACGCCGGCCATGTCCGCCAGGTGCTCCAAGCGCTGGGTTTTTCGGTCCAGCGCCCGCGCCGCCAACGGGCGAAGGCCGATCCGGCCGCGCAAGACCGCTGGCAGCGTTACACGTCCCCCCGTCTAAAAAAAAGGCCGCGCAGCGTCACGCTGCCCTGCGCTTCGCCGATGACGCCAGTTTCCGCCAAGCCCCGAGCCTCTACCAAACGTGGGCGCGCCGCGGACAGCAACCGCTGATTCCCACCACGGGCCAGCGGAACACGCAGCAGGTCTTGGGGGCGATCGACCTGTACCGGCCGCGCTTCCACTATGGTCGGGGCGACGGGTTTGAAGGCCGAAGCTACACGGCCTTCCTCGACGGGTTGGCGCAACGCTCCCCTCGGCAGGAAGTCTTCCGGGTCCACGACAACGCGGCCTACCACCGGGCTCCTGAAGTGCGCGCGTGGCTGGGGGGTCACGGGCATCGCTTTCACCGCTGTCCGCTGCCCAAGTATAGCCCGGAGTTCAATGCGGTCGAACCGCTCTGGCACTACGTGCGGGTCCAGGCCCCGCACAACCGATACTACGCGACCGAAGGCGAGTTCGTGCGGAGTCTGGACGGCACCCTACGCTCCCTGGCGCGCAACCCGCAGCCGATCCAGGGCTATTTGAATCCCTTCCTTTGAACCGTATGTCCTTTTATTTATGCGCGGCTGTATATTCAGTGCGGACTTCGAGGGCAAAGCCTGGCACGCGCTCACGCCTGTCAAGACGGTCGAGCCGGGCGAGGGCTTGGTTGGTATTTTGGTTGATCCAACTAACCGGAGTAGTTGCCAAGTGCTCTTTTGGCCACCACGGCAAGATCTTCCTCAACTTCCTGACATCGTTGAAACCGCCCCCGCTGCCGCCGTGGCGCCGTCGGCCAATCCGCTGGGAGACTTTGCGTCCCTGACCGTCCGGCTTTGGGACGCGGAGGGCAATGCTTCGACGCCCTTCCTCCAATACCAACTGGCTGGCTCGACGAATTGGCAAGATGCCTCGCTCCTGGCCTTGGATGGCGCGGCCTACAACTCCGCGAACCGCGTGGCGGCTTTGCCCGGCGGGAGCGATCACACGCTGGTTTGGAACGCGCTGGCCGATTTGGGCGCCGGTGTCGCCACCAACGTCCTGCTCCGTGCCCGCGCCCAGGATTTCATGTTGGTCGGTGACTGGTCGCGGCCCACACCATTCCAACTGGTCACAGTCGAAAACCCGGACGCGAACACGAACGGCATTCCCGACGCCTGGGAACTCCAACACTTCGGCAACCTGAACCAACCCACCGACGGCGATTTCGACGGCGATGGGTTCGGCAATCGCGCCGAATACTTGGCTGACACCAATCCGAACGATCCCCAGTCGTCTCTTCGCATCACCGCAATTGAAGTCGAGGCGGACGGGGTCCATCTCACTTGGAAGGCCGGCACGACGGTCCCGCAATTGCTCCAGCGAAGCGTCGATCCGAGCGAGGCCAACGGCTGGCAGGATGTCTTCGCCAATTCGGTGCCGATGGCAGGCGAGTTCCTCGACGGCGAGGCCACGAACACGGCGCATTACTATCGGGTCAGGGTCGGAGAGTAGCGCTCACGCGCCGATCCGTTTCGCCAATCCGGCGCGATTCATCAGGTGATCAATCGCGGCGATCGACCGGAGGCGAACTCCCACGACGAGCCGGATCGGGGTGTCCCGATTTGACGCTAAGCCCGGTGGAAGTTGCTTGTGCGGAGGAACGCTTTGAAGGGGCAAGTTGTTGGTTCTGTGGCTGGGATCAGTTCCGTCGTCCGCCCTGCCGGAGCGCCCAGACCGTCACCAGGCCGGCACAGGCCAGCGGCAGCCAGGCCGGGCTCGGGGATAATCGCCAGCGTGCTCGAGAATTTAGACGGCCCGAGAACAGATTGCCATCGGGGAGTTGGCGACTGGGGGGTTCGCGCCGCTCATTCGCCGTCTTTTCTTGTCGGCGGGGTCGGGCCGATCTTCACCGCGCGGAGCGAATGAAGATCAACCCAGAACTCACCGCGGCCGGCGACCAGTTCGCAGAGCAACTCGACTTCTTCGGTGGCCGCGTCCACTTGAAATTCCGCCGTCAGCGGTTGCCAGGGAGCATCCCCGACCAGACCCGCTTTAGTGCGGGTCCGACCGCCGACGCGTAATCCAGCACCTTGGAACCGGCCGAAGGGCAGGGGAGTCACCCCGGCTGTGGCGCCACGTCCGACGAAACGATATCGGCCCCGGCGCAGCAACACCTTCGCCCGCCAGGAAGCGCTGGTGACCGGACCGGCCACAAAGTGCAGCGAGGCCACACCGTCGGGACTGCGCGCGCGGTCCAATCTGCCTCCGGCCGGCTCGTCCACTTTGAACCAGGCTGGCACGCGCGCTTCGCCGTTCGTGAACTCCAGGAGCTTCAGTTCCGGCTCGGCCAGTTGCCGCCGCAAATCCGCGTGGCGCTCGGCGCGGCGCTTTTTCAATGTGGCCGCTTCGCGGCTTAGGTCTTGGAATTCGCTGGCGGACAAGTTGGGTCGCAGCGCGGTCAGCCATTGATCGACGCGATTGGTGAGCCGTTCGACTTGGAAGACCGTTTCGAGCAGGCTGGCGAAGCGTTCGGCGTAGCGTTTCTGGCCCCGCGGCGTTTCCATCACGCTCGCGGCCACCAGGCCCGCGAAGTGAGGTTTCCAAGGAAAGTTCGCCAGGCCCAGCAATTGGTCCATACCGTCGGGCAGGAAGACGATGTGGTCGCTGTCCGGGTCGTGGTAGAGGCGGAAGTTGTTCCTAGCCAGACAATACCCGTCCTGATGGACGAGCAGGACCTCCAACGCCATGAGGGTGACGAACCGGTCCAAGTCGAGCACCCCGCCCAATCGTTGCCAGCGCCGATCGAGGTCAGGCTCGCGCGCAGCCTCCGCCAATGCGATGACATCGGATTGGTCGCCTTGCGCGCTGTTACCGAGGTTGCGGTGCATGACCTGATCCACGTCGTGGCCCAGGTCGTTGTCGTACAAGTTGCCGTCCGCGCGCCGAAAGGAGCCGCTAAGGAAATCTTCAGTGAAACCCTCTTTGAGTACGTAGAAGCCCAACTCGCGTCCGTTCAGGCGCACCCGCGCGTGGCTGACTCGCGGCGCGGGTACGCCGGCGGCGCGGAAAAGTTCCGCACCGAACTGCTCGTTCAGGGTGCTCGGATCCGCGACGGAGTTATTCAGATAAATCCGCCGCAGACCGTGGAAGCGCTGGCCGGCATTGAAGCGCGCGAAGTCCACCGTCAGGGCCGGTTTGTCGTCCACGGCGCGAAAACTGCCGCTCGATCCCTTCAGTCGCAGCGCCACGCGCTGAAAAACCACTGGCCCGCTGCGCAGGGTGACCGCGACGTATTCCCGCGGCCTTGCGCGGAGCGACTCGACCTCGCGCGCCGCGATCTCGACCGCGATGTCATGGACTGCGCCGTCTGTGAACAGTTCTTCTCCGATCAGGTTTGGGTGAACCCGCAGGGCAGGGGAGGTGGACAGCCGCGTGGCCGCCAAGGCAAACAGGAGGCTGGCGGCGAACAGAGCCGCGCCGCAGCGGAAGAGCGGCCCGGCGCTGTGATTTGGCAAGGGCGACGGCATCGGGACCGGCCGCGCCGGATCATTGCTTCGGCGCTCGTTTCTCCAGCAAGACCAGCGCGTTTGCGGCGGGCCGCTCGTGGCCTTCGGAGGGACTGTTGACCACTCCGCCCAGCATCCAAAACGTGGAGGAGCCGCCGCCATCCAGGTTCATCGCCTGGACGCAGCCGAGTTTGACCATGTACGCCGCCAACTCGGGAAAGCTCATGCCCAATGAGAGACTGCTTTGCCGGCCGTCCACCTCCACCAGAAAGATCTCTTTTTTGTTCCAACCGATGGCACTGCGCGGATGGCGGAACTGCAGACCGGACCACTGCATTGGCTGGCCATCCCGCACGAGACTGGGGCCGCCGCCGATGGCCGTCTTCGCGCCGGTCAAATCGGGAAAGGTCTCGGTGACGAGCTTGAGCGTGGTTCCAACACTTATAGGCGGCAGACGCGAAGCCAGGTCGGGCCCAACCGAGAGCACCATTGTTTCTTG
>JAKANS010000277.1 GCA_021823625.1 bacterium | reverse complement strand
CGTGCCCTGGCCTTGGTCGTAGAGCTTGAGAATGCGCTCCCGCACCGGAACCGGAATGGCTTTCATGCCGCACCCGACCACGTCATCCGAGTAACGGCAAGCTACATTATTAATGGAAATGATCTAACCTGTACCTGGCCAATCTGCTGGCCATTGGTCTGGTCACGCTCTGGAACTTCGACCTGAACGCCCGCTTCAACTGGCGCGGTCGCGCCACCGGTTCCTGGTTCCGGTCGTCCTAGCTGGGGACGAACCCCGCGATCCCGGACGGACATGGACAAATCGTTCGGGCGGTCAGCTTCGTGGCGCGCCGCCCCAAGACGAGAAATGCTGAGGGAAGCGGCGGCAAAAAGAAAAGTACGCGCGCGCGCTTGAGCCCGCGTCCGCCTTGTCCGGTTTTCCAGCCGGCGGGTGTATGCTAGTTGAAGACGATGAGCGACGACGCCCAATTGCTGCGACGCTACGCCGAGACCGGCGCCGAAGAGGCGTTCACCGAGCTGGTGCGGCGCCACCTCGATCTCGCCTGGGCCGCCGCGTACCGCATCACCGGCGACGCCCACCTGGCGCGCGACGTGGCCCAGACCGTCTTCGCCGACCTCGCGCGCAAGGCCCGGCACTTGTGCCCGGACACGGTGCTACCGGGCTGGCTTTACCGCGCGGCCTGTCTCGCCGCCACCAAGGTGAACCGGGGCAACCACCGCCGCTCCCAACGCGAAAGGCAAGCCATGGACCTCGCCCAGCTTCAAAGCGAACCGGAGCCGCCCGCCGCCGCCGTGGAAGCGTTGCTGGCCCAGCTCGACGCCGCGCTGGCGGCGCTTGCACAAACCGACCGCGACGCTGTGGTGCTGCGTTACTTCTCGCGCCAAAGCCTGGCCGCGGTCGGCGCCGCCCTGGGCGTGAACGAAGACGCGGCGCGGAAACGGGTGGCGCGAGCGGTGGACAAACTGCGCGCCTGGTTCGAGCAACGCGGCATCGTGACCGCCACCGGCGTAGTGGTGGCGGCCTTGGGCGCGGCGGGAACACAAGCTGCGCCGGTCGGCCTGGCCGGCACCTTGGCGGCGGCCTCGCTGGCTGGCGCCGGCACTCTTGGAATTGTGGAAACCCTGGTTCTTATGAAAACGAAGTTCGCACTGACAATGGCCGCGGTGGCCGCCGTGGCCACGCCGTTGACCTACCAACAAATCGCCATCAACCGCCTGCGCGCCGATAATCGCGCCTTGCAGGCCCAGGTAGAGCAAGCCAGATCTGCGCAGTCCACTGACGCGGACCTGGCCAAACAAAAAGCCGACGCCGCCGAACTGGAAAGGCTCCGCGCCGAGCATCTCGATTTGTTGCGTCTCCGCGGCGAAGTCGGGCCGCTCCGCGCCGAGGCGGCCCGCGCGAAAGAGCTCGAACAGCAACTCGCGCAACTCAGCGCCCAACTGCGAGCCAGCGCCGCGGCCCAGCCAGCCGCGCAGTCCGACTCCGCGGAGATGCAACAGGCGAAGCAGATCGGCATCGCCAAGTTGAATCTGCTGAAACAATGGGGATTGGCCATGATCATGTACGCCGACGACAACGGCGATCAATTGCCGGCCACGTTCGCGGCGGCGCGCAATTACTTGGGCAAGACCAGTGGCGCTACTCCGATTCTCACGGAGGATCAACTGGAGATCACCTATCAGGGCAAGCTGGCGGACATCGCTACGCCCGCGCAGACCATCCTGGTGCGGGAGAGAGAGCCGGTGAACATCGCAGGCAAACTCTGCCGGGGTTACCTGTTTGCAGACGGCCACTCGGAAATTCACGCCGCGCCCGACGGCAGTTTCGCCCGGTGGGAGTTGGAGCGCGGAGTACCTCCGCAACTTGCCCGCTGAAGCGCCGTGGCGGCGCCGGTTGGGCCCGATCAACTCCACTGTCCCCACCAGTCGGCAAACTTCTCCCGGCCGCGAACCGTTCGCACCTGCCGGCCGTCGTGCCAGAGTACCGCCGCCAGACCGTGCGAGAACCGCGTTTCCCAAGGCAGGTGGTATGCGCCGGCGTCGAGCCAGAGCAGGTGATCGCCGACGCGGATTGAGCGCGGCAACCGCCGCCGCGCGAGTTGGTCAAAGACCATGCAGGTCGGGCCGTTGACGGTCGTGGGCACCGCCCGGCCGGTACGCCGGGCCAACGGCAATAGCGCGTGGTCCTCCCACGCCGCCACCAACGCGTGGAGCGTCCGGCCGCCGTCGCAGATCAGGTGGCGCATCCCGCGGCGTTCCTTCGCATCCACCACCCCGACCACCAGCACGCCGGAACGCGCGCTGAGCCACCGGCCGTTTTCGAGCCAGATCTCCTCGACACCGGGAAAGAGTTTCAGCGCCCGCGCGCACACCCCGGCCATCGCGGCCAAACTGAACTCCGCGTCCGCGCGCTGACGGTCGAGCGTGTGCACGTTGGGTGGTGGGAACCCGCCACCGCAATCCACGAACCGCGGTGCCAACCCGGCCTCGCGACAAATTGCGGCGGCTTCCTGGAGCGCGCGTTCGTAGATCGCCGGCGAAGCGACATGGCTGCGCAGATGGAAGTGCACGCACTGCAGCGCCAGGCCCGCGCGGCGCAACGCCCGGCCCGCGCGCAAGGCTTCCGCAGCGGTCAGGCCGAACTGCGTCGGGTGTGTGGGCGCCTCCGGATCGAACTCCTCGCGGGTGTTCAGCCGCAGGCCGACCGTCCAGCCGAGCCGTTTCGCCAGCGGCGCCAGCGCTCGAATCTCGGTGAGCGAATCGAAGTTCACGAACAGCCCCGCGACGGCCTGGCGCGGCAGCCAGCGATGCTTGGCCGGGCCGTTCACAAGGATGTGGGCGGGCGGGAATTTTTCCGCGAGCGCGGCGCGAAACTCGTACTCGCTCACCACCTCGATCGGCCGGCCTTGCTGGCGCCACCACCGGAGCAGCGGCGGCAACGGCTGGGTCTTACAGCAAAGCCAATGGCGGACCGGCAAGCCCGCGAACGCGCGATCCAGCTCGGCAAGCGCGCGTTGAATCGGCACGACGGAGAATAGGTAAAACGGCGTCGCCTGTTGGCCCACGAGCGGGCGAACCAGGCGGCGCCAAAATGTCAGCTCGGCCGGGGAATGCGCAAAAAGCTGGTCCATGTGCGCGGCGAAGATGCGATTCCAGCCACCGGGCAGCAAGGCTGCGCCGTGCTGGCTTGGCCTGCTAACGTGGATGAACACACCGGCGTCGAATAGGAGTCAAATAGGAGTCAAATAGGAGTCAGGTCCTATTATCGCCTATTGAAGCCTTCCCTGGCGGAGTAGATACAGCCGGTTGTTGACGTAGGCCACGCTGCCCATCTGGAGCCGCCGGGCAATCCAGGCCAGCGTCACCATCGTTTCCTGCCGCAATCGCTGCGCCAGCCGCACCTTGGACAGATCGCCCTTGGGCCGTTGGGCCAGCGTTTCCGACGTCCACCCCAACCGGTCCAGTTCCTCCTGCACCAACCGTTCGGCGCGCGCCGCCTGTCTTTCCGCCCGCTCCGCCCCGAAGTGCAGTGCGCCCAGTTGCCGATCCACCTGACTCAGCAATTCCTGCCGGAATCGCCCGCCTCCCAGACACCAGCCGCGCCGGACCCCCTTGAACGCTTCTCCCTCCTCCTGCCCCCGCCGCGCCACCACCGCCGCCTCGAACGCCCGGCCCCGGCTGCGCTGTCCTTCGGGATGCAGTACTCGCCCAGTAAGCGCCCCACCCGCAGCCACGGCACGCGCCGGGACGCCGCCTTCAAGTACTGCGGGAAGCTGCTCCAGCGATACGCCCGCAAGGGCGCCGGCGCCACCACCAACCGGGCGCGTGCCGGATTCAAATGGACGTAATCGCAGACCGTCTTCAGGTAACCGTCGCCGCTGCCGTCCACGATCAACGCCTTGTAACGCCCGCTGAACAAATGGCCGGCGAGCCGGTGCCGCCGGTTGAACCGGCCGGTGTACGTGCCCAGCAACCACTGCATCCCCGCGACCAGGTTGCCTTGCGGCGTCTCGACCACTAGGTGGAAATGATTGGGCATGAGGCAAAAAGACTGAACCTCCCAGCCCGCCTTCTGGCTGGCCTCCCCCAGCGCGGCCAGGAACTGCTCGCGATCCGTATCGTCGTGGAAGATCGGCTCCCGCCGGTCCCCACGGCTCATGACGTGGTAAATCGCCCCTGGATACTCGATTCGGAGCTTGCGCGCCATGCGCGGCAAAGTGGCCAAGGCACGCTTAATTGTCAATAATAGGACTTGACCCCTTCACGTCCAAAAGGCAAATACCTAGCCCTAGAAAGGAACTCAATGAGATTAAGAATGTTCGTCTTGTCTTTGTTCCTCCTCGCGTCTCGCGGTGAGGGGCAAAGTACGCAGTCGGGCCCAACGACCGTTACTTTTCCGGCACTTGGCACTCCGGAAAAAATCAACAGTTTTGCAATTAAAACAGTCGGTAGAATGTCTATGTTCTGCTGGGTCTTTGACTCTGAAGACAATTTCTTGCGGCCGCGCAATTTCTTTTCTGTAAATTCTTTGAGCATCAAACTGAGGACTGGGTTTGGCATTCCATGTTGAGGTAAACTTTTCCGGTTTCCCAGGCTTCGCTGGTTTCCTGGAGCAGGGCCGAGA
>JAKANS010000276.1 GCA_021823625.1 bacterium | reverse complement strand
CGGATGCTCCAGGCGCATCTGGAAAACCTTCTGACGTATTGGCGGCATCCGATCACCGACGCCGGGACGGAGGGATTGAACTCGAAGATTCAGCTGATCAAATCCAACGCCCGCGGCTTTCGCAGCTTCGCCAAATACCGGATTCGCATCCTGTTCTTCTGCGGCAAGCTCGACCTTTACCCTTGATGAACTCGGAAGAAGGCAGAAGAGTTGCTGGCTTCGGAGCGAAGTCGAACTCGCAGACAATCGTCAGCGGAGCATCGGATGTTGCACTTGACGGATCGGCAGTAATGACTAGTAAATGGCATAGGACACACTCGGAGCCATAAAAAAGGATCGGACCCGGCTCCGATCTTCCTTGATCTCAGCGAGATCCTGTTCGACCCGTTGGCGCAGGGCTTCATTCTTGCGCAAGGGCTTCTTGCTGGTCCCGTTCGGCTTCAAATGACTCCAGGCGAATTCATCCGAATTCAAATCCGGAGCATCGGGCGGCAGAAAATGAAGTTCTAACCGGCCTTGGGGGGGACGGCACCTACTTGGCTACCACCTTGGCTTTGTGCCCCGGCAATCCGTCAACCACCGGCATGATGGGCTTCTTGCGTCCCTTCAGGAGGTCTTTGAGCATCACGAGGAAGAGCGCCGCCGTCAGCATGCCATTATACCCCTTGTACCAGAAGGCCCCCTTGGCGTTCACCGCACTGATCGCGTTGATCTTCTGGCGCCGCCCGGAGGTCTTGCCCCCGGGCGGTTTGCCTTTCAGTCCGCAACTCCGGCCCAGCGGGCTCGCGGATCGCACGCCCACCGCATCCGGAAAGAAGAGGTCCGCACCCCGCTGTTTGGCGCGTTTTCTTAACGCGGGATCCTTCTCCTCCTGCCACTGCCGGATCTGCACTGCATCGCGCTCATAAGCCCGACGCAGTGGTTTCTGGGGCGTGCTATTCAGGGAAGTCAGGAGGCGACCAATGGACGGCCGGGGCAGCGAAACGTCAAACTTCTCCTGAATCGTCTCGGCGATGCTGCTGCGGGTCCCCACCCCGAAGTCGAAGCCATACTGGCGCGGGTTCTTGCCGCCAATCCACCGCCTCACCTGATTCTTTTGGCCTTCGGTTAGCTTGGGCGTGGGTCCTTGGGCCGTAGGGCTCTTCAAAGCGTCTCGTCCGGGTTTCCGATGGGCACGCAACCACTTGGAACCTGTCTGAAAAATGGGTGGCGCGGGCGGGTCGCCTGTGCCACCGGGAAATGAATTTTCAGACACGCTCTAAGACGATCTGCCCGGGCATAATCTCGTCCGCGACGCGCGCGGAAATCACGGTGAAGGCGTGCAGGCCGCGTTCGCTCCCGACAACCGGCCGAGCACAACGAGCGCCGTCTCCAAATGAGGCGACCGCAGCGCCACCGCCCGGTTGGAACGCAGTTTGCCGCTGACGCTCGCCCTGCTTACACCACCGCCCAGGCCGGCGGGTTCTTGAGCTGGTACAGCGTCTCACCCGCCTTGGGCACCAGCAACACATCGTCCGTTTCGCGATCGGCAAAGTCATCGGTGCGGATGCTGGCCGGGTCGCGGTAACCCAGATTCACCGCCCGGCAACGCGCTTCCGGGATCTGCGTCGCCAAGGTCACCCGCGCCCGCGGCGTCTCGACGCCGTTCTCGTAAGTGCCCAAACCGTGGACGTGCGTCGAATGTGCCAGCACGCCCCACGACTTCGCTGAAAAGCGGCCCCATTGCTTCAAGAAATAGTCCCGGCAATGGTAACCCACCTCTTCGATCAACCGGCCGTGGGTGACGCTGAACTCCTTGATGTGCGGCGCGTAAATGATGAGTTCGCCGCCATCGGCCAGCACCGGCTCGAGCTTGTACATGCATTTGCCAGCGGTCCAAATTTCGTCGTACATCGGCGGCGCGCAGGCCAGGATCGTGCGATACGGCCGGTCTTTGAACACGATGTGGTGTTGCTGCGAAAGCTCGCTGGCAGCGTCCCAGGCCAACTCCGGTGTGCCGGCGAACAACCCTACCAAGCCGCCTTTCGGCTCCACGACCAGGGCAAAGCACAGCTTCGGCACCTGCACGAGCGCGCCGGCACGGTCCACCACTTTGCGAACCGGCGTCCATTTGTTGCCGATGATACGGGGCGTGGTGATCACCGCACCCAGCCAGTGGAAGAAGTTGAGAATCTTCGGCCCGCCAACGCCGGGAAACAGGTACTTGTTCCCGCCCGAAAAACCGACCACCTCGTGCGGGAACACCGGACCGACAATGATGACCTGGTCGTAGTCGAACAACAACTTGTTGACCTCGACCGGCACGTCCATGGCAAACAAGCCGCCGGTCAGCTCGCGGATTTCGTCGGCGGTCAGCGTGCCCACTTGGCGCAACGCCGCGGGGTCGTCCCAGGCGTGATTGAAAAACCGCACGCGACCGTAACGCTCGCGCCGTTCGGCCTCGCTGATCTCCAACCGCTGGCAGATCGCCGCCTCGCTCATCGGCTGGTGCGTGCCGAGCGCGACCAGGATGTCGAACGCCTTGGTCACACTGCCGACCTGTTCAAACAGCGACTTGAACATCAGTCCGACCGGCGCCGTGCGCGTGCCGTCGGGGATGATCAACAGGACACGCTGATTGCGGTAAGCCTCGGCCGGACACGCGCGGGCGACCAGTCCTCTGACCTGTTCGCCGGTGAGATTCAGGCCGGACGGCGCGGTAAGGTGGAGCGCGGACATATGCCAATTTAGATCGTTTGCGCCAGAAATCCGCCATCCACGCGAATATCCGCGCCGGTCACGAATCCGCTCGCCCGGCCGCTCGCGAGGAAGATCGCCGCCCCGACCAATTCCTGCGCTTCGCCGAAGCGCCGCATCGGCGTGTGGTTCCAGATTTGTTGGGTGCGGTCGGTGGGTGAGCCGTCGGCGTTGAACAGCAGCGCGCGATTCTGGTCGGCCGGGAAGAAGCCAGGCGTGAGCGTGTTCACGCGCACGCCTTGCGTCGCCCACTCACGCGCCAGAAACCGCGACAGGCTCAGCACACCAGCCTTGGCCGCGGAGTACGACACCACCCGCGACAGCGGGATGTGCGCCGACACGCTGGCGATGTTGATGATGCTGCCTTTGCGGCGGGCCACCATGCCCGGACCGAACACCTGGCAGGGCAACAACACGCCCGCCACGAGGTTCAGATCGAAGTTGCGCTTCCAGTTCTCCAGCGGGATCGCCTCGAACGGATTGTCCGGCGTGACGGTGGTCTTGGGGTCGTTGCCGCCGGCGGCGTTGAACAGGATTGTCGGCGCGCCCAGCGAGGCGACGATGGCGTCGTGCGCGCGCAGAAGACTGTCGCGCTCCATCGCGTTCGCCTGGAAAAACTGGGCCGTGCCGCCGTGGTCGCGGATGCGCTTCGCGCGCGCCTCGCCGGCTTCGGGGCGCAAGTCCACCACCGCAACCTTGGCTCCCGCTTCGGCAAAGCCTTCGGCGACCGCCCCGGCAAGCACGCCGCCCGCGCCGATGACTACCGCGACTTCGTTGGTGAGATCGAAAAGACTCGTTGCCATGCGCGGTCGATTGTGCACGCCGCCCGCCGAGTGACAAGGACCGGCCGCGCAAACTCGCACCCGAGTTTCTGCTCGCAGCGATGCCGGCGATGACGGGGAGCGCGACCGTCCCGATCACTCCCATCGGCGTCTCGCCGGCGGGCTTGCGTGGCGACCGTGTGGCGGTGGTGGTGCCTGACGTTTCAGCCGGTCGGCCCGACTACTCGTTCTTGCCCGGCATAAAAGGGAAGATGAGTCGGTGGTCGTTCGTGGACACTATAATATGGTCGCACACTCTCGTGCCGGTCACAGGCCGAACACTGCCATCGGCCAGAAGCATATTGCCCACCCGGAGGCCGGTCTTCTTATCGCCGTGGATCGTTTGGTGGAAATCCAAGTTCGCGTAGATTCCGCCCGGCTTGACGTTGGCCGGCCGAATCCGGCGTTCGACGCTGAAAAAGGCGTCGTAGTCGCTCGCGCGCTTTGCGTTCGAGACTGGGGACAGGTTCCGGTCGCCGGCAAGAATGGCCTGCGGTTGCCTTTCGTTGGCGTCCAGATTCACGAAGTAGCTCAACGCGGCGTTCTGACCGCCTTGGGCCAGCGGTACACGAACCATGCCGATGAAGTTGCTGATGGGAGCGCGGTGCTTATCGTAGGGACACACCAGAGTCTTGGGCGTGGCCAGGTTGTTGGACATGGCGACGAAGATCCAGAACGTCCGCGTCGGGTCGCCCGTGCCGCCTAGGCCAGAGTCTACCAACTCTCTCACCCCACCCTGGTTTGTACTCAACTGCTGTGGAAACGCGTCATTGTTGTCCGTGGCGAAATCGCGGAAAGCGAAACCGATGTTCTTCAGCTTGTTGGCGCAGTGGACTCGAACCCGGTTACGTTCCTGGTAGTGGGCAATTGCGGGGAGGAGGATCCAGAGCAACAGTGCAATCACCGCCATGCTGAACAGCAATTTCACGCGCGTGAGGGCGCGCCGGTTCCTCGAATTGCTCAGAGCGTGTCTGAAAATGCCAGGACCGACGGTTGAAATCGGAATTCCGGACGGCGCCGTGAAGAAATGCAGCAAGCGAGTGCAGTCGGCGCTTGACATGAGCAGACCGGGGGGCGGCCACCTTCGCGGCGGAGCCGCTGCGCGGGCGGT
>JAKANS010000102.1 GCA_021823625.1 bacterium | reverse complement strand
AGAAGCTTTTGCTGGCGCAATTGGGATGGGAATTGCCGCCCCAGTCGCCGCCCCGAATCACGGCCGGGGGCCAACTGGCGGAAGACTGATTTGGGGGCAGACCTTTTGGGGCGAACATCGATCTATCGACCACTTGCGCATTGTCGCCCCCTCCAGTTGCGAAAGTCGGGTTAGAACCGGCAGGCGTCGTTGACCCGACCGCACTGCGGACAGCGCGAACGATCGACGTCCGCGTCATCGGTGTACACGTAGGCGCATTTCTCGCACCGAAACACGCGGTCGCTGGAACGGGTCGGGCCAAAACTCCGTTGCCGGAGGCCGTAGAAAACCGCCACCGCACTCAGAGCCCCCAAGAGCGCGACCACGTAGGTCGCCAACAACGCCCCTTCGCTCATGGTGGAGAGGCAGCCGCGGGCGCTGCTGCCGCGGTGATCGCCAGGGTGCGCCACACAAACTCCAAAGTGCCCCACTGGAGGCCAGGACTAGTCCCGGTGGCGGGCTCAAATCGCAGCGATCGCGCACGCTGCAACGCCAGTTGGTCGGCCGTCGCGAGTCCGCTCCCGGGCGGCTGCAGCGCGGCCGAAAGCACGCCGCCGCTGCGGTCCACCACGATTTGGACTGTGGTGGCGGCTAAGACCTCGAGATTCGTCCAAGACGGCAATGGTGGGCTGGAATCGACGATCCGGCGAGATCGGACTTCGCCACCGACCCGCAAAACAGAAGTTTCCGGAAGCAAGGTTCGGGGCACCGAAACTGGCGGAGCCGCCGACGGGGTCAAAGCTGGCAGGCTAAACTCCGCGGGGCTGGGCAGGCCGGGCTGCGTCCGGGGAAACGACGGGCTGATGGAACTTACGCTGTCGAGCGCCAAGGCTTCCTCCGCGGCGAATCCGGCCACCAAACGCCACCGCGAGCTTCCGGCCCAAAGTGGCCCGGAAAAGCCTCGCCGATTCACCACTGCCAACGTCGCTGTGTCGGGAAATTCCGCGAGCAACGGATCCGTACCCGGCAACCACACCATCGCGGGAGCCTGGCCGGCAGCATAACGGAGAGGGAAGGCGACGCGTCGCGCGGAGAGAACTCCGACCAGCAGCAACTGCAGAACAAAGATGAGACCAGCGACCAGGACGAAACGACGCGTTCCCCAACTCGTCGGCAACTGTCGGGCGAGGGTCATTTGGCATTGACCGGCGCTATGTCCGGTACTGGCGGCCGGGTCTGGAGTTTGATCTCGTCGATCCCCGCCCGCCGGCACAACGCGAACAGGCGGGTCAGGGTGCGGTTTTGCACTTCCGCATCCGCTTGGAACAAGACCTGCACCTTGCCTCCCAACTTTTCTCGTTTCGCCGCCAGGTCGGATTGGAGCTTCTCCTCGGTGGTGATCTGTTGCTCGAAATACAACCGATTCTCCTTGTCCACCACCACTACCAGTCCGTCCACGGCCCGCGCATCATCCACCAAACTCACTTTCGGCAGCCGCACTTGCACTCCCGGAACGGGTGCCAACTGCGTTTGCAGGAGCAAAAACATGAGCACCAAGAAAAACACGCAGGCAAAGGGCGCCAGGTCGAACTGTCCCGCGAACATCCGCGCATGACGGGGTAAATGCATGGCTCAGACGATCGGTTCCGTGAGGATGATCAGGATTTCGGCCGAAGCTTTCTCCATATCGAGAACGATACTCCGAACCCGACTGACCAAATAGTTGTACCCCGCGTAGACTGGAATGGAGACCGCCAAACCGGCCCCACTGCAAACCAGCGCCTTCCAGACCCCGCCCGCCAGGGTTCCAGGTGGGGAGGCCACCCCCTGCGTCTGCAGCACCTGGAAAACGTCCATCAACCCGAGCACGCTCCCCAGCAGTCCCATCACGGGTGCAATTTGGGCGATCGTGCCCAACAGGCCGAGCTTTTCCTCCAACCGTGGAACTTCCACGAGGCCGGCCTGCGTCAGAACTTCCCGGATATGCTCCCGCCCCCGATCCCGTGAAAGGATGGCGGCTTTCACCAGACGGGGAACGGGGCCGGCGGTGGCATCGCAAATGGAAAGGGCCTCCACCACGTTGTCCCGCTTCAACACGGTCCGCACGCCGTTGAGAAAATCGAGGCTGTTGATCTGCTCGCGGTGGTAATGCAGCAAGCGCTCGATGAAGACAGTCGTCGCAACCGCTGCCGTTAAGAACAGCAGCCACATCACGATCCCCCCGTGGTAGAGCAGCTCAGGCAGCATAACAAAGCGTCGATGACGAGGCACGACCTTAGCGCAAGTGGTAAAAAAGAGAAAGGCCGAAGATGCTATCTTCGGCCTTTGATGAAAACTGGCGACAACCTACTCTCGCGCAAGCTATACAGGCACTACCATCGGCAATGCGGCGTTTGACGTCCGAGTTCGGGATGGGATCGGGTCGGACCACCGCTTTATTGTCACCATAAAGTACGAAAGAGCAAAAGTTCTCTGAAAACTGTGCACAGCAGACAATCACAACTCGTTGGTTTGAAATCGCTCGTTCACGGAGGAACAAAGCGATCAAGCCTCACGACCAATTAGTATCAGTCCGCTTAACGCATTGCTGCGCTTCCACGCCTGACCTATCAACCCGGTAGTCTGCCGGGGGTCTTCAGGGCCTTGCGGCCAGGGAGACTGAATCTTGGGAGGAGCTTGGCGCTTAGATGCTTTCAGCGCTTATCTCTTCCGCACATGGCTACGCAGCGATGCCCCTGACGGAACAACTGCCACACCAGAAGTGCGTCTTTTCCGGTCCTCTCGTACTAGAAAAAGAACCCCTCAAGTCTCCTGCGCCCACAGTGGATAAGGACCGAACTGTCTCACGACGTTCTGAACCCAGCTCGCGTACCGCTTTAACCGGCGAACAGCCGGACCCTTGGGACCTTCTCCAGCCCCAGGATGCGATGAGCCGACATCGAGGTGCCAAACCGCGCCGTCGATATGAACTCTTGGGCGCGATCAGCCTGTTATCCCTAGCGTACCTTTTGTCCGTTGAGCGATGGCAATTCCACATTAAACCATCGGATCACTTGGGCCTGCTTTCGCACCTGCTCGACTTGTTGGTCTCGCAGTTAACCCGGCTTGTAGCCATACCCTCGCCACACGGTTGCCAACCGTGTTGAGCCGAGCTTCGCGCTCCTCCGTTACCATTTGGGAGGAAACCGCCCCAGTCAAACTGACCCGCAGGCACTGTCCCCCGTCTGGCTGACAGATCGGGGTTAGAATTCTAATTAGCAAAGAGTGGTGTTTCACATTGCGACTCCCGGACGACCGAAGCCGACCGTTCACCGTCTCCCACCTACGCTACGCATCGTTAACCAGAACCCAATACCAGCTTACAGTAAAGGTGCATAGGGTCTTTCCGTCCTACTGCGGGCAGGCGGCATCTTCACCGCCGTTACAGTTTCGCCGAGATCCTCTCCGAGACAGTCGCTCAGTCGTTACACGATTCGTGCAGGTCGGAACTTACCCGACAAGGAATTTCGCTACCTTAGGACCGTTATAGTTACGGCCGACATTCACGGGGACTTGAGCACCGAGCTTCGCCTTGCGGCTGACAAGATGCTTTGATCTTTCCGCATTGGTCACGTGTCACACCCTATACGTCGTCTTCACGACTTGGCAGAGTGCTGTGTTTTTGTTAAACAGTCGCTAAGCGCAATTTACTGTGACCCTTTGCCACCACATTGCTGCAACGGCATTGGGTACCCCTTCTCCCGAAGTTACGGGGCTAATGTGCCGAGTTCCTTAGAGAGGTTTCTCTCGCGCGCCTGAGTGCGCTTACACTCACCCACCTGTGTCGGTTTACGGTACGGGCGACCCAGGGAACAACCGGAAGCTTTTCTCGACAGATCGTCCAGTGATGCGCTTTGGCCGAAGCCTAGGCTCCCGATTCGATAGGATAATCACTTTTCTCTCTGTGTCCCTTCCGGCCTTAACCTGAGTCGGTGCAGGAATATTAAACTGCTGGGCATCGACTACGCCTTACGGCCTCGCCTTAGCTCCCGACTAACCCTGGGAGGACGAACCTGCCCCAGGAAACCTTAGGTTTACGGCGACCGGGATTCTCACCCGGTTTATCGCTACTCGTGTCTGCATTCTCACTGGCCAGCGCTCCACCGTTCGTTTCCGTCAGGCTTCGCAGCACTGGTCACGCTCTCCTACCGCGCCACACCGGCAAGCCGGCATGGCACCCGCAGTTTCGGTATACGGTTTGATCGCCAATCATTTTCGGCGCGATACCGCTCGATGAGTCAGCTGTTACGCACTGTTTAAATGATGGCTGCCTCTAAGCCAACATCCTCACTGTCTGAGCAGCGTCACATCCTTTCCACTTAACCGTATTTGGGCACCTTAACCGGCGGTCTGGGCTGTTGCCCTCTCGGCGACGAAGCTTATCCCCCGCCGCCTGAATGCTGGGTTACTGAGATCCACGGAATTCGGAGTTTGATTGGTTTTGGTATCCTAGTGGGGACCCTAAGCCATCCAGTGCTCTACCTCCCTGGAGTACTTACCCAACGCTAGCCCTCAAACTATTTCGGAGAGAACCAGCTATCACGGGGTTTGATTAGTCTTTCGCTCCTACTCTCAAGTCATCTCAAGATTTTTCAACATCTACGAGTTCGGTCCTTCACTGCGTGTTACCGCAGCTTCAACCTGCTCAAGAGTAGATCACCTCCGCTTCGGGTCTATTGCCCGCGACTGAACGCACATTTCGTACTTGGTTTCCCTTCGCCTCCGCTGCACAGCAGCTTAGGCTGGCCACGGACAATAACTCGCAGACTCATTATGCAAAAGGCAGGCGGTCACCCTTGCGGGCTCCCACACATTGTAGGCAGATGGTTGCAGGTACTATTTCACTCCCCTAACAGGGGTGCTTTTCACCTTTCCCTCGCGGTACTTGTTCACTATCGGTTGCCAAGGAGTATTTAGCCTTATCCGGTGGTCCGGACAGATTCACACAGAGTTTCACGTGCACCGTGCTACTTGGGATTCCTCTAGGAAGTCTTGGGTTTTCACGTACCCGGCTGTCACGGTCTGTGGCCGAACTTTCCAGATCGTTCCGCTAACCCGCAACCTTCCACGTTGAGGTCCCGCTACCCCGAAGAGACAAGTCCCTCCGGTTTAGGCTGTTCCGCTTTCGATCGCCACTACTGACGGAATCACTTCGTTTTCTATTCCTGGGGTTACTGAGATGTTTCACTTCACCCCGTCTCGCTTTGCCGGACTATGAATTCATCCGGCAATGCTGGCTCACGCCAGCGGGTTGCCCCATTCGGAAATCTCCGGATCAACGCCTGCTTGCGGCTATCCCGGAGCTTATCGCAGCTTGCTACGTCCTTCATCGCCTCTTGGCACCAAGGCATTCACCATAAGCCCTTAGTAGCTTGATCACAAAATTGTCGCTCCCCCTTTTCAAGGGGAGAAACCACTCAGCGAATTGTAACTGCCCTTTTACTAACTGTGCACAGTTGTCAAAGAACTTGCGAGACGTTAATCCCGCCGAAAAGCATTGGTGGTGGACCTGACTGGACTTGAACCAGTGACCCTGCGCTTATCAAGCGCATGCTCTAACCAACTGAGCTACAGGTCCGCAACTTGAGTGTGGCGGTACCCCGCTTGAGCCCGCGTGTCTGGTGGAGCTGAGGAGGCTCGAACTCCTGACCTATAGCTTGCAAAGCTACCGCTCTACCAACTGAGCTACAGCCCCAAGCACAGAGCCCGCCCACTCCGAACCGCTTGCCGCTAAGAGCACGGCTACTGGCTGACACCAACCTGAAGTCCTCAAAGACCATCTTTGAATGCTGAATTGTGCGACAAGCAGCCCTCCAGTCCACTCGGACTGACGACCTTGGAGATCGACCCGAAGGCCCTCTCCCGTACTCCTTAGAAAGGAGGTGATCCAGCCGCAGGTTCCCCTACGGCTACCTTGTTACGACTTCATCCCAATCACCAGCCATACCTTCGGCAGCTGCCTCCTTGCGGTTGGCACACTGACTTCGGGTACAACCGGCTTTCATGATGTGACGGGCGGTGTGTACAAGGCCTGGGAACGTATTCACGGCGTCGTAGCTGATACGCCATTACTAGCGATTCCAGCTTCATGTCGGCGAGTTGCAGCCGACAATCTGAACTGGGCCCGGTTTTCAGGGATTTGCTCCACCTTGCGGTTTTGCTTCCCTCTGTACCGGGCATTGTAGTACGTGTGCAGCCCTGGCCATAAGGGCCATACTGACTTGACGTCATCCCCACCTTCCTCCCCGTTTGAGCGAGGCAGTCCATTCAGAGTGCTCCAGCCTTGCGGCCGGGTGGCAACAGAATGCGAGGGTTGCGCTCGTTGCGGGACTTAACCCAACATCTCACGACACGAGCTGACGACAGCCATGCAGCACCTGTACAGGTTCCCCTTGCGGGGTCGTCGGACTTTCATCCTTCTACCACCTGCATGTCAAGGCCAGGTAAGGTTCTTCGCGTTGCATCGAATTAAGCCACATACTCCACCGCTTGTGCAGGCCCCCGTCAATTTCTTTGAGTTTTAACCTTGCGGCCGTACTTCCCAGGCGGCACGTTTATCGCGTTAGCTACGCCACGGACGGGGTCGAATCCGCCCACAGCAAACGTGCACCGTTTAGGGCTAGGACTACCAGGGTATCTAATCCTGTTTGCTCCCCTAGCTTTCGTGCCTCAGCGTCAGGAGTTGTCCAGGGACTTGCCTTCGCCACGGGTGTTCCTCTCGATATCTACGCATTTCACTGCTACACCGAGAATTCCAGTCCCCCCTCCAACCCTCCAGCCGAATAGTATCCGATGCCATTTCCGGGTTGGGCCCGGAGATTTCACATCAGACTTACCCGACCGCCTACGCACCCTTTACGCCCAGTGAATCCGAACAACGCTCGGGACCTCTGTATTACCGCGGCTGCTGGCACAGAGTTAGCCGTCCCTTCCTCTTTCGCTACTATCAACTGTCAGCGTGTTAGGCCAACAGCATTGCTCGCAAATGACAGGGGTTTACGGGCCGAAGCCATTCATCCCCCACGCGGCGTCGCTTCATCAGGCTTGCGCCCATTGTGAAAAATTCTCGACTGCTGCCACCCGTAGGTGTCTGGACCGTGTCTCAGTTCCAGTGTGGCTGGTCGTCCTCTCAGACCAGCTACCCGTCCTCGCCTTGGTGGGCTGTTACCCCGCCAACTAGCTGATAGGCCGCGGGTTTATCGCGAAGCGCCAGGCCTTGCGGTCCCCAGCTTTGGATGCTTAAAGATGCCTCCAGGCAGCCACATCCGGTATTAGCCCCGATTTCTCGGGGTTATCCCAGTCTTCGCGGCAAATTACCCACGTGTTACGCACCCTTGCGCCACTCCGGCTTCAGAATATTGCTACCCTGAAACCAGCGTTCGACTTGCATGTCTTATCCACGCCGCCAGCGTTCGTTCTGAGCCAGAATCAAACTCTCCGTCGAAAAACGTTAGCTCGATTCGGCCGAGCAAAACCGCTCGGCTTACAATTGTTAAACTCATCGCACCGACCGAACTAACCCGGTCATATGCGAAGGGGCTTAAACTTGTCGCACAATTCAACTTTCAAAGAGCGCGGGTAGAACACCCGCAAAATTGCTCCCCATCAGGGGATAAAAATCCCGACTGCCGAACCGTTTTGACTGATTCAGCGAGCCAGCCTTCAATCTCGAAGCGGACAACAGCATATGGATTTCCAACGCCCCGTCAACGGATTTGTGAACTTTTTTTCGATATCGTATTAACTTAATTCCCAACTAGTTACAGATACACCCACATGTTGAACCCAAACATTTTGTCACGAGAACCAGCTTGGACAGTTCGTCGATAAGCACTAGCTAGAATCGCCTCCGAAGCCGAAGCAGGATTTCAACTTGTTCGCCAAAAACATGTTACACGCTTTCTGGCGGTCTGCCGCCCAAGTCTCGCAGAGTTCGCAGACGAAGTTGGCCGCAAGCCGCGCCAATGTCGCCTCCCTTCTCCCGCCTCAATGTGACCTTGACCCCTCGATTTTGGAGTTGAGTTCGGCACGCCTCCTGGATCGGTTCGGCGGGACACTCCCAAGGCAAACCGGCGACGCGGTTGTAAGGAATCAGGTTGACTTTCGCGCTCAACCGAGTCGCGAATTCAGCCAAGGCTTGCATGTGCTCACTGGCGTCGTTTACCCCTGCCAACAGGATATACTCCAGCGTGATCATACGGCCTTTGCGTTCTTGGTAGTACTCGCAAGCTGCCAACAATTCGCGCACTGGATGCTTGCGGTTGACCGGCATGATGCGGTCCCGCACAGCGTCGGTGGCCCCATGCAGCGAAATCGCAAGTTGGAACTGCTCGGACTCTTCCGCCAGCCGGCGGATTTGCGGCACCAAGCCGCTCGTGGACACGGTGATCTTGCGCGCCCCAATGCCACCTCCCCACGGCGCGTTCAGAATCCTCAAGGCCTTGAGGAGGTGGTCGTAATTGGCAAGAGGTTCGCCCATTCCCATGATCACCAAGTTGTTGACCAGGCGCACGTCCGCAATGACAGTCCTTCCCACCCGCGTTTCGGAAACCCCACCCGCTTCGTCCTGAGGATGCGCCGGCTGGTCCGCTTGACCGCCCCTCCAACGCTCCACGGCAAGGACTTGGTTTACGATTTCCTCGACGCCCAAATTGCGCTTCCAGCCGTCCAAACCGCTGGCACAGAACTTACAGCCATAAGCGCAACCCACCTGGGTGGAAACGCAGAGCGTGTGGCGATCGCTGGGTTCGCCGTATAGCGCTGGGTTAGCTGAGATCAGCACACTCTCGATGAGTGCACCGTCGGGAAGTTGCCACAGGAACTTCCGCGTCGTGTCGTCGGCGCCTTGCAGCGCTTTCAGGAGGACGCCGTTAAGCGCGTAAGACTCGTACAGCTTCCGGCGCAGCGACTTCGGTAAATTGGTCATACCCTCCCAGGAGGTGACCCGCCGGCGATACAACCAGTCGAGCACTTGGTCGGCGCGGTAGGCGGGTTCCCGCCACACGGCGAGTTGTTGGCGGATCTCGGCTCGAAGGAGCGAGCGGATGTCGCGTTGCGGAGGCTGCATGGATCTTAAATCAGAAATCGCCCCGCGAACTGGCGCCGAAAGGTACGTTCTGTCCACCGGCACATTCCGGGAGCGCCCCGGCTCGTGCGCCGCACCAGTCTCGCTGCGGTGTCAGCCAAGCCTGCGCGCTCCCGCGCGATTGCCAAGTGCCAAGTCATGGTGGCGGTAGGGAGCCAGGAACTACGCGGAACCTGAGATCTCCCGCTCCCCAAGCGCAAAGGGAGCGGGCGCCGATACGAAAACTGTCGCCGGCTCAAAGCGGGCGGACCGACCCGGTCAAGCCTCGTCGAAGTGGCCGTGGCTCACCCAGCCATCGCGTCCGAGGTTAAACGACGCGACCGGTCGGAGCGGACCGCCCGAACGATCGGCGGGGGCTCGTCGGTTACTCCGCGGGGCAGTAATACTTGGTGGCGTACTCGCGCACCATGCGGTCGGTGTTGAACTGCGGAACCAAGGTTTTCATGGCGCTGCGAATGCGCCGGATCCACTGGTGCGGCACGCCGTTCGCGTCCCGGTTGAAAAAGCAGGGAATCACCTCCTCGGTGAGCACGCGGTAAAGATTCTCGCTGTCACGGCGGTCCTGCTCGGCCACGTCGGCCGGGTGCGTGTCATCGCCGATCGCGAAACCGTTGGTGCCGTCGTAGCCTTCGCGCCACCAGCCGTCCATGATGCTGAAGTTCAGGCAGCCGTTGATGGCCGCCTTCATGCCACTCGTGCCGGACGCCTCCAGGGGGCGGCGCGGATTGTTCAACCAAACGTCGCAGCCGGAAACCATCTGCCGCGCAACGTGGATGTCATAATTCTCGATGAACACCAGGCTGCCGTGCAGTTCGCTGTGCTTGCTCAAGTGCAGAATGTATTGGATCAGCTTCTTGCCTTCGTCGTCGCGGGGGTGGGCCTTGCCCGCGAAGATGAACTGGACCGGGCGCCGCTTGTCATGGACGAGGGTCAGGATGCTGTCGAACTGTTTGAAGATCACCGTCGCGCGCTTGTACGTGGCGAAGCGCCGCGCAAAGCCGATGGTCAACGCGTCCGGGTTCAGCAGGTGGTCGTACTCGATGAACGCCGTCCGCGTGAGCCGCTCGCCCTGCAGCAACAGCCGCCGCCGCGTGAACTCGATCAGCTCGCGCCGCAGTTGGAATCGCAGCGCCCACAGCTCCTCGTCCGAAACGAAGCTCGGGTCCGCGATTCGCGCCCAGAACTCCGGCGTATTGACCTCGTCTTGCCAGATGCGCGCGTTGGCTGCCGCTCCACCGTTCGGTGCCGAAGCCCCCGAGCCGTTCAACTTGCGGCGCCAGAACTGGCGTACGCTGCCTTTCATCCAGCCCAGCAGGTGCACGCCATTCGTGACGTGCCCGAGGGGCACGTCCTTTTCGTTCTGCGCGCCGTAGAGCGTTTGCCACATCTTCCGGCTCACCTGGCCATGCAGTTCGCTCACGCCGTTGGCGGCCCGCGAGAGCTTCAACGCGAGCACGGTCATGCAAAACGGTTCCGTGGCATCCGTCGGCCGCACCCGCCCCAAGGCCATCAACTGTTCCTGGGTCAACTGGAGTTGGCGGCAGAACTTGTGCGCCGCGTACTTCATCAGGTCACAGGTGAACCGGTCGTGCCCCGCCTCGACCGGGGTGTGCGTCGTAAAAATGCACTCCGGCTTCGTCTCCGCCATGGCTACGTCGAAGGACTTGCCTTCGGCCATCTTCTCGCGCACCAGCTCCAGTGTCAGAAACGCCGCGTGCCCTTCGTTCAAGTGGAACACTGACGGCTGGTGGCCCAACGCCCGCAACAACCGCACGCCGCCCACGCCCAGCAACACTTCCTGCATGATCCGGGTCGTACTGTCACCGCCGTAAACGCGCAGCGTCAGGTCGCGGTAATGCGGCTCGTTCTCCGGCAGGTCCGTGTCCAACAGATACACCGGGCAGCGGCCCACATTCACGCGCCACACCTTGAATGACACCGTGCTCGCCGCGATCCGCACGGTGCAAACGATCGGTTCGCCGCGCGCGTTGAGCACCGGATCCAACGGCAGGTTCCGCGGATCGAGCAGTGAGTAATATTCGGTCTGCCAGTTCTCCTCGTTGAAGGACTGCATGAAATAGCCCTCGCGGTAGAACAGGCTGATGCCGATGAAACCCAGCCCGAGGTCGCTGGCCGACTTGGCGTGATCGCCGGCCAGCACGCCCAAGCCCCCCGCGGCGATCGGCAACGTTTCGTGGAAACCGAACTCCGCGCTGAAATACGCCACCGGCCGGGTCGCGAGCTGCGGGGCATGTTTCGCCGCCCACGTATCCTGGCGCTGCATGTACGCCTCGAAGTTGCGCAGGACCCGCCGCACGCGATCGGTGAAATCCTGGTCCTGCAAGCGCACCCGCAGTTCGTATTCCGAGACTTCGTGCAGGACTGCGACCGCGTTGTGGTACAGGTTCTGCCAGCCACGCGGCGAGAGCTCTTGAAACAAATCCTGCGCGTCCTGATCCCAAGTCCACCAGAGGTTGCGCGTCATCCGGTTGAGCCTCAGCGCCAGGTCGGCGATTTCGTTTGCTGCCAGCGGTGTCGTTGCCATGCGTCGATCTCCGGCCGGTGGTTTCGCTTCGCGTGCCCGGCAGGCTGACCCGGCCCGATCAGCTTCCGCCGGCAAATGGTGATGACTCCGGGCGCGCGAGGAAGAGCACCGCCTGCCCGCCATTCCTCAGCGTCTGGCCAACGACCGCCGGGACGCTAGCAGCAGAAGCGTCGGTCGCAACCGATTTTCCCGCGGCGCGACGCAATTCGCCCGCGCCCCGCGCCTTCCCGGCGATTCGGGCTGCCGCGCCGCCGCCAACCCGCCCCGTGCCGCCTTACACACATGTAATGCACCGGAAAGGTTCGGGTCAGATTGGGGATGTCATACTCAGTACAAACGGAAACGAAAACGAAAACGAGATCGAAACGAAAGGCAACGCCTATGAAACTGAATCCGAAAATCACGAAAAGCGCCGCCGCCGTCGCGCTCGGCGGTGTGCTCATCGCGGCCGGCCTCGCCGCCGGGGTTCGCCCCGGCTCGGACGACAAGGCCAAATCCGACAATCCGCCCTTGAAACTCAAGCTCGAGGACTCCGCCCCCAACCGCGCAGACAAACTCACCACCAGCTTCGGGCCGGTGGTGCGTAAAGTCGTCCCCGCGGTCGTGCAGGTCACCGTCTCCAAGCAACTGAAGAATGTCCAATGGGCACCGCAAGGCCTCCCGGAGGATCCCTTCCAGTGGTTCTTCGGCAACCGCCGTGGCGGCCTGCGCCAGCAGCCGATGCCCGCCCCGCGCCAGCAAGGCGTCGGCTCCGGCGTGATCGTCAGCCCGGACGGTTACATCGTGACGAACAACCACGTCGTGGACGGCGCCGACGAGGTGCAGGTCAAACTTCAGGATGAACGGGAGTTCAAGGCCAAGGTCATCGGCCGCGATCCGAAGACCGACATCGCCGTCATCAAGATTCCTGCCAAAAACCTGCCCTGCGTGGAACTCGCCGACAGCGACCGCGTGGAGGTCGGCGACGTGGTACTCGCCATCGGCGATCCGTTCGGCATCGGCCAGACGGTCACGATGGGCATCGTCAGCGCCACCGGCCGCGGCAACCTCGGCCTCGACTACGAGGACTTCATTCAGACGGACGCCGCCATCAACCCGGGCAACTCGGGCGGCGCCTTGGTGGACAGCGAAGGCCGGTTGATCGGCATCAACACCGCCATCCTCAGCCGCACCGGCGCGAACAACGGCATCGGCTTCGCCGTGCCGGTGAACCTCGCCAAGTATGTCATGGAAGACCTCGTCAAGGACGGCCACGTCGAGCGCGGCTTCCTGGGCGTCTCCATCCAGAACGTCACGCCAGCAATGGCCAAGAAGTTCGATCTCAAGGAGGATCAGGGCGCACTGGTGGCCGACGTGACTCCCGACAGCCCGGCCGCCAAGGCGGACTTGCGCGTCGGCGACGTCGTGGTGCGCTACAACGACCAGGACGTCCGTGACAGCCGCCACCTCAAGCTCATGGTGGCCAAGACCCAGCCGGGCACCAAGGTGCCGATCGAGGTCATCCGTGACGGCGAAACCACCACGCTTCATGCCACCGTGAAGGAACTGGCGGAGCCGAAGGAACTGGCTTCGAACTCCGGCAACTCCCAGTCCGACACCGAGGCCTTGAAAGGTGTGGCGGTCAGCGATCTGGACGCGCACTCACGGCAGCAACTGGAACTCCCCAAGAACGTCCAGGGCGCGGTCATCAGCCAGGTCGCTCCCGGTTCAGCAGCGGAAAGTGCCGGTTTGCAGCCCGGCGACGTGATCACCGAGATCAACCGCCACACGGTGAAGAGCGCGGAAGACGCGGTGCGGCTTACCGAAAATCCGAAGGATAAAGTCACCCTTCTGCGCATCTGGCGCGACGGCAGCAGCCGCTTCGTAGTGGTGGATGAAAGTCAGATGGGTTGATGTTCGTTGTCACGACAACGCCTCCCCGCTGGCCAGGGCCGGCGCGGGAGGCGTTTTCTTTGAGTGGAATTCGGGCGGTTGTGGGCGCGCTTGCAGCGCGACTGGAGGAAGGCAAGATGGACACCGACATGCGCATCCTGGTAGTGGAAGACGATCCCAAGATCGCGTCGTTCGTGGTCAAGGGACTGCGCGAAAGCGGTCACGTGGTGGACCACTGCGGCGACGGCGAGCAGGCCGTGCGCCTGGCCACTTCCGGACCGTACGACGCCGCGGTGCTCGACCTCATGTTGCCCAAGCTCGACGGCCTGACCGTCCTGCAACGCCTGCGCGAGCGCGGCGTGCAAATCCCGATCATCATCCTCAGCGCCAAAGCCAGCGTGGACGACCGCGTGCGCGGTTTGCAGGCGGGCGGCGACGATTACCTCACCAAGCCGTTTTCGTTCGCCGAATTGCTCGCCCGGCTCCAAGCGCTGACGCGCCGCGCCACGCAAGCACCTGAGCCGACGCGCTTGGTCGTCGGCGATCTCGAATTGGATTTGGTGCGCCGCGAGGCCCGGCGGGGCGGTCAACCGGTCGAGTTACAGGCCCGCGAGTTCGCCTTGCTCGAATATCTGATGCGCCACGCCCGCCGGGTGGTCACCAAGACCATGATCCTGGAACACGTCTGGGACTACAGCTTCGATCCCCAGACGAACGTGGTGGACGTGCTGGTCCACCGCGTCCGCGCCAAGGTGGATCCGGCCAAGACGCTCATTCACACGCTGCGGGGCGTGGGTTATGTCCTGGAACCCCGTTAACAGCTTCCGCCGGAGTCTCGGCCTGCGGCTGAGTTTCTGGTACGCGGTGCTTTTCACGGCCTGCAGCGCCGCGCTGTTCGCCTTGCTTTACTTTCTTCTGGTCCGCGCGGTCGAAGCCAAGGAGCAGGAGGTCATCGAAGCCCAGCTCCACCGGTACGCCACGTTATACCAGGCCGGCGGGGTGAGCGCGCTTCGTCGCGTGCTGGTGCGGGAGGAGTCCGACGGCCGTCAAAAACCGTTCTTCGTCCGGCTGCTCAGCCGCAACGACGCCGTGCTGCTGGTTCAGGTGCCCGACGATTGGGTCACCTTCAAGGAAAGCGAACCCGGCCCGGAGGGCTACCGCCGCCAACTCGGCGTGCTGGTGCGCATCCCGAAGGACGAAGAACGCGACTTCGCCGTGAAATCGGTTGTGTTCGACGACGGCTCGATGCTCCAGGTCGGCCGCAGCACCAACAACCGCGTGACCTTGTTGCGACCGTTTCAGCGCGCGTTCGTCGGGGCCTTTGGCGTCATCGTCGCACTCGGCTTCGCCGCCGGGGCGCTCTTCGTCAACCGTGCCATGCTGCCGGTCCGCCAGATCGTGCAGACCGCCCGTGAAATCATCGCCACCGGCCGGCTCGACGCCCGCGTGCCCACGCGCCCGCGCCACGATGAACTGGACGAACTGGCCCGCCTGTTCAACACCCTCCTCGACAAGAACCAGGCACTCATTCGCGGGATGCGCGAATCGCTCGACAACGTCGCGCACGACCTGCGCACCCCGTTGGCCCGGCTGCGCGGCACGGCGGAAGTGGCGCTGCACGGCAACGGCGACGCCGCGGCCAGCCAGGAAGCACTCGCCGACTGTGTCGAGGAATCGGATCGCGTGCTCAGCATGTTGAACACGCTCATGGACATCTCCGAAGCCGAGGCGGGCATGCTCAAGCTCGACCGTCGGCCGACCGATCTCCAGCGTTTGCTCGCTGAAGTCGTGGAAGTGTACCGGTTCGTCGCTGAGGAAAAACGCATCGTTCTCGAAGCCGCCGAAGGTGCCCCGGTGGACGCGCCAGTGGACGCGGTCCGCATGCGCCAGGTGTTTGGCAACCTGCTCGACAACGCGGTTAAGTACACCCCCGAAGGTGGCCGCGTGCAGGTCGGCGTCTCCAGCCAGCCGGGTTGGGCCGTGGTGACTTTTCAGGACACCGGTCAAGGCATCCCGCCGGAGGAAATCGACAAGATTTGGGCCCGCCTTTACCGCGGTGACAAGAGCCGCTCCCAGCGCGGCCTTGGCCTGGGGTTGAGTCTGGTCAAAGCGATCATTGAAGCGCACGGCGGCAGCGTGAGCGTGCGCAGCACACCGGGCCAGGGTTCCGAGTTCACCGTCCGGCTGCCGCGCGCAACCGCGGCGTGACGGCCTGACTCCGGCTGCTGCGAACTTGCCAGCGGCAGGTCAGACTTTTCGGCGAGCCGCCGAAAAGAGCACGCCGGCGGCGTGCGCTCCCCTTCAATCTCCAGCCCCGGCCGGACCTCACCAAAGCTCGACCGGCCCTTTCGGAACGGCGAGTTCGTGGCGCTCGCCGGGCAGTGGCGCCTCGTCGAAGGAGGTCGCCAGCGGGACCGGCTGAAAGCGCGGACGCAACTCGCCCCGCTCGTCCAGGAATTGCGCGCGCCAGCAACGGTAATCCGCGAGGATTTCGTCGAACTCCGCGCGGCTGCTCACCGTCACGGCGCGGCGCTTGAATTCTGCCGCTGGCCCGAATCGTTTGGCGTACCAAGGCGCGACCTTCCGGAACTGCCGGCAGCCGTGCGCCTCGCCAAACACCTCGATCATCAAGTCCAGGTGCCGGCTCATGACCCGCACGCGCTCCTCGAAACCGGGCTCGGGCAAGAGTTCGCCGGTGGCCAGGTAGTGCCGCGTTTGGGTAAAAATCCACGGGTTGTAAAACGCACCGCGACCGATGCTCACCCCAGCGCAACCGGTTTCCTCGATCATCTGCTTCGCGGCCTGCGGCGTGGTCACGTCGCCGTTGCCGATCACCAGCAGGTGCGGGACTGCTTCCACCACGGCGCGAATGCCGGCCAGGTTCACCCGCCCACCGAAGCCTTGCGCGCGGGTGCGTCCGTGGATGAACACCGCCGCCACCCCCACGTCCGCGAGCGCGCGCGCCAGGTCGGGCGCGGTGAGGTTTTGCTCGTCCCAACCCAGCCGCATCTTGGCCGTCACGGGAATCCGCACGGCATCGACCATGCCCTTCACGAGCCGGGCGGTACGTTCGAGTTCAGTCATCATGGCCGAGCCGCCGCCCACGCGGCAGACCTTGCGCACCGGGCAACCCATGTTGATGTCCACCGCCGCCACGCCCAGCGATTCGAGTTGCGCCGCGGCGTCGCGCATTTCCTCCGGCACCGACCCGAAAAGCTGCACAGCGAGCGGCCGGTCGGCAGGCCGGGTTTCGATGAGCTTCAGCGCGTTCTTGTTTCGTTCGAGCAGCGAGCGGGCGTTGACGAGATCGGTGGTCGCGAGGCCGAGGCCGCCCAGTTCGCGCAAGGCGAGCCGCATGGGCAGGTTGGTGTAACCCGCCAGTGGCGAGAGAAACAGATTGGACTCGAGGTCAAGCGAACCGAGCCGGAACATGCCGCCAGTATAATCAACCGGCGGCGCTGGCCAAGGCTGCCATGAGCCGGCGGCCATTTGACATGAACCGTCCCCGAACGGAGGAAATCGCGTTACTCGCGGCGCCAGTCTCGAAGAATACAAGGTCAGGTCTCGGCGCCATTGCTCAGTTTGAGGCTTGTGACGTGCATGAGATCAATGATCTCCACGGAACCTTGCTCGTCAGCCACGGCAATGGAACGGCCGCCGGGCACCACCCAGAGAAAGTCGGGGTGCCCCACGTCGAAGCGGCGCTGGTCAGACAAGTGGATTCTAAAAGGCTTGAATGGGGCATTGTCCCGAGCCTTCCTGATTTGTTCCGCAGTCATGCCCGGAAACTAACTTTCACCACCGGAAAAATCCACTATTGCTTAAGGCATCAAGCGCGGCCTGGCCAGGCGCGAGGCCACCGACTTTGCGCAATGTCCTTCGGCACTACCGCCAACCCGGTTGAGCTGCCGGGTCTGGCTTGGCGTCGATCACCCCCACAGCCAGCACTTGGGCCAGCAGGCGGCGCTCCGGTTTCGTGGGATGCACGGCACGAATGGCGCGCACGCCCGCCGTCAGGAAATACGAACCCTCCGTTGAACCCGCCACCAATTCCACGGTGGCCAGCAGCCGCTTGCCTTGCGACAGGTCGGCCGGGAACCGGACACGCAGTTGGTCCGGCGCTCCAGCCCGCGCCGGCAGCAACGTCGCGCGGTCAAAGTGCGGCTCGAGATTCAAGTTCAGGCCCAGGCTGAACACGATCTTGAGAAGATTCGGCGGCCGCACCACCAACACCGCGTGATCGCGCAATTCGCTCAACGCGTCGCACCCCAACGCGTCGCCAAACAACGCCACCAGCGACGCCAGGCCCCGCATGACGGATGCTTCGCCCGCGAGCCGCGCGGCGGGGCTGTCTGCGTTCGGCGAGGAAGCGTCCGGTGTCCCGCCCGCAGGATTCGCGGCTGCGGAATCAGGCGCGGCGCCGGGGAGGCTGCGCGTGGCCTTCGACGACACGCAAGAGTCAACCAGGCCGTTGGTCAGGAACTTCCAGGCCAGAGTCGCCTGGCTTTCCGCGAGCAGTCGCCCCTCCCCGGAAAAGACGCGCACGCGCACCGGGTAGCGTGGCGAAACAAAGCGATAGACGCGGGACGTCGGACAAAAACTGGAAGCGTCCACGGTGCACTCGAACTTCGCGTCGGCGGGCCGGCTGGCGTTGCCGGACGCGTTGGCGGGAGGCGGCGGGAGCGTCGTGAGTTCCACCAGGCGGACGAAGCGTTCGGTCCCTTTGTCCACGCGAAAACCGAGGAGCAAACAGAGATTCGTCCTCCATTCTGGAAAGGCGGCGTTCGCTTGCAGTGCGCGAAAGCCGGAGGCTGTCTTCACCACCGCCAACCCGTTGGTAAAGGCGTCATCGACGGGTGGCGGGGCGAAGTCCGTGGCGTTGGTTCGGACCCCGTCGGTCGTGCTGGCGGCAACCGCACCCGTCCACAGCACCGCCGCGGCCACCGCGACGATCACCAACTGCCTCCCCGCCGTGGAGTGCGCTGCGCGGAACACGGGCCAGCACGCGCGGACAATTGCGTTCACGATCCGAAACTACAGTCTGCAGCGCCGGCGTAAAGGCGCACCTCCGGACCAGATTCAAAACGCGCCGCGGGCCAGTATGCCGACAGGTGTCCGCCTACTTCGGAACCTCGGTGACGATCTGGCCTTTGTACAAGTGCACGGTCCGCGAGGCGCGGGCCGAGGCGTGCGGGTCGTGTGTGACCATGATGATCGTCTTGCCGTGGTCGCGGCTCAGGCCTTGAAGCAGGTCGAGGATTTCGTCGCCCGCCTTGCGGTCGAGGTCGCCGGTGGGCTCGTCGCAAAGCAGCAGGTTTGGATCGGTGACGATCGCCCGCGCGATGCCCACGCGCTGTTGCTCGCCGCCGGAAAGCTGCCGCGGGTAGTGCTTGGTGCGGTGCGCAAGCCCGACCACCTCCAACGCGAGCCGGACGTGGCGCCGGCGCTGGCCGGCATTGAGATGCGTGAGCAACAGCGGCAACTCCACGTTGCGCTCGGCGGTGAGTGCGGGCAGGAGGTTGTAGAGTTGAAACACGAAGCCGACGTGCCGGGCGCGCCACGCCGCCAGCGGACGTTCGCCTAATCGCTCGATCGGATGCCCGTCCACGGCGATGCTGCCGCCGGACGGCCGGTCGAGTCCGCCGATAAGGTTCAACAACGTGCTCTTGCCCGAACCGGACGGGCCCATCAAAGCCAGGAACTCACCCCGTCGCACCTCAAGTTCAATACCCGCCAGCACGTGGACGTTTTCGGCGCCGCGGCGGTAATACTTCTCCACGCCTTTGACGCGGACGAGGACATCGTCGCCGGAGGTCATCACTTCTTGGGCTGGGCTTCGCGGACGCGGCCGCCTTCGCGCAATTTGTCCGCGCCTTCCACCACCACCTTGTCGCCCGCGGCAAGGCCTTTGGTGATGGTGACTTCGTCGCTCAGAGCCGGCACCGAAGTGACCGTCTGCTTGGCGGCCCGGCCGTCCTTGACCACCCAGACGAAGTCGTGCCCTTTCTCGTTGCCGAGGGCGGCCTTCGGCACCACCACGCCCGCCTCGCCCTTGGCCACTTCGCCTTCGCCGCGGAACGCCACGCGCACGGCCATCTCCGGCAGGATGCGCGGATCGAGTTGATCGAAGCCGATGCGCACCTTCACGGTGGATTTCTGCCGGTCGGCAGTGGGAATGATGGCGATGACCTGGCACGGAATCTTCCAATCCGGATAGGCATCCAGCGTGGCCTCGACCACCTGGCCGGCGGTGACGCGGTTGATGTAGCTCTCGCCCACGTCCACTTCGACCTCGAGTGAAGTCATGTCCACCAGCGTGCAAATCCCGGTGCGGGTGAAACCGCCGCCAGCCGAGATCGGTGAAATCATTTCGCCGGGCTGGGCATTCTTTTGCGTCACGATGCCGGTGAACGGCGCGCGAATGATCGTGTCCTCCAAATCCTGCCGGCGCACGGCCACGTCGCGCTCGGCCACCGTGACCGTGGATTGCTGATTCACCAGCCGCGCTTGCAGCGCCTCGACGTTGGCCTGGGCGGTGTCGAGGTCGGATTGTGTGGCAATCTGGGTGTCCACCAACGCGGCGATGCGGCGCAACTCGCGCTGGGCTTCGTCCAGGCGAACCTGGGTTTCGTCCAGCGCGGTTTTGGCGGCGGCGAGCTGAGCTTCGGAGTAAGCCAGGGCGGCTTTGACGTTGGTGTCGTCCAACCGGGCGAGGACCTGGTTTTGCTCCACCTTCATGCCTTCCTCGATTAAAACCTCGACGACCTTGCCCGTGACTTTCGAGGACACGGTGGCCTCGCGCCGCGCCGTGACGTAACCCGAGGCATTCAGGAGCGTGCGCGGACCGGAGGTATCCGCAGCGCGGGCTGCCACGGTGCGAACCTCGGTCCCGCGTTGAACGAACCCCCAGACGGCCGCACCCACCACGGCGATGACGACCAGCCAGACCGCCAGACGCCGGCCCCACGGCTTGCGCTCGAAGTCTTGCTCGCGCTCGATCCGGAGGCCTTCGAGGGCGGTGTTTGGTTCGTTCATGGCCCGCAACAGCTAGCGGCGGACAGGGGCGGAGTCAAGGCGGCGACGGCGACACATTTTGTTGGAGCCGACGCGCCACGCAGCGTAGAACACCGCCCATGACAACGCCCCTTTCCCGCCGTTTGTTCCTCAAGCGCACCGCCGCCACTTCCGCCGTCCTGGCCGTGCCCACGATTGTCCCGGCCAGCGTCTTCGGCGCGGATGGCGCGGTGGCCCCAAGCAACCGCATCACCGTCGGCTTCATCGGCACCGGCGACCACGGCACCTCCTGGAATCTTCGCCGCTACCTGACCCTGCCGGAGTCGCAGGTGCGGGTCGTTTGTGACGTGGCCGGCGACCGGATGCGCCACGCCAAGGAAATCGTGGATGAGCAGTACCGGAACAAGGACTGCGCCATGACCAGGGATTTCCGCGAGGTGCTCGCCCGGAAAGACATCGATGCGGTGATGATCTCCACCCCCGACCACTGGCACACCCTCATCAGTGTGTTAGCAGTCCGCGCTGGCAAGGATGTGCAATGCGAAAAGCCGACGCTCACCATCGACGAAGGCAAGGTGCTCATTCGCGAGGTGCGCAAGCACAACCGAGTTTTCCAGACCAGCACCGAGGACCGGTCGGTGCCGGTCTATCACCGCATGGCCGAACTGGTCCGCAACGGCCGCATCGGCAAGCTCCAGCGGATCGAGGTGATCCTGCCCCAGCAGCCGAACGTCCCCGGCGACCCGACGCCGCAGCCGGTGCCGCCCGACCTCGACTGGGACCTGTGGCTCGGCCCCGCGCCGTTTGCGCCGTACACGAAGGACCGGGTGTTTTTCAACTTCCGGTGGATCTGGGATTACTCGG
>JAKANS010000275.1 GCA_021823625.1 bacterium | reverse complement strand
GCCATCACCCAAGGCAGCCAGGGAATTGCCAAGCGCCGTCGCGGCCGGCCCAGGCACCGCGTTCCCCAGCGAATTCGTGAACCCCGCCACGTTGCCACTCACGATCGCGCCGGCCGCGGCCTGCTGCGCCGGCGGGCTCACCGCCACCGAAAGCCCACCGACCTGCACCTGCACGGCGCCGGTGGGGTTCGAGAACCCGCCCGTGCTCCCGCCCGGCATTCCTGTTGACGGCGAGAACCCGCCCGCCGTCCCGCCAATCGCCGGCAGGAACGCGCCCACCGTGCCCGACGCACCGCCGCCGCCGCCGCCCGGACCGGTGAAGTTCGACCCGGCTGCCTGCAGTCCGGTATTCGGATTCCCCTGAGACTGCGCCTGCGCCGACACGGCCACCAACGTGGCCAGCACACTCACCGCAATGATCCGCTTCATCTTCATCTCCTTGATCGATCGTCGTGGGGTGGCTCGCCTAGAACCGCATGCCGATGCCGGCACCGAGCGTGAACCGCATCTCCTTGTTCGCCATCCCCGCCACGTCCACCAGCGCCGGCGTGATCACGATCGGGAACTTCGGGAACGGCGCCAGCGACACGGCCAGGTTCACATCCTGCCCCGTGAAGTCGCCGATCAGCCCGATGTACTTGTTCGCCCGCACTCCCACCGAGGCAAAGACCATCGCGCCGCAATCCTTCGTGGTGAAGATGTCGGTCGCCACTTCCTCGGCTTGGCAGAACCGCCCGTTGCCGGCGCCGATGTTCAGCGTCGCCTGGCTGAACGGCGTCTTCTCGTTGCCGCCATCGCGCAGCGCCACCACACGGCTCGCCGCGGCGAACCAGTTGGGGTCCGCACCGCTTTGGCCCGAGAGGTTGATCCCCTCGACGCCGAATGCGATGGCCGCATTCCCCGGCAGCGCCTTGTGCGCCTTGAGCGACATCATCGTCCGCTCGAACAACCCCGAGCGCACGGTGGACGCCGACACCAGCACCACCTCGAGCCCGATCGCCGTCTGGCTGTTGCCCAGCCCGAACCCGCCCGACAGCGAACCGTCATCGCCGCCGCCGTTGCGCGTCGTGGCCTGGTAGCCGCCGCCGAAGAAGACGTCGTGAAAGCTCGGGCCGAAGGCGAGCGGCGACGCCGTGCTCACGCCCGGCGCGGACTTGCCGAAGATCCCGCCCTGTCCCACTGGCTTCCATCCCTCTGGCAAGGGCGGCAGCATCAACTGCTCCCTGGTCGGCTGCTGGGCCACGCTGGAGCCCGGTGCCAGAATCAGCGCCGTCAATACGGCGCCCACGAGCCATTTCGTGCCACGCATAGCAACCCTCACGGAAGGGAGAACCATCGCCACCGATCGCATCGTCGCGAATTACAGAACGTCATTCCCAAATAACGACTTGTCAAGCAATTCCAGGCACAACTTCGAAACAATATTAGCGGCCCGGCGTCACCGCACCGTCAGAACTTATCCAATCCCACTCGTCGACCATTCAACTCAGGCAAGACGACCAACCTGCGCCGACGCTACTGCAAGCCGGTAACACAATGTGTTACACCGAGTTACCACATGCAAACAACTGTATCGACTTCACCCTCTGCTGTCAAATTCCTTGACGCCGTGTGATTCGGCCTTGAGCACTTCCTTCTGCCAGAACGAATACATCCCCTGCTCCAGCTCATACGACGCCCATACCTGCCGCGGACGATCTGGCTGCTGCCGCGCCCACGCCCACATCTTGGCGAGCCCCTCGTGCATGCCGGTCTTGTGCTCGAACCCGAGCAGTTCCACCGATTTCTTCCACGTGGTGAACGCGTGCGGCACTTCGTGGCGCGGCGGCAGGAACTGCAGCGCGCCTCCGCCCATTACTTCCACGAGAGTCTCCGCCGCCCGCTTCACCGAAATCTCTTCGATGCCACCGAGGTTGATGATCTGGCGTGAGGCCCGTGCGTCGAAACCCGCGCGCCAGAGGCACGGCAGTGAATCGTCGATGTAGCTGAACGCCCGCACCTGCGACCCGTCTCCGAAGATTGAGAGCGGCTGTCCGTGCAGATGCTTGTACATCCAGATCCCCAGCACGTTGCGATAACTGTCCCAGAGATTCTGCTTGGCGCCGTACACGTTGTGCGGACGCAGGATGCACCAATCCAGTCCGTGCTGATCGCCCGCGACTTCGATGTCCTGTTCGCACGCCCCTTTCGCGATGCCGTACGGATCCACCGGCATCCGGATCATCTCCTCACTGAACGGCGGCGCGCGATGTCCCATCCCATACACCGCGATGGAACTGGTGAACACCAGCCGCTTCACACCGTGCTTGATGCACAGCGTCACGATTCCGGCCGTCGCCACCAGATTATTGCTGTAGTTGTAGCGTCGGATGAACGGCGACAGCGCCTCGGCCGCATACGCGGCGAAGTGGTAGACCACGTCGGGCGCGTGCGCCTCGAACACCGGCTCCGCCGACCCCGTGGCCAGGTCGATGTTGTAGAACGTCACGCGCGGATCCACGTTCTCCGCGTACCCGCCGCTCAGGTCGTCAATGCCGACCACGCGGACATCGGGTTGGTTCTCGAGAATCCAGTCGGCTAGGCGTGAACCAAGAAGCCCCGCCACACCCGTAATTAGAACTGTCGTCACCTGTCCGTCCTTAGCCGTCTACCGTCTGCCGTCTCCCCTCTCTCGTCTCCCGTCTCCCGTCTCCCGTCTGCCCCTACCGTGTCCACCTCCAACCAATCTCCGCATTGATATTTGTCGCATCGAATGTGGCGCTACTCCCCACCCGCCGATCTATCCCCGCCTTCCAGATCAAGTCGCCGCGCGTGTAGAATCGCACCCCCGACGCTTCGATCACGTGCGTCGCGCCGTAGCCCAGCCCTCCTTCGGTGTTCCGCGCCAACCCAATGCGCACCCAGCGCACCGAGAACCGCCCTGAAGCGGTGTAGTGGTCCACGCCCACATCCGCGCCGCTTCCCCCGCGTACAAAGGGAGACGCGAGCAGCTGCCCGCGCAGCGTGTGGCCGTCGCGCATCTGCGAGTGTCCATAGAACAACCCCTCGCCGCGCACCCGCTTCAAGTGTGTCACACGTCCGTTGACCACCTCGGCGTGCATAATCCAGTACGCGGCAGAGTTCGGCACGCCAATTCGCTTCTGCACACCGAACGTCGCCGCCGAGATATGTTCGGGTTCGGTGGTGAGGTCCATCGCATCCCACGAATGGTCCTCGCGTCCGAACTCACCGTACACTTCCAGGCCGCTCTTTGGCAGCACCAGGCGACCGAAGAGACTCGCGAGCTGATTGTCGGGCTGGCCGGCAACTGTCGTCTGGTTGTCCTTGCCCGGGATATTCTCTTTCAGGAACGGCTCCCACAGCGGCTTGATGTCCGAGAGCCGGGGGCCGCCCTCCCTCCACGCGCGATGGAAGAAGCGCGTGACGCCCAGTTCGAGGCCGGGAACGCCGCGCGGCTCAAACGACCCGATGAACCCCAACCCCAGCCGCTTTCCCGTCTTGTTTGCCGTATCCAGCGAAAAGCCGCTGCGCGCTTCGCGCCCGGCGAACACCCGCCCGTGAACGTGTCCGATCCTGACGTCGCGCGGCGACGACGTTCCAACAAAGAGGCGCGGAATTCCCCCGGCGTTGTTGCTCAGGATCGTCCCACTGCTCACTCCCGGCCCCCACCACTCCGCCGCACTTGAGAAGCCAGCCGTCATTCCATAACCGTCTACCCGAACCCAGCTCTCTCCCAAATCCACCTGCCCCAGCGCCGTTGCCCCGAAGCGTTGTGGCAAGTCAATCGACGTTTCGACGTAATCGACGTACGCGGCTGTGTTCTTCGACACCGGTGGTAGCGGTGTGAAATTGGCGTTCTGCGCCCACCACGCGTGCGGCGCCACCTGCGCACTCACGCCGCGCCAGCGTCCAGCCACGCCGCCCTTCGCGACGGCAGTGATTCCTTTCCCCGCCCACGTTGGGCCGTCGTTGTAACCCCACGGAAACCCGCTGTTGGCAATCAACTCGACCGACGGTCGCACCACCCACCACCCCGACGTGGGCACCGCCACAATGCGCTTGGCCCACGGATGAGCGCCCGTTGGTGAGAGTTCTTTCAATTCCGCTGGCGAAAATCCGCGCACCGACCATCCGCGCACGGGAATTTCCCCCACCAGTTGCAGCGCACGCAGGTATCTCTCGTTTTGTCCCCCCGCCCCCTCCTCGTCCCATCGCGGGGCGGCTCGACGCGTCGAGTCCTGCGCATGCGCCGGCGTCGGAACCGCGGCCAGCACCAGCGCCGCAGCCATCGCCCACTCGCGCGCCGTGCGCGGAGTCATCAGATTCCCCCCTCGATGCGCCCGCTTGGTCACACCCTGCTCCTCGCGTTCGTTCCCTCGGTGCTCGCCGCGCAGTCGGTGAGCACACTCCGGAGCATCGGCTCGCTCGCCGAAGACCGCGAACGCCTGGCCCAGCTCACCGGCGCCAGTACCGCCGAGTCGCTGCTGCGCGATGGGGCACGCGTCGACTCGGCCACGCCCGGGCTCCGGTGGCTGCTCCCCGAGATGAATTTCACCTGGAATGGCGCGCTCGCCACCTCCCTCAACGATGGCGCGCTTTGGGCTGGGCGCGGCGCCAACGTGCTGACCCGTGGAGGCGCCACGTACGGCTGGCGTCGCGTGCGCCTCACGCTCGCCCCGGAGCTTGCCGCCAGCCAGA
>JAKANS010000101.1 GCA_021823625.1 bacterium | reverse complement strand
CCCCAAAATCAGATTCCTACTGCATGGATTCGGCTGAGGTCGCCACCAAATCCGCTTCCAGTGGCTTGTCTTTCTTGAAGCGGCTGACGCCGAGGATACTGAAGCCAATGACGTTTCCGCCCGCGTCCACGCGCTCCATCACGGCGTGATGCCGGGTCGCTTTGACATAGCCCGCCGCGTCCGAAAACCGCACTTCAAGATAATCAGCTTCCGCGTCGAACTAAACTTTCACTTTGTCGGCCATGCTCCCGTGCAGACCGTGACGCTTCACTACGCCGGCACCAGTTCCACCCGTGCCGCATAGCCGAGCGCACCCAGCAGTTCCTCGCAATCCTCCCACGTCAGGCCAAACGCGCGCACGTCCGCCACGCCCAGGCGGGCGACCACGCGCGCCAGCGCGGGCGATTCGGCGGGGGCGAATTCCCCGTCCATTATGGCGTTCTCGGCCCAATCCACCAGTTGCGCCAGCGGCGTCTCGTGGGGCAAATAAGAGACGAGCTTCTCCGCCACGGTTTGCCGCGTAATCGTCATGCGCGATCCTACAGTTTTCGGTGGCCTTTATCCATCGGGTATTTCTCGTGGAGTTCAACCAGTCGGCCTTCCCCGTCAAAAACCTCCTGCCAGAAACGAACGGTATTTTCCTGCCGGTCCACTTCCTTGAGGTAGCACGCTCACCAGCCGTGGCGGCCCGGCACGTCCAACCGGTAACGTCGCCCGCCATCGGCCAGTTCATCCCAGTGCCCGAACTTCTTTTCGTTCTGAACGCGCGTGCTCATGCCGCGCCTTCCACGATTTTGATTTCGTCGGGCGTGAGGTCGTAAAGCTCATAGACCAGCGCGTCGATCTGGCGGTCCAGGCCGGCGCATTTGTGGCCGTAAAAATCCTTGTCCGCGTCGCTCCGAGCGGCGGCCAGTTGTTTCTGCGTCGCGAGCATTTGTTCGACCAGCACAACCATCCGGTCGTGGTGCGCTTTGTCCGTCGCGCTTGAGAAGTCAATGGAGTGGATGGGCAACTCTCCGAAATACTGCTTTGTGCAAGTAATCCAGCCACCGCGAAAAAGATTGCTCATTTGGCGCAAGTGCCAGAAAAGGAGTCGGGAATTGAGCAGGCCCAGAACATACTCCGCTCTCACTTCCGCAGAGTCCCGAAGGGCAATGGTAAAGCCCCCGCTCGCCATCGGACAGAGCTTGCCTCTCGTATCGGCCGGAATCAAAGCGAACAAACCACGATCAGCAAGAAGGGGAATGGCAATCTGCGCCCTGTCGTGAACCGGCAGATTCCGCGGCGCGCTGAAACCAAACCACTCCGAGAACTGCTTTCTCTTCAGCAGAGCCGCCTTATGAGACAGCAGATAGGCGAAAGCTTTCGGGAATCTTTTCCGCAATTCCGCTTCTCTCATCAGAACGCTCTTGCCGTCGCGGATTTCGTATGGAAAAACAACCTTCCACTTGTCCTCCAGCTTGAAGTGATAGCGCGAAAAATCCGACGCGAACAGCGGCGTTCTCAAGATGGCGGGTTCAAGACCATGCCCCTGACTTTCGACAACGAAAACTTCGTCGTCTCCCGTGCTGCTGCCACGGCCGATTTCAGTTGGCAAGTCGAGAAGGCGCATCGCACCACGCCTGGTTTTCTCCAAGAGTACGGTTGTGTCTCTGTCCCCGAACGTCCAAGGCAACCGCGAAAGAGAACTGGTCAAAAGCTTGGAAAATGTGGCGCTCGCCAACTGCTTTTCGCCGGCAGCACAGGAAGCAAATTGAAAACTGGTTTGGGTTTCTTTCGCCAAGAAGAGCAGGCAAGTGTAGGTCGTCGCGTCAAAAACTTGGGTCGCTCCAAAGTCCACAGTCTTTTGAAGGGCGGCCTTGGCGGAGATGAACCGACGCAGCCCTTCTCCGTAATCCGTTCTGAAAAACTTGTTCGGAACGATCTGCCCCAACAGACCACCCCTTTTCAACAGGGTGTAGCCGCGCTCAATGAAACTGACGTAGAGATCAAAATTGCCCGTGGCGGCGGCGTAATGCTTTGAAAAGTAATCTAGCTGCGGACGGGGAAAGCCTTGAATCCTGACGTACGGCGGGTTGCCAACAATCGCATCGAAGCCGCCTTCAAATTCAGATTCCGGCAGCGCAGGAGGCGCCGCCGCTTTGCCGCCCTTCATCTTCTTGTAGCTGTAGGCGCCGTGCAACGGCACGCCGGGCTGCATGTAGTCGAACGGGGCGGCCGGCGTTTCGTGCAATTCTCCCGACGAAGTGTTGCGCCGGAATATGTGCGGGAAACGTTGCTCGAAATCCATCGGGTTGAGCCGCCGCTCTTCCTCGCCGCTGAAAAGCTGGCCGCTTAAGATGTCTGTGCCGATGAGCGAATTGCCGCACACGATGTTCTTGGCGAGCGAGGGCAACAGCGTTTCGTGGAACTCCAACTGGTGCTGTCGCGCCGTGGCAGTGGTTTCTTCCTCCAAGAGTTTCAGGTAAAGCGAGAGTTGCGCCACTTCCACGGCTTGGTGGTCAATGTCCACGCCGTAAATGTTGTTCAGCAGGATTTCGCGCCGCTGTTTGAGCGAGAGGTGCCACGCGCCGTCGTCCCGGAGCACGCAACCCGCTTTCTTCGCCTTGTCCGGGTGGGCGTTGTACCAGTCGAGATGATGGCGCAAGAGCAGGTCATAGACGCCCAGCAGAAACGAGCCGCTGCCGCAGGCGATGTCCGCGAAGTGCATTTCGGCCACTTGCGCGGGCGTCTGGCCGTCCACGAGTTTGCCCACGGTGTTTTCGACGATGTAGCGGACGATGTAGTCCGGCGTGTAATAGACACCCCCGGCCTTGCGGACCTCCGGCTTTTCCTCCACACGGGCGCGCTTGTCGGTGGTGACAATCACCTTGCCGAGAAACCGTTCGTAAATGCTGCCGAGAATGTGAATGGAGATGGCGTTGAAGTCGTAAGCGGTGTTGGTGTGCGAGAGCCGCGCGCAGATGTCCGCGAAGGCGTCGTCATCCACCGGGAAGCCGGGCTGGTCGAGAATGGCATGCGCCTTGAACACGATGCCGTTGTAGATGCCGTCCAGCTTGTGGGACGCGGCCACGAAGTCCTGCCAGACGGTCCCGCGGTCCCCGAACTTCGCCACGAGGTGTTCGGGGTGAATCAGCTTGTCTTCCAGGAAGCGGATAAAAACGAGCCGGTCCAACGTGCGCTGGGTGATTTCGGTGAGCGTGTCGCCGTCGAGTTCGGGATTCCGGTTCTTGAACGCGCGGGCGAGCGTGTCGCGGTATTCGTCCAGTTCAGCCAGGAAGGTGTCGCCAATGCTCTGGCTGCCCGCCTTGAACAACCCACGCTGGACGATCTTGCCGCGCTTCTTCGGAAGTGTGTCGGCGAACCTTTCCAAAGAACCGCCCGCCACGGCTTCACGGGAAAACAGGTGGAAGATTTCGGCGAATTTGTCCGGGTTGGCGTAATCGGCGTAGTGATATTTGCGGACCACTTGCGCCGAGGCGGTGTCGATGTCGGGGCGGTAACGGCAGTCGAGAATCTGGAATTGCTCGAAATCGGTCAGAACCGCCACGGGCGTTTGGGCGTTCCAACCGTAGCGGATGGTCTGAAAGCAATTATCCGACGTGGCAATGTCGCCGAAAGGTTTCTTGGCCTCGGCAAAGAACCGCACGTCGCGAAAGTTCGGGGCGATGCAAAAGGCGTAGTCCGCCCGGCGCTGCGAAGGGCCTGCGGCGACGCCGCGTTCGACCTTCACTTCCTGTTGGAAGGGATTCTTTTGCCAAACGTGGTTTACGTCCCAGCCGAGCGCCACGAAGAACTTGTCGAGGAAGTCTTGGCGGACTTCGGATTCCTGATAGCCGGCGGAAAGGTAGTGCGTCTTGCTTGCGTCGAAGTTGGCTGCCAGAGCTTTGACGGCGGCAAGGGCTTCCTCGAAAGATGGCGGCTTCATTCGCCGGGAGTGTGGCAAGGTGGCCGGCCGGGAGCAAGGCACGGCAACGGGGCCTTCTGACGGCAGCGAGAAAAGTGCACTGTCCTCTGCGGGTTTCAACCCGCTGCCGGAACGTGAGCGAAAGCCGAAGCCGGCGTTCTCGATTCAGCCTTCAAGTCCCGCAGCAGCCGGGCGAAGGCCGTCTGGCAGGCTTGGTGGTCTTTCCAGTTCGTAAAATCGCCGCTGTGCCGTCTGAGCCGGATATGTCCGCCGCCCAGCCTTCCTCCACGTCCATCAGCGCGCCATCCTGGCGGATGGGGAACACGACTTGGGCGCTTGTCCCGCCGCTCGCGCTCGAAGGCGCTTGCCACTTCCTTTTCCAGTCCCTCGCTTTACCAAAGCGGGAAGGCGGGATCGACCTCGGCGGCCCACGCGGCCAGACCGCCGCGAACATTCTTCACCAATTTGAAGCCCCGCGCCTGGAGCAATTCCACCGCCCGCAACGAACGCGTGCCCGTCCCGCAGACCACCAAGTACGCGCGGTCCGGATCGAGTTCGCCGGCGCGTTCCGCCAGCACGCTCAGCGGGATCTGTCGCGCACCCGGCACGCTGGCGAGGTCCCACTCGGGCGGTTCGCGCACGTCCACCACCACGACGCCGAGCGACGGGTCGTCCAGCGCGCGCTTCATTTCTTGCACCGCCGCTTCGTGGGTGTTCGCGCCGGCGTTTGGGCCCCCACGGACGCCGCAGAACTGGTCGTAGTCGATCAGTTCCGTGAGGGTCGGATTCTCACCGCAAACCGGACAGGCCGGGTCGCGGCGCACTTTCAGTTCCTTGAACCGCGCCTCCAGTGCATTGAACAGCAGCAACCGGCCCAGCAAGGTCGTGCCGCGCCCCAGGATGAGTTTCAAAACCTCGGTGGCCTGGAGACAGCCGACGATGCCCGGCAAAACGCCCAACACGCCGCCTTCGGCGCAACTGGGCACCATGCCCGGCGGCGGCGGTTCCGGGTAGAGGCAGCGGTAACACGGCCCGCCCAGGTGCGGCGCGAACACGCTGGCCTGGCCTTCCCAGCGAAAGATCGAGCCATAGACGTTCGGCTTGCGCAGCAGCACGCAGGCGTCGTTGGCCAGGTAACGGGTGGCGAAATTGTCCGTGCCGTCCACGACGATGTCGTAGCCGCGCAGGACCTCGAGCGCGTTGGCGCGGGTCAGGCGCAGGTCATGCCGGACCACCTCGACCTCCGGGTTGAGGCGCATGAGCGTGGCGCGGGCGGATTCGGTTTTGGGCCGGCCCACGTCCGGCGTGCCGTGGAGCAACTGGCGTTGCAGGTTCGAGAACTCGACCACGTCGAAATCCACCAACCCCAACCGCCCCACGCCGGCCGCGGCGAGGTACATCGCGACCGGCGATCCGAGTCCGCCGGCGCCGATGCACAGCACGCTCGCGGCACGAAGTTTCTTCTGCCCGGCCAACCCCACTTCGGGCAGGAGCAGGTGACGCGAGTACCGGCGGATTTCGTCGTTGCTTAAATCCATCTTTGTACCAGTTTCCGCGCAGCCTAATGCCCGGACCTACCAAAGCAAGCCGGCCACCGGCCGCGCGCGCCGCCGGTCTCGCCGCGGAACGGTTGCTGGCGCGCGCCACCGCCACCGTGAAGCGCGCCTGCGCGTTGCGACCGCAGCTTGGCATCGTGCTCGGCAGCGGCTTCGGCGGCGTGCTCGACGCGATTGCGATCGAAAGGGCGCTGGCGTTCGACGCCATTCCCGGCTTCGCCGGCGCCGGCGTGGCGGGGCACGCGGGCAAATTGATTTTCGGCCGGCTGGGCGGCGTGCCGGTTTGTCTGCTGGCCGGCCGGGCACATTTCTACGAAGGCCACGACCTCGCCACGGTCACGTTTCCGGTTCGCGTGCTGGCCCGGTTGGGCATTACCGATCTGCTGCTCACCAACGCGGCGGGCGGCATCAACCCGGCGTTCCGGCCCGGCGACTTCATGTTGATCGAAGACCACATCAATTTCGTGGGCGCCAATCCGCTGCGCGGACCCGTCTGGCCGGGCGGCGAGCGCTTCGTGGATTTGACCGCGGTGTACGACGCAACGTTGTCGGCGCGACTGGTGCAGGCGGCGCGCGCGGTGAAGCTGCGCCTGCGACGCGGCGTGTACCTGGCCGTGTCGGGACCCAGCTATGAAACGCCGGCGGAAATTCGCGCCTTCGCCCGGTTGGGCGCGGACGTGGTGGGCATGAGCACGGTGCCGGAAGCCATCGTGGCCCGGCAATGCGGTCTGCGGGTGGCCGGCCTGAGCGTGATCACCAACCTCGCCGCCGGCCGGGCGCGTCACGCGATTTCCCACGCCGAAGTGCTGGCCATGGCGGCGCGGACGCGGGAACAGGCAGGCGCGCTGTTAGTGGAGTTTGCCAAACGATGCACCGGCCGACGCGGGGACCGGCGACCTCACCGATGACTGGCTGGAGCTTAACAGTGCGTCACGCGTATCCTGAAGTTTTGCCCTCGGACTTTGTTTTGCCCTCAGACTCTGAGTAGCGGCGGCGAGGGAGCTTACCGGATTGCCAGCCACGCAAACTCAGGCATCCTTCGTCGCATGAAAGCCCGGCTCACACTCGTGCTCGCATCTGTCTTGGTGCCGTCGCTGCTTGGCGCGGAGGACGTGGTCTTTGCCGATTTCGAAGGATCGGACTGGGGCGCGTGGAAGGTGGAAGGCGACGCCTTTGGCACCGGCCCCGCGCACGGCACGCTGCCAAACCAGCAAGCTGTGACCGGCTTTCAGGGCGCCGGACTGGCGAACAGTTACCACGGCGGCGATGGCGCGACCGGCAAGTTGACTTCGCCGGACTTCACGCTCAGCCGGCGCTACATTGGATGCCTGATCGGTGGCGGCGCGCACGCCGGCCGGACCTGCATCAACCTGGTCGTGGATGGCAAGGTGGTCCGGACCGCCACGGGCGCCGAAGCCGAGGCGCTCCAGCCGGCGGCCTGGGACGTGTCCGGACTCAAAGGCTCGACGGCGCATCTCGAAATCGTGGACGCCGAGCGCGGCGGCTGGGGACACGTGAACGTGGATCAAATTGTGTTCACCGATATGCGTCCGGCTGGCATCCGCGGGACCGTCTCGCGCGCACTGACAGTGTCCAAGCGCTACCTGAATTTCCCGGTTCGGACCGGCGCGCCGAAGACGCGATTGGATGTGCTGACCGACGGCCGGTTGATCCGCCAGTTCGACATCGAGCTGTCGGACCAGCCCGGGTGGTGGGCATTTCTGGATGTCTCGGCCTGGCACGGTCAGGCGGTCACGCTGCGGGTGGAGAAGTTCCCCCTCGATTCCAAGGCGCTGGAGCTGGTCGAGCCGGGCGACGCTTTCAAAGGCGAGGAGAACTTGTACCGCGAGGCGCTGCGGCCACAATTCCACTTCTCGGCCCGGCGCGGCTGGAACAACGACCCGAACGGCTTGGTTTATTTCGAGGGCAACTGGCACCTGTTCTTTCAACACAATCCGTACGGCTGGAACTGGGGCAACATGCACTGGGGCCACGCGACCAGCCGGGATCTGGTCCACTGGGATGAACTGGGCGAGGCGCTTTACCCGGACGCGCTGGGCACGATGTTCAGCGGCTCGGCGGTGGTGGACTGGAAAAACACGAGCGGGTTCGGCCGCGACGGCGTCCCGCCGATCGTGCTTTTTTACACGGCTGCCGGTGGCACCAGTGCGGAGTCGGCGGGCCAGCCGTTCACGCAATGCGTGGCTTACAGCGTGGACAAAGGCCGGACCTGGACGAAGTTTGCCGGCAATCCGGTGCTGAAGGAAATCTCCGCCGGCAACCGCGATCCGAAAGTGATCTGGCACGAGCCGACGCAACGCTGGATCATGGCGCTCTACGTGGAGAAAGGCGGCCAGCACACCATCCATTTCTTCGCCTCGCCGAACTTGCGCGACTGGACCTATCTCAGCGAAGTGCCCGGCTTTTTCGAGTGCCCGGACTTTTTCGAGCTGCCGGTGGACGGTCGCCTGGCGGACAAGAAATGGGTGCTCACCGCCGCGAGCAGCGAGTACCTGGTTGGGACGTTCGACGGCACGCGATTCACGCCGGAGACGCCCAAACTGCCGGGCCACCGCGGGCGCGGCTTTTACGCGGCGCAAACGTACAGCGATGCCCCCGCCGATCGAAGAATCCAGATCGGCTGGGGCCAGATACCGGTGCCGGGGATGCCGTTCAACCAGATGATGTGCTTTCCGTGCGAACTGAGCCTGCGTTCGACGCCCGACGGCCCGCGGCTGGCGTGGCAACCGGTGGCCGAGTTGGCAGCGCTTCGGGGCCAAACGCGCACCGTGCCGCCCGGTCCGCTGGCCCCGGGCACGAATCCATTGGCAGGATTTGCGGCGGAGTTGGTGGAGCTGGACGCCACGTTGGCGCCGGGCCAGGCCAGCGTGGTCGGTATTGTTTTGCGCGGGCAGACGCTGCGTTACGACGTGGCGCGGCAGGAACTGGCCGTGAACGATCTCAAGGTGCCGGTGCCGCTGGCGGCCGGCCAGCTTCAGCTTCACGTGCTCTTAGACCGAACTTCACTTGAAGTTTTCGCCCAGAAGGGGCTTATTTACGTCCCGATGCCCGCGATACCGAAAGCCGATGACCGGGCGCTGGCGGCCTTCGCCGAAGGCCGCCGCGCGCAGGTTCACGGTTTGGTTGTGCGGGCGCTGCACTCCGCGTGGTCTTCGCCGAAACCTTAAGTCCCTTCTGCCATGAACAACTCGCCTCGTTCGTCCCGCAACGGCTTCACCTTGATCGAACTGCTGGTGGTGATTGCGATCATCGCCATCCTCGCCGGCATGTTGCTGCCGGCATTGGCGCGGGCCAAGGCGAAAGGCCAGCGCACGGTGTGTATGAACAACCTGCGCCAGATCAACCTGTTCATGCAGCTTTACACGGACGACAACCGGGACACCTTCCCCGCCCACCGCAATCAAAACCTGAACACCGCCGACGCCGCGCCGTCGCTGACCAACTGGTGGGGGACGGCCATTGTCCCGTACAGCAGCGGCAGCAGTAACCTCTTCCATGACCCCGCCATCAAGGGCAAGCGCCTGGACGATGGCACCACCTGGCAATGGAAGTTCGACTGCCACCTGGTCGGCTACGGGTACAACGGATGGTTCCTGGGCCACCACCCCTACGGCCCCCAGGACATCACCGTGGGCGGTGTTGCGTTCCACGTGGATGACTCCTTCAAACGGAGCGGGATCGTCAGCCCCTCCCTGAATCTGGTGGTGGGCGACAAGCAACCTTACGGCAACCCGCCGTCGTGGGGCAGCAGCCTGTGGTGGGAATCAGCCTGCATGGACCCCGCCGTGGTGCGGAACAGCTCGTTCCCGACGTACGAGGGGGTGGAGCCAAAGCGTCATCTTGGGGCGGCGGTGATCGCGTTCAACGACGGGCACGCGGAGGTGCGCAAGAGCGAGCGGATCAACCCGCCGGCGAATCCGGCGGATCGCAACGCCAAGGCGCTCATCAATTCGCAATACTGGGACCCGCTCCAGCGCGCCGGCGCCCGCTAGAATTGCCGTTCTTTTCCATTTCGGAACACATCACGCGCCGGCGGTGCGGAGTGGCCTTGGTTGGTCGCCTGATCCGGTGGCTGCGGCGCCGCCACCCTGAGTTCCCAGGCAGGCCGTTCAGGGCTTGCGAATTCGACGCGCGGCGGTTCCCATAGGCGAAAAGCCATGCACACGACCCCGGCGGCTTCCCCGCCCGCAATCGCTCACCTCACCCGGCTCGCCTCTGACCCTGTTCTCCGCGCCTCCGTCCTGCCGTCGGGCGAAAGCCGCGTGGACTTCCCTGAGTCCGCCACCTCATGTCGCGTAACCGTATGAAAGGCCGCATCTTCTTTTGGTCCATCACGTCCGCGCTGGCCGGGTTCCTGTTCGGTTTCGACACCGTCGTCATTTCCGGCGCGGAGCAAAAAATCCAGGCACTCTGGGGGCTGAGTCCCGGCATGCACGGATTTGCGATGGGATCGGCCCTCTACGGCACCGTGCTGGGTTCGCTGCTCGGCGGCTGGCCCACCGACCGTTTCGGGCGCCGGGCCACGCTGTTGTGGATCGGGTTGCTTTATGTCGTTTCGGCGGTCGGCTGCGCGTTCGCCAACGGCGTCACATCCTTCATCGCGGCGCGGTTCATCGGCGGGCTGGGCATCGGCATTTCGACCGTGGCCGCGCCGCTTTACATCTCCGAAATTTCGCCCCCGGCGTATCGCGGCCGGCTGGCGGGCATGTTCCAGTTCAACATCGTGTTCGGCATCCTCGTGGCGTTCGCGTCGAACTACCTCCTCAAAGGCGTCGGCGAAAATGCCTGGCGCTGGATGCTCGGCGTCGCGGCGTTTCCGTCGATCATTTACACGGTGATGTGCTTCGGCCTGCCTGAAAGCCCGCGCTGGCTGTTGAGCCGGAAAGGCGACCGCCAGCAGGGCCTGCAAGTGCTTCGGCTCATCGAACCCGAGGCCGCCGCGGGCCAGATCGAGGCCGATGCGGAGGCGATTCTGGCCGCGGCCGCGGCTGAACAAGCCAGCTCGCGCGGGTTCTGGAGCTGGCGGTTGCGCGTCCCCATGCTGCTCGCCTTTTTGATCGCGTTCTTCAACCAGTTCTCCGGCATCAACGCGGTGCTGTACTTCGCCCCACGCATCTTCGAGTTGACCGGCCTGGGTGCGAACGCCGCCCTGCTGCAATCGGTCGGCATCGGCGTGACCAACCTGATCTTCACTTTTGTGGGCTTGTGGCTGATCGACCGGCTGGGCCGCCGCACGCTGTTGTTCATCGGTTCGATCGGCTACATCACGTCGCTCGGACTGGTCGCTTGGGCGTTTTTCACGGAGCATTTCGCGATCGTGCCGGCGTGCATCTTCGCCTTCATCGCCAGCCACGCCGTCGGCCAGGGCGCGGTCATCTGGGTGTTCATCTCCGAGATTTTCCCCAACCGCCATCGCGCCGAAGGCCAGGCGCTGGGCAGCTTCACGCACTGGATTTGTGCCGCGTTGATCACGACTCTGTTTCCGAAAGTGGTCACCGCCTTTGCGCCGGGCTACGTCTTCCTGTTTTTCTGCGGCATGATGGTGCTGCAGCTCCTCTGGGTAAAACTCATGGTGCCCGAGACGAAAGGCGTGCCGCTCGAACAGATGCAGAAACGGCTGGGCCTCGAATAAGGCCACACCGCGTTTCCTCACCCCCACGCCCATGTCCGAAAACCCGCCTGTGATTGTCGGTCTCGGCGAACGGCTCTGGGATCTCCTGCCCGCCGGACGGCAACTCGGCGGCGCTGGTGTGCGGCTGGCTCGAACGCCGGCCTTTACAGGCGATCGGCGAACGGGCGGTCCGGCTGGCGAGTTTCGTCTGCTCGCGTCCTGGCGCGATGCCAGATCTGAAGGACTTCGTCGCCGCGGCTGGTGCCTGATTCGGGCCGGTCGGCGACAGCGTTTAGGCCGCGGATTTTCCTCGCCCGTGGCGGAGGCCAAGTATATCCGTCCCTGCCATGAATTCGTTGCTGCTGCGGGGTGGCCGCATCGTGGACCCCAGCCAATCTTTCGACGCCCCGGCAGACCTGTTGATCCTCAACGGCAAGGTGGCGGCACTGGGCGACGACGCGGCGCGTTTGGCCCCGCCGGAAGTCGAGCGACTCGACGTCGCGGGCCTGGTCGTTTGCCCTGGTTTGATCGACATCCACGTGCATCTGCGCGAGCCCGGCCAGTCCTCGAAGGAGGCCATCGCCACCGGCACGGCGGCGGCGGCGCAGGGTGGCTTTTGCACCGTGGTGTGCATGCCCAACACGACGCCCGCCATCGACACGCCCAGCACCGTCGCCTGGGTCCAGCAACGCGCGGCGCAGGAAGGCCGGGTGAACGTCCTCGTGGCCGGCGCCATCACCAAAGAAATCGCCGGCGACGAACTGGCCTCCATTGGTTCGCTGAAGAAGGCGGGTGTGGTCGCCATCACCGATGACGGCCATTGCATTCAGAACAACGACATGATGCGCCGGGCGCTGGAGTACTCCACAATGTTCGACCTGCTGGTGATGGATCATTGCCAGGATTACTCGATCGTGACCGACGGCGTGATGCACGAAGGGTACACCAGCACGCTGCTCGGCCTGCGCGGCTGGCCGGCCGAGGGCGAGGAATTGATTGTCGCGCGGAACATCCTCCTGGCCGAGCGGACCGGCGCGCGCGTGCATTGCCAGCATTTGAGCGCGGCCGGCAGCGTCCAGTTGCTGCGCGAAGCTCGCCGGCGTGGCGTGCCGATCTCCGGGGAGGCCTGCCCGCACCATTTCACGCTCACCGACGCGGCCATCGCGGGCAGCGACACGTTTTGGGCCGGCGACGGCAAGGCGCTGTATCCGGACGTGCCGGCGGCCAGCCTGCCCTGTTGGCCGAACTACGACACCAATTTGAAGATGAACCCGCCGGTTCGCACGGCCGCCGACCGGGAGGCCATCATCGAGGGGTTGGTGGACGGCACGATCGAAGTCATCGCCAGCGATCACGCCCCGCACTGCAATTACCAGAAAGAGGTCGAGTTCGACGTGGCGCCGTTCGGGATCACCGGGCTGGAGACCGAATTGGCGTTGAGCCTGATGCGGCTGGTCCATTCCGGCCGGCTGTCGCTGGCGGGGCTGATCGAGAAGTTTACCGTGAATCCCGCCCGCTTGCTCCGGCTCGCCCACAAAGGCTCGCTCAAGCCCGGGATGGACGGCGATGTCACGGTGTTCGATCCCGACCGCGAGTGGGTCTGGGAGCGCAGCCAGACGGCCAGTCGCTCGGTGAACAGCCCGTTCTACGGCTGGCCTTTGCGTGGCAAGGCGGTGGCCACAGTGGTCGCCGGCAAGTGCGTCTGGCGCGACTCCCAGCCCGCGGCAAAGCGTCGCAAAACTGGCAAATGAGCCGGGGCCGGCTATAATTTCGGCGATCGGACAATGTTATGAAACGACTTCTCTTAAGCATGCTGGTTGGCTTCGCGGCCTTGAGCCTCAGCGCGGCCGACCTTGAATGGCACACCGACCTCGCCAAGGCGCAGGCCAAGGCCAAGGCCGAAAACAAACGCGTCTTGATCGACTTCACCGGCTCCGACTGGTGCGTGTTCTGCATCAAGCTCCACAAGGAAGTGTTCACCACACCCGAGTTCGCCGCGTACGCCAAGAAGAACCTGGTGCTGGTGGAAATCGACTTCCCCCACAAGACCCCGCAGTCGGCCGAGCTGAAGCGGGTCAACGAGAAACTCCAGAAAGAATACAAGGTGCGCGGGTTTCCGACGGTGGTCGTTCTCGACAGCGCCGGCAAGAAACTGGGCGAAATGGTCGGCTACGGCGGCGGCGGACCGAAGGCCGTGATCGGCAAGCTCGACGGCTTCAAGAGCTGAACGGCGCTGGCATCGCTGGCGATTTCAAGGCGCGGCCTGCGGGTCGCGCTTTTTGTTTGGTCCGCCGGCGGTCAATCGGTGATGTCCATCCGCTCGAACCGGTCGCCCAGCCATTTCAGGCCCAGGCCGGCTTCGAGCCCCAGCACGAGCGCCGCGGCCAACGCAGCGAGCGGCAGCGCCACCAGCCAGCCCACCGCGAATTTCGCGAGCAGGAAAACGACGGTGCCCACACCGGCCGGCGGCAACAGGGCCAGCATCAGGCTGAGCAGGTGCCCCATCATCAGCAGCATCCGCTGGCCCATCGCTTCGAAGCCTTGGGCGCCTTGCGGGCCGAGCCGGACCCAGGCCGGAAACAGCACGGCAGTCGCGTTGTGGAGCAGCAGCAAGGTCAGGTTCAGCACCGGTGACAAAATAACGGCGCTGAGCGCCACCACGGCTTGCGGCGCGACCCCGGCGGATCTCGCCCCGAACGGCAGTTGCAGGCTGGGAAACAGCGCGGCCGCCACCGCCACCAACACGCATTGGGAAAGCGTGAGAATGAACACCGGCGCCAGAATCTCGCCCAACACGAGCTGCCAGCCGCGGAGCGGGTAGGTCTTGATCACGTCCGCCATCGGTAGATCCTGGCGCAAATCGAACCGCGCCAGGTCCGGCCCCACCAGAACGAGCATGGGCGCGAGGCCAACCGCCATCGCTCCCATAACCTTCAAGCCGGCCGCCTTCGGCGACGCGATGCCCACCCCGATCGCCATCGGCACCAGCATCGCGAGCAGCAGGATTCCCAGCCGCGAAGTCAGGACCGACTGGGCGGAAATCAGGTTCTTCCACATTAGCGCCACCGGGCGCGGGCCGGATGCGGGCAGGCGAAACGGCGCCCAGCCTTCACGCGTGCGCGGGCCGGCCAGGTGCCAGTTGCCCGCGCGGGCGGCGGCGATGAGCCGGCTGCGTTGCTCGGCGCGTTCGAGTGCGGTTTCCTCGAACGCCACCGCCGTGACCAGCACCCAAACGTAAAGCAGCGCGAACAAGCCCAAGGCGGGCAGGAGCGCCAGCGCGAAGCCAGCCAACCCCGGCGCGAGCAATGGACGCACCAGCAGACGCAGTGGCCACAACACCCAGCTCATCGGCGGCTGACCGAAAACCGTCTGGGCAAACTCCGCCAGCGCTCGGGGTTGGGCGAGGGCGTCCGCCGGCAGTGCGGCGAAGGCCGCGTCCGCGCGCCGCCACACCGTCAATCCCAGCAGGGCCAGCAGCCCGAGCCCGAGCCCGCGCCGGACCCAGTTGCCGACGCCGCGGTCCAGCAACCGCGTGCGGAAAAAGCCCGCGCCCAGCCGGTGGAGTTCCATCGCCCCCATCAACACCCACCAGCCCAGCGCCAGCCGCCACGCGCCGCCCGGCGGCATGAGCCGCCAGGTAAAGAAGGTCATGATCAACGCACTGAACGCCAGCGCCAACTGGGTCTTGAGCAGGCGGAAATGGATCAGCGTGCGGCGCGCGAGCGGCGCCGGAAACAGAAACGCGACCTCCGCCTCGGTGAAATCCAGCGTGGCGCGCTTTGACGGTACGATCCAAGTGATCGCCACCAGTGCGAAAAAGGCGAACGCGACCGCCATTTCCGCGACCGGCTGCCAGTCCGGCGGAATCGCGGCCGGCCCGCCCGTACCGGGAGAAGCCGACGCAAACGGGCGCAGGAAGAAGAACCCCAGGTAAGCGAAACCGATGACCGCGCCGAGCAGGTACTGCGGTTTGCGCAGCCGCCCCAATTGGGCGAGCAACCGGTTTCGCGCCGAGCACACCTGGAGATAAACCAGCGCGGCGATCATGGCGACGGCGGTTCCGTGCTTGCCGTGGCGCGGAAGAAGACTTCCTCGAGGCTCACCCCCGGCGCGGTCTCGGCGAAGCGTTGCCGCACTTCCGCCAGCGTGCCGTGCACGACCTTGCGGCCTTGTTTGAGGATCAGGATGTGCGAGCAGATTTCGCCCACCAGATGCAGCAGGTGCGAGCTGATGACCATCGCCGTGCCTTCGCGGGCGAGCCGCAGGATGGTGTCCTTCATTTGGCGGATGCCGTGCGGGTCCAGGCCGGTGAGCGGTTCGTCAAAGAGGATGGCCTTGGGCGAGTGCAGCAAACCGCAGGCGATGGCGAGCTTCTGCTTCATGCCGCGCGAAAGTTCGCCTGGCAGTTTGTCCGCCTTTTCCGCCAACTCCAGTTCGGCCAACAGCGCCTTCGCTTTCGGCTCGTGATCGCGCACGTGGTACAGGCGGGCGGTGAACGTGAGGTGCTGGCGGACGCTGAGGTACTCGAACAACCGCGGCTCGTCCGGGAAATAGGCCAGTTCCTGCTTGGCCGCCAGCGGCGCGGTCGCGAGGTCGTGGCCGCAAATGCGGACCGTGCCGCGCGCAGGCGGGATGACGCCGGAAACGCAGCGCAGCGTGGTGGTTTTGCCGGCACCGTTCGGACCGACGAGGCCCATGACCTCGCCGGGCTGGACGACGAACGACAGATCGTCCACCGCCACGAATTGGCCGTACAACTTGGTGAGTCCCGCCGCTTCGATCATCGCGTTTGCCTTTCCCGACCGGAGAATGCCGCGAACGATACGGATTGCCGGGGCAGGCGTAAAGCGGCGTTCCGACGGGGCGCGGTGAAAGCGCCGGCGGGCGGGCGCGGGCCGTTACTTCAGCCCGGCATAGACGCGGTGGACGTCGTCGTGATCGTCGAGGGCGTTGAGGAAATCGGCCACTTCCTTGCGGTGGGCCTCGCTGAGTTCCACCGGGTTCTTGGCGAGATGGCGCATTTCGCTCGCCACAATTTTCCAACCCGCCTTGGCCAGCCAGCCGCTTACCGCCGCGAGGTCTTTGGTGTCGGTCAGAAACCGCGCGCCGATGCTGCCTTCCGGAACTTCCTCGGCTTCGAGGGCTTCAACGTTTTGCGCGCCGGCTTCAATGGCATCCGCCTCGACGTCGCGCGTCTTGTCCGTGTGCGTGGCTTCGACCACGCCCAGACGCTCGAAGAAAAACGCCATGCTGCCCGGCTGGCCGAGCGAGCCGGCCTTGAACAGGTTGCGGATTTCCGGCGCGGTGCGGTTGCGGTTGTCGGTGAGGCACTCGACGATCACCGGCACCTTGTGCGGCGCGAAGCCTTCATAGACCACGGTCTCGAAATTCACCGCCTCGTCCGTCTGGCCGGAGCCCTTCTTGATCGCCCGCTCGATGGTGTCGCGCGTCACCGAGGCCTTCCGCGCCTTCTCGACCGCCGCCGCCAGGCGCGCGTTCAGGTCGGGGTCCGCCCCGCCGAGCTTGGCGGCCACCACGATTTCGCGGACCAGTTTGCTGGTGAGCTGGCCTTTCTTCTGCGCGGCGGCTTCGCGGCCGGCCTGTTTCCATTGGGCACCCATGCGTGCGATCTAACCGCGCGGTGGCCTTGGGTTCAAGGTCGAACCAACAGTGACGGGTGCCGGCGGGGCATGCCGGGATTGTCGATAGGGGTAGGGACAAGGGATTGAACCTTACCCCTCCCTCCGAACCGGACGGGCGGATTTCCCGCATCCGGCTCTCCAGTCAGTGGGTTCGTAGTCCTACGATTGTCCGCGTCCACGCGTGTTCCGCTGCCAAGGACAGCAGCCCACGGCGGGCAAACCATTCATTCGGCCAGCGTTGATGGGTGGCTCCAATCCCTTTGCCCACGCCATCCAGCCGCCATTGCAGCAGGCTCCTCAACCGTCGCCTCACGTAGCCGTCCACAGACGTGAACGTGTTCGCCTGGCTGTGCTGGAAATCCTGATACCAGCCCCGCAAGCTCCGGTTCACGTCGGCCACGATTTCCGTCAGGCTCCGCCCGTCCAGCCGCGAGGTCTTCGCGCGCACCCGGTCCTTCAACTTCGCCAGGCTCTTCTGGCGCGGCCATTTCATGCCGCGCTCGAAGTGATACCCCAGGAAGTCAAAGCCTCCGGGCGCACTCGCGTCCACCACGCGCGTCTTTTCGGGATGCAGGGTCAGCCCCGCTTCGCTCACCCATTGCCGCCCCGCGGCCAGGGCCTTTGGGGCCTCGGCTGCACTGCGACAGAGGATCACGAAGTCATCCGCGTAGCGCACCATCTCCCAGCCCGCCGCCGCCCTGTGGTGGTCGAGCGGATCGAGATACAGGTTCGCCAGCAGCGGACTGATCACGCCGCCTTGGGGCGTGCCCCAGTCGGTGGGTCGCCAACCCTTGACCTCCTCCAACACGCCGGCCCGGAGGAAACTCTCCACCCGCGCCAGCACCCGCCCGTCGGCCACTCGCGCTCGGACGAGCGCCAGCAACCGGTCGTGCGGAATCGTGTCGAAGTAGCTTTTCAGGTCGGCGTCCACCCCCCAGACGTGGCCCGCCTTCAGCAACGTGTCCACGCGCCGCAACGCGTCCTTGGCCCCGCGCCCCGGACGGAAGCCGTAGCTGGGCGCGGCAAAGTCCGTCTCGAAGATCGGTTCCAGCACGTGCCGCCGCGCGCCTGGCCCGCTGCGGTCGCGCCCCGCCGGGATGCCCAGCGGTCGTTTCTCCTTGCTACCAGGCTTGGCGATCCAAGCCCGCCGAACCGGTTGCGGACGATACGTGCCCCCGCGCAGTTGTTCGTGCCGCCGCTGAAGCTCCGCCTCAGCCCGCCGCCCGAAGTGCGCCCCCGTTTGTTCATCCGCTCCCGCGCTCCCGCCATTGCCCCACACCTTTTCAAAGGCGCGGCGCAGATTGGCGGGCGCATAGGTCTTATCTGCCAGGGCGAACCAGACCCGGTCTGCTGACTCACCCGAGGTGAGCCGCGTCAACCTGGCTTCGGTCCAGACGCGACGTTCCACCCACCACCCCGGATCGCGTGGCGGGCAGGCTTCTCCGACTTGTTGAGGCGGCGTTGTCACCGCCCCTGGCGCCGGGGTTGAGTCGGGGTTCTGCTTCATTACGCATCCCCTTTCCTGCGTCCCTTGGCTCCCCGGTCGTTACCCGCTTCCTCGCTACTACGGACGCTCTGACTCCCGCCGGGCGGCGCTTTCGGGCCCAGGGCTGCTCTAAAGTCGGAGGAGATCGAGGTCGGGACGGTCGAAGACCGAAAACCGAAAACCGAAATCCGAAAGAAGTCCGAAGCCCGAAATCCGAAGCGCCGGCTCCTTGGGCCGTGCGCCACCGCTGACCTGGGCCCACCACGTCCGTTTCGGGTTTCGGATTTCGGAGTTGTTTCGGATTTCGGGCTTCGGGCTTCGGACTTTAGAGCAGCCCTGCTTCGGGCCTTGCAGCCATGAACGCCGCTGGACCCCGGCGGGTCTCCCTGGTTCTCGCGGGAGGACTGCCGGCCCTTCCGACTCCCACCATCGGCGCGCCGACCGGGGATCGCCCGGCTGCCCGCGGATTGACGCCCGCCCCGACCGGCTTCGCCTTTCACGCGCAGGCTCGCCCGTCCACGCCGACCGCATCGAGTTCACGGCGGACGGCCCACAGGCCGTCCTGGGTTTCGGACGGGTCGTTCTCGTTCCGTGGCTCTCCACCCCGCCTCGCGGCGACGCAGTTACGGTTCGATACCGCCCGGTTCTTCACCGCGCAGGAGCGGACTTCCACCGCCCTATTCCCTCGCCTTCTCAGGCGCACGAGCGCGGACATGCTTGTCCGCTTCGCTGACTGCCCTGGCCCACCCGGCGGACAAGAATGTCCGCGCTCCTTCGGCCACGCCGGTCAAAACCACTGGCGTGAAAACCAAGTCGTTGTGGTCGGCCAATTCACGATTTCACTCCGGGACCGCTATTCGATTGATGCAGTGGTTACCCGCCTTTCTCCAGCGCCGTCAATCCCGAATTGTTCACCGGCGCCCGCCGCGTGGCCCGGGAAACAACCAGGAAATCCTGACAGCCCTGATCAATAAGGTTTCTTCGCGCCTCAGCGGCGAGCGTTCCCAGGGCCAGACCGCCCAAGCAGGCCGTTGAAGTTCCTTTCTTAGCCTCTTCCTCCCCGACCCCGTCCAAGGATCGCCTGGAACTTTTTTCTTCGCACGCCCCTTTTTGCCCTTGTTTCTGATATGTATTTATACTACTCAGGCACCAAACCACATCCCAGACCATGAAGACGCCCGCCCATCCCACCTTGATCCAGCGCGCCCTCGGCGCCCGCCAGAAGCGGCTCCAGGCCCAGAGCCCCGTCCTGGCCGCCTCCCTGGTCACCGTCCACCGCACCTGCGGCCAGCCCTCCTGCCGCTGTGCCCAAGGCCACAAACCCGTCGGTCACTACCTCACCTGGAAAGAACACGGCAAAACCCGCAGCGCCTACGTGCCCCAGGCCCTGCTCCCCCAGGTCCAACAATGGCAACTCGAGTATCGCCGGCTCAAACGCCTCCTGGCCGAAGTCTCCCAACTGAGCCTGGCCCTGGTCCAGACCCACACGACCCACCAGCGCCGCCAGGCGGGAAGATCCTGAACCGTGGACCATTTCCTGGAACATACCGAGGGGGGCGAGCCCTTCGCCCGCCTGCGCCAACGCTGCGCCCACCGCTTGATCCGGATGCGGGCCCTGGATCCTTTCCGCCTCCAGGGTCACTTGGTCGTCGCCCTGGATGGCACCGGCATGCTGAGCTTCCACCGCGAGCACTGTCCCCAGTGTCTGACCCAGAAACACGGCGACACCACCGTCTTCTTTCACCCCGTCTTGGAAGCCAAGATCATCACCGACACCGGCCTGGCCATCTCGCTGGAAACCGAGTTCATCGAGACCCCCCTCAGGACCCGGCCATCGACTACGACAAGGCCCGCAAGCAGGACTGCGAACTCAAGGCCTTCGCCCGTCTGGCCGACCGCTTTCAGGCCACCTTCCCGCAGTTGGCCCTCACCTGGAGCGCCGACAGTCTCTATGCCTGCGGCCCCTTCTTTGCTCGCTGTCGTCAGGCCGGATGGTCGTTCGTGGTCACCTTCAAGGAAGGCCGCCTGCCGGACTGGTGGCGCGAGTTCCAGGCCTTGCTACAGCTGGTCCCCGCCCCGTGTCTGCGGGAACACCTCCCCGACCGTACCCGCCGGCTCTACCGCTGGATCGAAGGTCTTGCCTACATCGACAGCGAGGGCCGGTCCCACACCCTCAACGCGTTGCTTTGTGCGGAAAGCTCTCCCGCCGGCGAGGGGACCACCTTCGCCTGGCTCACCGATTTGCCGCTCCACCGGCAAACCGTCCTGGCCGTGGCCAACCAGGGCGGACGTCTGCGGTCCACCATCGAAAACGAAGGCTTCAACGTCCAGAAGAACAGCGGCTTGAACCTGGAGCACGCCGACAGCCTGGAATGGACCAAAGCCAAGGCCTCCTACCTCCTCCTCCAACTGGGACACCTGTTCTTCCAGTTGTTGGAGAAGGGCAGTCTCTTGCGCGCCTTGGCCCTCGCCTACGCCAAAACCAGCGTCGCCCGTCTCTGGGGCGGTCAGGACAAGCTCGCCCCGCGCCTGCTGGAGGCGCTGCGATATTTCCGCCTGCCCGACGCGGTCACCGAACCAGCCTGTCGCATCAGCTTGGTCGCGGACACCTCCTGAGCCGGCAGGCTGCGGGTGGACTCCAGGTTCAAGCGCGCCCCGCCCCGCCTGCCCCACGGAGCCCCCCGTAACGCATGACGCCCTATTGATCACGGCTGGATGGCGCTGCCCCTCGTTGACATCAAATTGATGGAGCTGCATATTCTCCGGTATAACGAAGACGCAAATCCAAGTCCCCGAAGAGCTGCTCGCGGAGATCAAAGTCTTCGCCCAACGCCGGGAGTGGTCCTTGGCAGAGACTTTCCGGCGCGGCGCTGAACAGTTGCTCGAAACTTACGCCGAGGATGCCGCGCCGGCCTCCCAGCCGTGGCAGCCGCCCACCTCCCGCCGCGTCGGGTGGAAGGGCCTCACCGCCGGGCAACTGCGCGACCTCGCTTTCGAGAATCAGACCCGCGATCCGTTTGCGTCATGATTTCCATCGACGCGGGCATCCTGCTCTACAGCTACTGCGATACCTCGCCGCACCACGCCGAGGCCAAGGCCTTCGTTACCTCCATCGCGCAGCGCGACGACGTGGCGCTCAGCGAGTTCGTCCTCAGCGAAGTCTATCTCCATCTGCGCAACCCCGCTGTCCTGCCGGTGTAAAAGTCTTTCTGTAAATTGTCTTTCTTCCATCCGTCTTGCCCCCTCCGGGGTGAGGCGGAGCGAAGGCGAGCGTAGCGAGCCGAGCGCAGCCGAACCCCGGAGGGGGCAAGACGCTC
>JAKANS010000274.1 GCA_021823625.1 bacterium | reverse complement strand
TTGCCTCAACTTGAACTGTTTTTCCACCAAACCGGACGAGTCCTACCAACTCACTGGCGACATCACGAATTCCGTGGCGGAGTCCGTGATGATCGCCGGCCTATTTCTCTACGCGGCGCGAGATTTGGCCCGGCTTTACCATTGGTTGAAGCGCCCGGAAGACGCTGGTCGGGTGGAAGGCTACTATGCGGACGTGCTCCAGACCGTGGAAACGCACGCTTGGGATGGCGAGTGGTACCTGCGCGCCTTTGACACGCGCCAGAACCCCATCGGCTCTGCGACGTGCGAGGATGGGCGAATCTACATCGAAAGCCAGGCGTGGTGTGTGCTCGGGGGCGCGGGGCGCGACAACGGCCGGGCGCGCCAGGCGTTGAACGCGGTTCACCGGCACCTTTACCGGCACGGCCTGGGTGCGGTTTTGCTCTGGCCAGCGTACAAGAAGTACCACCCCGAGTTGGGCGAGATCGGCAGTTACCCGCCGGGCTACAAGGAGAACGGCAGCGTGTTCTCCCACAGCAACACCTGGCTGCAAATCGGCTGGTGCCTCTTGGGGGAAGGTGAGCGGGCGCTGGACTACTACTTGAGCCTGTGTCCGTCGGCGAAGAAGGACTACCGCGTCTATCGCTCCGAACCGTACGTTTATCCGCAGATGACCGCTGGATTCGAATCCCCAAACCCCGGCGAAGCCAAGAACTCGTGGCTCACCGGCACGGCGGCCTGGTCGTTCGTGGCTGCCAGCCAATACATCCTCGGCATTCGGCCCGACTTCGACGGGTTGCGGGTGGACCCCTGCATCCCGAAACGCTGGCAGGGATTCACCGTCAAGCGAAAGTTCCGGGGGGTCGAATACACCCTTGAGGTGAAAAACCCCCAGCGGTTGGCCAGGGGCATCCACTCCTTGCGGGTGGACGGCAAGCCGATCCAGGGCAACTTGGTTCCCCCACCCTCGGACGGCCGGACTGCGGTCAAGGTCGAGGCCACGCTGGGGGCTTGAGTTTGGGAGCCGCCAGACCGCCGCCCAATGACCACGCCTGCAAATGCCCTGGCAAAACGTCCTGGCTCCGGGGTGACGGTTGCGTCTTTGACAAGCCGGCGGCGAATTACTAGGGTCCGCAGCATGGAACACCTCCACGCTCCGTGGCGGATCGAGTACATCCTGGCGCCCAAGCCGCGGGCGGACCAGTCGGTGTTCACCCGGATCGCGCAGTCGTCGGACGACGTCGCCCACCACGTGCTGGCGCGCGAGCGGACCTGCTACGCCGTGCTCAACACCTACCCGTACAACGGCGGTCATTTGATGGTGGTGCCTTACAAGCAGACTGCCAGCCTGGACGGGCTCACCGAACAGGAGTTGCTCGACTTGTTGCTGCTCACGCGCCGGTGCCTCGACGCCCTCAAGCGCACCATGCACCCGGACGGTTTCAACCTCGGCATGAACCTCGGCCGGGTGGCGGGCGCCGGCGTGGAGGACCACCTGCACATCCACATCGTGCCGCGCTGGAACGGCGACACGAATTTCATGCCCGTGCTGGCCAACACGTCGGTCGTGCCCGAGGCGCTCCAGGACGTGGCGGCGAGGCTCCGCCAGGCGCTGGCCGATGACCGTGCCAAGGGTGACGAAACGGGCGGCTTGGCTGCGGGTTGAAATGCCTACCGAGACCCTCCACTTCGACACCGCGCGGCTGGCATCGCAGCTTTTTAACAGCGACACGCGCAACCTCGACGCGCTGGAAAGCCAGCTCGGCGTCAAGGCCACCGCGCGTGACGGCTGGATCAAGCTCGACGGCGAACCCCAGAGCGTGGCGCGCGCCCGGCATTTGTTTCAACTCCTCGAGGGCATGGTCAAGGCGGGCGGCGTCGTGCGGAACCAGGATTTCGTCTTGGCCTTGGGCATCGTGAAAAACGAAGGCGTGGATGCGCTGCAGGGCTTGCACGCGGAGCGCATCCAGACTTCCACGAAGAAGGCGACGCTCACCCCCAAGACCACGGGCCAGCGCCGGTACATCGAGGCGATCCGCGCGCACGATGTGACGTTCGGCATCGGCCCGGCCGGCACCGGCAAAACCTACCTGGCGATGGCGATGGCCGCGGCGGCGTTGCGCGACACCAAGGTAAACCGTCTCATCCTGACCCGGCCAGCGGTCGAGGCCGGCGAGGCGCTCGGCTTTCTGCCGGGCGATTTGCAGGAGAAGCTCGCGCCCTACCTGCGCCCGCTTTACGACGCGCTCCATGACATGCTGCCCGCGGACGAAATTCAGCGGCTCATGGAACGCGGCGTGATCGAGATCGCGCCGCTGGCCTACATGCGTGGGCGCACGCTGAACAACGCGTTCATCATCTTCGACGAGGCGCAGAACTCGACCGCGGAGCAGATGTTCATGTTCCTCACGCGGCTGGGGTTCAACTCGAAGGCGGTCATCACCGGCGACGTAACCCAGATCGACCTGCCCAAACATAAGCCGTCCGGCCTGCTTGAGGCCCGCGTGGCGCTGGCCGGGATCGAAGGCATTGGGATCGTCGAACTGGGCAAGAAGGACGTGGTCCGCCATCCGCTGGTCCAGCGCATTCTCGCCGCCTACGAGCAGCACCGCGGCACGCCCGAATGATGGCGCTCTCGGTCCGCAACACGCATCCGCGCTGGCGGGTGGACGCGCGGTGGCTGCGGCGAATCACCCTGGCTGCGCTGGCGGAGCTGTCGGAACCGGTCGCAGTGTCTGGCGTGGAACTGGCGGTCGTCCTGGTCGGCGAGCGGCGCATGGCGGCCTTGAACGAACGGCACCTGAAGCACACCGGCGCCACCGACGTGATCACGTTCGACTACGCCGGGTCAGGCCCGGCGGGCGAATGTGTATTGCGGGGCGACATCGTGATTTGCCCCGACGTGGCGCGACGACAGGCCCGCGAGTTTGGCACCACCTGGCAGGCCGAGGTGGTCCGCTATGTCGTGCATGGCTTGCTGCATCTCACCGGGCACGACGATCTGGAACCGGCGGCGCGGCGGGTCATGAAGCGGGCGGAGAACCGGATCGTCCGGCGTTTGGCGGCCCAATTTGCCTTCAACCGGCTGGGGCGTACCAGTAACGTTCACATGTGAAAACGCAGTTCCAGCGGTGGCGGGGCAATTTCCTGACCGGACTGGCGGTGGTGTTGCCGGCAGTGATCACACTTGCCATCGTGCGGTGGGTGTTCGGCACCGTGTCGAGCATCACCGATCTGCTGCTTTTCTTCCTACCGCGCGCCCTCACCCACGAGCACGAAGGCGACGGTCCGATGTTTTGGTACTGGAGCCTGGCGGCGCTGGCACTGACGGTGCTGCTGGTGACGATCATCGGCCGGGCGACCCGGAATTACCTGGGCCGGCGGATCATCGAGATCGTCGATCTCTGGATTTCACAGGTGCCGTTGATGAACAAGATTTACGGCACCATCAAGCAGGTGAACCAGGCGTTTTCCAGCTCCAAGAAATCGGCGTTCAAGCAGGTGGTGCTCATCGAATATCCCCGCAAAGGCGTGTACACGGTGGCGTTCATCACCAGCGAGAATCACCCCGAGGCGAGCGCGCGGCTCGGCACCGACACGGTGGGCGTCTTCGTGCCGACCACGCCCAACCCCACCGGCGGCTTCCTCCTGATCGTGCCGCGCACCGAGATCATCCCCCTGGGCATGTCGGTGGCCGATGGCATCAAGTACGTCATCAGCCTCGGCTCCGTCGTGCCCGGTTATGAGTTGCCGTCCATACCGGTGGAGCCCGCCACGCTCCCCGCGCCGCCGCCATGAGCCTGGAGCGGGCCAGCGGCGTGATCCTGCGGACGCGGCTGCTCACGGAAACCAGCCTCATCGTGCATTGGCTCACGCCGGAGCAAGGCCGGCTGGCCACCGTGGCCAAGGGCGCGCGCCGGCCCAAGTCGCCGTTTCGCGGCAAACTCGATTTGTTCTACGAGGCGGATTTCAGTTTCCAGCGCAGCCGGCGGTCGGACCTGCACACGTTGCGCGAAGTTGTTTTGGCGGACACGCATCCCGCCCTGCGCACGGACCTGGCCCAGCTTCGCCAGGCGGCCTATGCCGCGTTGCTGATCGAAGGCGCCACCGAACCGGAGACACCCTTGGGCGCGGCTCCCGGCTTGTTCCGGGAATTTCTCGCCAGTCTAAGTACCGTGCCGGCCGCGCACCGACTGTTGGCGTTCGAGTTGAAATTGCTGGCCGATCTGGGCTTCCAGCCCGACCTGGCCGGGAGCCGGCTCAGCCCCGGCGCGCAGAAGATTGGGCAGGCGCTTGCCGACCTGCCGCTCGCTGAGCTTGCGCGAGTCCGTCCCACGCCCGCGCAAGTGACCGAGTTGGCGCGCTTCCTCGGCGGCTTCATCGCGTATCACCTGGGCCGCGTGCCGCGTGGGCGTGCGGAGGCTTTGGGCCGGTCGGTCAGTGAACCGCCGACCGCGTCGCCTTGAGGCCGGTTTGAACCCGGCTTCCCCGCCTCCGGCCAGCAAGGTTTCAGCAAGGATCCAGCAAGGATGATCGAAGGCAGGCCGGGTAGGGCGAGACTCCAGTCGAGCCCTGCCGTTTCCACCGCTGAGGCGCCGAGGCGCGGAGTCGGGATTTGGAACTCAGGAAAGCCGGAAACCTCCGACCCCAGTTCCTGAGTTCCTGAGTTCCTCAGTGGGCCTCCGCGACTCCGTGACAGGTTGTGGGTGGGGCGAGACTCCGTCGAGCTCTGGATTCCCCACCACGGAGG
>JAKANS010000273.1 GCA_021823625.1 bacterium | reverse complement strand
GAATCCAGCGCCGCACCTGTGGGCGTTGCCTCTCACGGAGTTTGGGTTCCGGACCTTGGGATATCTTCTCGACGAGCGCCTCCAGCCCCTCCTCCTTGTATCGACGCCGCCAGGGATAAATGCCGGTCCGACAGAGTCCCCGGGAATCCCTGACGGCGCTGGGCCGCTCCCCATCCTCCGTGACCCGCCGCACCGCCAGCACTCGCATGTGCTCCAGCGCCTTAGGCGATAATTTTCGTCCCTCAATCTTTGGCACCCCACCACCCTATCAATCTCACTCGGTGTAGTCTATCTAAATGACTCCGTAGTAAGCCCCGCCGGCAAGTTCGGTAACGTCAGACTCTTTTCGCCTGGGACTTATCAGGTTCGTGCCGGCGGCGCGGTCGAGATTGGCGGCTGGGTACCAATTCCTGCGGCATCCGCTCTGTGGGGCTTGATAGCGCTCAGCGCCGCTACGGAGCCCGGCGATATTGTTGAAGCAATTCCCCCGGCTCGCCAAGTTTTTGGTCTTGGCAGGCCGGGGTTTTTCCAATGAGCCTTCTTCATTCAAGTTTGGTTACATCCGGCGCCGCCCGCGCCATTTTGGATGCGAGCCGGGAAGAGGTCGAAGGCATGGTTGATGAAGGGAAGCTGAACTGGGTATTCAACTTCGCCTGCCAAGGATCGAGGTGCGAATTGCTACGCTTTTGGCTTCTCGAATTACAGAATCCGCAGGCTGTGCGCGGCTTGACCCTGGAGGCAGCGCTCCGTCGCATCATTCCCTTCGATCACCGCGCCAGGCTGAAGGCGACGGAGGTATCGCGTCTGCTTGACATGCCGCATCCCTGCACCTGGAAGCGAATTAAGCGGGGCACCTGGGAAGTCGAGCGGAGCAAAGCCGGTTGCTGGTGGGTATCCATCCCCAGCCTGAAATCCTGGCTCAGCCGATCCTGGCTCGGCGCATCCGCCCTTCCGTCGGGCAGGAATTGAACATGACTTTCGAAGTCGCATCCCCCCTTCCAGTAACGAGCCCGCCAGCCGCTGCGCGTGAGGTTTGTGATGGGGTCGCCGAAGTGGATGCGACTTCTGCTTCTTCTGGCGAACTCGCTGGGAGGCGCCAGGACGCGTCGTACCCCGTTCCCGCACCGGGTTGTGCATTCGCCAAGGGCCAAACGTGGCAATTGATGGCGTTTAATGGCTTTCCCGGTGCCTTCCCGCGTGGCAGCACCTGCCGCGCAGCCGACCCGCCGCAAATGAAACCTTCACGCGCACGATCCCCCCGCCTCAGGACCAGCGCCGTCGCCCGTTGGCGACTCTCCAAGTTACGCGCCTGGCAACGCTTTCGTGAACTCCGCCTGACTGTCCCGGAAGCTTGCGCCCGCGTCGGCATTCCGTCGCCGACCCTGTATAGATGGCGCCTCGCGTACCGGAAAGATGGGTTGGACAGGCTCCGGTGTAAATACGTACCTGGCCCTGGCAGGCCTCCGTGGGTTAGCCTGCTTCCCGCTGCTTTGCTTCGCAGTGTTCGCACCGCAGCCCGCCGCGGTCTGGATGTCAAAGCCGCCTGGCTGGCCGTGCGCCGCGATCCTGGAATGCCGGCACAAGTCGCCGTCCGCCTGAAGCGGGCGATTCCGATGTCGCTTCGCCGCGCGATCCCCCGCTAACATGGACACCCCCGCGCTAGACCTCTCCATCTTGGAAGCCCCGCTGGCCGGCTTGGCCGCCCCTTCCGCGCCATCCGATAAAGATCGGTCGATATTTTGGGACAAGGCCTTCACGCTCTTTGAGGAGAGCGCGCAATCAAGCCTCCGCCCAAAGGACGTGAAGCGTGCGTTGCTCAAGTGGCTCGCTACGCATTGTCCCTGGCTCCCGAAAACCGGAGCCTCGCTTCGGCGTGAGTTCAACCGGGAACGGGCTGCCTGGCGCCGGTGGGGGCGCACTCCCGCCGCGTTGATAGACCGCCGGGCGCAAGCGAATCGCGCCCGGCGCAAGCGCCTGACCAAAGCTGACCGGGACCGCATTGTCAGCACCGCGCTTAGTTCGCACGGGGGCGATTACGGACCGGCCTGGGCCGGCTGCGGAACGAAGGTTCGCTGAGCGAGGAAACGCTAGGCCGATTCAGCCAATGCCCAACAAAGCTTTCCGACGTGCCCCACGCCATCCGGCGGGAAGTGGCTCCCCTGGTGAAAACTTTATTGCCGTTGCACCGCGGCCCGCGACAAGGCCGGCGGGCGGGCGCGCATCTAACGCTGGACTGGTCGAACGTGGCGGCCGGAGACCAGTTCTCGGCCGACGACTTTACCTTGGAAGTCCTGTTCGCCCGCGGGGACGGGACACTTACCCGAGGTCAGTTTCTTCCGATGCTGGACGCCCGGAGCCGCAAGATACTGGACTTCATCTTGATCCCTGAGCGCAGTTACACCGCGGTGGACATCAAACGCCTGATAACGTCCTGCTCGGACAAGATCGGACTGCCACGGAAACTCTTTCTCTTCGAGAACGGCACCTGGCGCTCCAAGCTCGTGGGTGGGGGCGTGCCTTGGGGAGATGTCGTTGTCACTCTCAAAGATCGGTTTGATATCGAGGTGCGTCACACCAGCCCTGGAAACCCGCGCGGAAAGGCTTTTCTGGAAAATGCAGGGAAGGGCTTTCAAGCGCTGCTACGCGACGTGCCGGGGTGGGTAGGACCAAACGAACAGGTCATTAAGATCGAAGCGGTTCAGCGCGCCCGGCAAGATGTTGAAGCCGGTCGCAAACTGCCGCACGAAGCGGGCTTCCTCGCCCTTTCCGGGTGGCGACATCGCCTGACGGCCAAGGTGGAAGAATACAACCGGACGGAGCAGGAATCGCGGGTTATGGGCGGGAACAAAATCGTGCGAATGAGTCCAGACGAAGCCTGGAAGGCTCTTCAACGGAAAGACGCCGCTGGAAACCTCGTGGGCTGGGTCCGGTTGCCGCGGGACTTGCGCTACCTGGTCGCCAGCCATGCCGAGGAACGCCTGGTGACTCGGAACGGCATCCGCTTCGTTGCTGGCGGGGAAAGCTATCGGTACCGCACCGGGTTGGCGGACTTCGTCAACTGCCGCCTGCGAACCTGCTGGGACCCAGACTCCCCTGATATGCTAACTGTGCTGACACCCCAGGGAAAAGCGCTGTTTGTCCCGCGCGCCCCCGACACTCCCGCGGATGCCACTTCCGAGGAATTGTCCGCGGCCATTCAAGACCGCAATTCATTCAATAAGAGGCTTCGTGGGCAATTGGCGGAAATACAGCACCCCTATGTGCCCCCGGCCTTGCCAGTGGTGTCGGATGCGAAATCTCGCGACCTCGGTCGCACCATGCGCGCCGCGGCAGAGCAGGTAGCACTTGCCAGGCGCCAGCGCACCCAATTAACCGCCCGCGTCCAGCGCAAAGCAGCGAAAGCAGACGTGCCGCGCGAGTTCACCCGCCAGGCCGATATGATGACAGAGCGAGGCTTGGACCTCCTCACGAAAGGAATGGAAAGCTGACCATGTACCACGCGCCCGCCAGGAACATCGCCCCCATCATGGGCGCCGAAGCCACGGCGCGCAAAGTCGCGCAGATTGCCGATCCGCGCGTGCGCCACCTGCTATTCTTCCTGCAATCCCTGGCGGACGCCTGGGGCACGCCTCGCTTGGCCCGCGCGATACTGGACGCCTTCCCCAAGCGACTTGGAGAGCCGTTCGCAGAGTGGATTGATTATGCTGAGCGCCCTTTTCCCAAGGCGGAGCCGCCGGACTACGAAAGCAACTTGGATGCTCGCAGGGTTGCGGAGCAAGACCTGCCTTCCCGACTCGCCGCTCTTTGCACCAACCCCGATGTGGAGGTTGATCCAGACTGTGAGCGTGATTGCCCTTGGTGGACGGGTTTGCCGTATTTTCGCGACCTTATAGGTGCGCTCTTTGAGTTTCAGAAACAGCATGTAGAGGCCGCCCTTTCGGCCGTGATTCAGACAACCGCGTGCCGCCAAAGTCTCGACGCGTTGAACTATGGCCTACAGGCGCGCTCGATGGTTTTGATTGAAGGGCCGGCTGGCGCCGGAAAGAGCCAGGCTGTTCGCGCGTGGGCGGACACGCACCGCGGCGCAGCCCGCCTGGTGGAACTGACCGGCGCTTGCACCGTCTTTGACTTCTTCCGGCATCTGGCGCGCGAGTTGGGTGTCGGCGCTCAGCGACACTGGAAACAGAGGGTGGAAGAATACCTCTGGGCAAGCCGGCTGATGGTTGTGATTGACGAGGCTCAACACCTTTGGGGGCGCGGCCAACGCGAACGAAACATGGTCCTGGTGGGTTGGCTGGACACCGCCCTGTTCAATCGCGGAATCCCGGTGGCGATGTTTGCGACCGCCGAGTTCACGCAGCGCAAGGCGGAGGTTGAAAGCGAAACTGGCTGGTCATCTGAGCAGCTTGCGCGACGCATCCGGCGGCACGTTTGCCTGCCCGCCGCTCGGCCCGGTCTGTGGCCAGCCCCTCACCCGGCTTTCCGTCCACCATCCGCGCACCTGCGACTCGCGCTTTGGGGCGGGCACGGTCCAGCGCACCCGCGGCTACCCCGACCTTCGCACGGGAGACAACGCCGGAACTGATTTGCAGGCGTTTGTGCGGCGCCAGGGCTTCAGGTCGGCCACACAAAACTCAGGCGGCTTCCGGTGGCAATGCGATCTGCGGCCCGGTCGGCGGCAGGTCTTTGGCGTACACGCGGGGCGGGGGTTGTTGGGGCAGACTCCAGTTCAGT
>JAKANS010000100.1 GCA_021823625.1 bacterium | reverse complement strand
ACGCCAGGAAAAAGAGGGTAGGTCTGCACTACAACGAGTTTTGAAAACCCGCCGCCACATTACCAACAACTTGCGAAGCGGACCCCCCGGAAAATCATCGTTTTCTCAGTCGAATAGCGGAGGCCGGGCTAAAATCGGTTCGGTCCCTTCCAAATCCGAAATCCGCAGACCGCATGCCGAAAGCAATCCGAAGTCCAAAGTCCCGAATCCGCAGCGCCCCCCAGCGGAGCAGTCGCCCCGCGGAGCAAGCCATTCTCGGCACTCGGGTTTCAGGCTTCGAATTTCAGGGCTGCCGGCGTTGCTCTCCCTTCCATCGGCCGGACTTTAGCGCAGCCTTGAGGCGGAGGTGGGAATCTGGCGGAAAATGTCCAATAGATCGTGGCGGTCGCCGGCCGCAAGCAGCCGGTGGGGCAGCGTGGCGTCGCAGTTCATCCGCGCCAGCGCCGAGATCAGGGCGAGGTAAGGCACGGTTTGGTCCGCAGGCACGGCAATGAGAAAGACGGAACGAACCTGCCGGTCCCCCCAGGCCACCGGTTCGACGCGCCGCCCGAAGGCGAACCGCGGCTGGCTCAGCCCATCGATGTGCGCGTGCGGAAACGCCATTTGCCAACCCCACGCGGCACTGGCGACCGCTTCGCGTCGCAGCACTTCCTGGCCGAACGCTTTTGCGTCCCGGACATGCCCGGCTCGTTCCAGCACGCCAGCCAGTTCGGCTACGACCCCCGCGACCTCGTCGGCCTGCAGTTCGGGGACGACCAAGCTTGCGTCCGTGAAATCCGCCAAGTTCAAGGGTACACCTCCTGCCTCGCCGCCCTGGCAATGCCGGTGCCGGTGGACGCCAACGATTCGCGGGCCTGGCGCGCTTGAGGCAAAAACTCGCGGCCCACCGCATTGCGCAGGCAAAGCGGTTCGACCGGCGCGCGCCGGGCCGAAGGTTTGTCCGCCCCGCCGAGGCGCTGGTTGATCCCGCCTGTCTGCTCCGCTGCAGCCAGGTTGGGTAACGCGCCTTCGCTTGCCTCCTCGAAGCTGCTGGGGGCGATGTTGACCTTCCTCGCCGCCGGCGCGGTGAGCCCTTCCGCGCGGTTTAACCGGTACCGGCCGTTGACGCGGCAAGCCAGCACGTCACCGCCCGTGATCCAGCGGTAAACGCTTTTCCCGGTCACGTTCAACAAACCCGAAATGTCGCGGATGGTCAGTTGCACATTCCGGCCCAATTCCCCAATGGGTCCATCGGAGTGGGCGAGTGCGGAGATAAATTCCCGGTTGGCCTGCCTTGTCAAGGCGCCGCCACGTCCGGTAGTGTTTCGATTTCAAATGGGTGGCTGCGCCGCCGCGGCGGCGCAGGGCGGTGCGGCAGCACCGCCGCCACCAAACCAGGGCACTACCCAACGCCCAGGAAAACCGAATGAGCCCAGCCCTGATTCACGCGACTCAGCAATATCGAGCTTCCCAGAGAGACCGAATTCTGGCCTGATAGGCAGTCTGAGTTCGCCGGCACGCCGGCCAAACGCTGTTTACAAACCATGTTGTCACCGCATTCCACGCTCCCCACTGTCCTGGTTCGCCCCGGCGAGGCTGACCGTCTGGTCGCCGGCCATCCCTGGTTGTACGAAGGCGGCGTTCTGCGCCTCACCCAGCCGGTCACCAACGGCGATGTCGTCCAGGTCAAAGACCACCGCCAGCGCTTCCTTGGCGTGGGCTTTTATAATTCGAAGTCCAAGCTCCGCGTCCGGCTGCTCTCGCCCGACCGCGAGCCGCTGGACGCGGCGTTCTTCGAGCGCCGAATCCGCGCGGCACTCGCCCTGCGTCGCAAATACCTGCCGGGGGCCACCTCGTTTCGGGTTGTGAACGCCGAGAGCGATCTGCTCAGCGGCCTGATCGTGGACCAATACGGCGACGTGCTGGTGCTCCAGACCTCGTCGTTGGGGATGGACCTGCGCAAGCCGCTGATCGCGGATGTGCTCCAGCGGGTGCTCGCGCCGTGCGCGATCACCGAGCGAAACGACAGTTCCGGCCGGCGGTTCGAGGGCTTGCCCGAGGTGCACGGGTTGCTGGCCGGTGAGTTGGCGGGTGAGGTTGAAGTGGAACTGAACGGCTTGCGTTTCCAGGTGGATTTGCTGGGCGGGCACAAGACCGGTTTGTACCTGGACCAACAGGTGAATCACGCGCGCGTGGCGGACTTGATCCGCCTGACGCCGAACGCGCAAGTGCTCGATTGCTTCAGCTTCGTCGGCGGTTTCGGCTTGTCCGCCGCCAAGGCGGGCGCGGCGCACGTCCACCTGCTCGACCAGAGCGAGGAGGCGCTGGCGACGGCCCGCAAGCACGCCGAGGCCAACGGCCTGGCCGACCGCTGCTCGTTCGAAGCCGTGAACGTGTTCGACTGGCTCAAGGCGCGGACGACGCGGGGCCCGCACGAACAACTCATCGCCCCCTTCGACGCGATCATCCTGGACCCGCCTTCGTTTACCCGGACCCGCTCGGCCGTCGGCGACGCGTTACGCGGGTACAAGGAGATTCACCTGCGGGCTTTACGGTTGCTGAAGCCCGGCGGGTTGCTGGCGACTTTCTGCTGCTCGCACCACGTCGATGCCGTGACCTTCCAGGACGTAATCCTGTCGGCGGCGTTCGACGCGAAACGGACGCTGCGGCGGGTGGCGGTTTTCCAACAGTCGCCGGACCACCCGGTGTTGCCGGCGATTCCGGAAACGGAGTACCTCAAAGGCTACGCTTTCGAGGTGATCCGCTAGGCTGGCGGGGCTGGCGACCGCGGAGGCCGAGGAAAAGTACTTTACACCTCCGCAGGCGCCCCATATTTTCTGGCTTCTATTTGGAAGTTCACTCGAACGGTATGGAATCGAAGAGCAAGACGATCGCCGACTTTCGCATCCACGAGAAGGACACCGGGTCCGCAGATGTGCAGGTGGCCCTGTTGACGCACCGAATCAATCAGTTGACGGAGCATCTGCAGAAATTCAAGAAGGACCACAGCTCGCGCCGTGGATTGCTGATGATGGTCAGCCAACGGCGACGCCTGTTGGACTACCTCCAGACCACCGATCACGATCGGTATCAGGCGGTGACCAAGCGGCTGAAGCTGCGCAGGTAGGCGCGCGGCGGCGCTCTTGATTCGCGTTCGCACGCGAACCCCAGCGCTGCCGACCTGCCGGGCGGACTGGCAGGCAGGAGCGGCATCCGCGCGAGTCGTTCCCTTCGGCAGCTACAAACCCGATCGCGCACAACAAGACCCGTTGGCTTTGGGAAATTTCATTCAACTCCTCGGTGGGGGGCTGACTGAAGTTCCTCCAGGCCGACGGGTCGCGGTTCATTGTAGTTATGCCAGAAAAAGTAACGATCCCAGTCGGATCCCAGCAGATCACCATCGAAACCGGTCGTCTGGCCAAGCAGGCGGATGGCTCGGTCACTGTTCAACTGGGAGAAACCATCGTCGTGGTGGCGGCCGTGGCCGCCATCGCGCCCCGCGAGGGACAGGAGTTCTTCCCGCTCACCGTCGATTACCGCGAGAAGGCGGCGGCGGTGGGGCGCTTCCCCGGCGGCTATTTCAAACGCGAAGGCCGGCCGACCGAGAAGGAAATCCTCACCTGTCGCATGACGGACCGGCCCATCCGGCCGTTGTTCCCGAAAGGCTGGTTCAACGAAGTGCAGGTCCAGAGCATCCTGCTCAGTGCCGACAGCGAAAATGATCCGGACGTGCTCAGCATCATCGGGGCCTCGGCGGCGCTGATGGTCAGCGACATCCCGTGGGCCGGGCCGCTTGGGGCCGTCCGTGTGGGACGCGTCAACGGCCAGTTCGTGGCCAATCCCACCCACAATCAGCGGGCCGAGAGCGACCTCGATCTCGTCTATGTCGGCAGCGAGACAGAGTTGGTCATGTTCGAAGGCTCGGCCAGGGAGATCAGCGAAGCGGACTTCGCGGCCGCACTCCAGTTCGGCCACGCCTGTTGCCAGCCGATCATCACCGCCCAGAAGGAACTGGGGGCAAAGGTCGGCAAGCCCAAACGCGAGGCCAAGGTCACCGTGGTGCCCGACGAAATCCTCGCCGAAGCGAAGGCGTTGGCGGGCGACCGCGCGGTGCCGGCGCTGCTCACGCCGGGCAAACTGGCCCGCGAAGCCGCCTGGCGCCAGGTCACCGAAGAGGTGGGCGCGAAACTGGTCGAGAAGTTCGGCGCGGAAAAGGTGACGCCGTTCGTGCTCAAGGACGCGTTTTACTACCTCCAGAAGGAGGCCGTTCGCGGGCTGATCCTGAACGACGGCAAGCGGCTCGACGGTCGCGGCATGGACGAAGTGCGGCCCATCTCCTGCGCCGCCGGCCTGTTGCCGCGCGCGCACGGCTCGGCCTTGTTCAGCCGGGGCGAGACGCAGGCGCTGTGCCTCACCACGCTCGGAACGACCGAGGATTCGCAGGAACTGGACGCCTACACCGGCGGCGAGAGCGAGAAGCAGTTCATTCTGCACTACAACTTCCCCAATTTTTCCGTCGGCGAAACCGGCCGCATTTCCGGTCCGGGGCGGCGCGAGATCGGCCACGGCGCCCTGGCGGAGCGGTCCATCGAGCCGATGGTGCCGTTGAAGGAATTCCCTTACGCGGTCCGCATCACCAGCGAGATCATGGAATCGAACGGGTCCACCTCGATGGCGACGGTCTGTGCGGGCAGCCTGGCTTTGCTCGATGCCGGCGTGCCGCTGATTCGGCCGGTGGCGGGGATCAGCATCGGCGTCTGCACGGAGTACAATCCGCAAGGGGCGATCGCGCGGCACCAGTTGCTGACCGACATCATCGGCTGGGAGGACGCGTTCTGCGACATGGATTGCAAGATCGCCGGCACGGAGAAGGGCATCACCGGCTTCCAGCTCGACCTCAAGCTCCGCGGCCTGCCGCACCAGATCATGGCCGAGGCGATCGAGCGTGCCCGCGTTGCCCGCCTGAAGATTCTGGCCATCATGGCCGAAACCCTGGCCGCCCCGCGCCCGGAACTCAGCAAGTACGCCCCGCGCATCCTCACCTTGAAGATCAACCAGGACAAGATCGGGGCGCTCATCGGTCCTGGCGGCAAGAACATCAAGCGCATCTGCGACGAGTCCGGCTGCGAAATCAACATCGAGGACGACGGCACGGTGAAGATTTATTCCCGGAGTTCCGAAGGCATGGACATTGCCAAACGCGAAGTCGAAGCGCTGAGCGCGGAGATCGAGGTGGGCAAAATCTACCGTGGCAAGGTCGTCACGATCAAGGAATTCGGCTGCTTCGTCGAAGTCCTGCCCGGCAAGGATGGGTTGGTGCACGTCAGCGAACTTGCCAATTTCCGCGTCAAGCAGGTCGAGGACATCGTCAAGCTCGGCGACGAAATCACGGTCAAGTGCCTCGGCGTGGACGAGAAGGGACGTGTGCGTCTCTCGCGTCGCGCCGCCATGGAAGAGCGCGACCGCCAGGAGCGCGACAAGGACGGCGGTCAAGCCGCTCCTTCCGAGCCGTTGGCGGAAGGCGGAGGCAGAGTTGAAGGCGAGGGCGAAGGCGATTCCCAAGCGCCGCGCGGCGGTGACCGCGCTGCTGGCGAAAGGCGCGAAGAGCGTCCCGTTGGTGACAGGCGCGAAGAACGCCCGCCTGGCGAACGTCGTGAGGACCGCGACCGCCCGCCGGGCAACCGCCCGCACGGTGACCGCCGAGGGCCTCGGCGCGGTCGGTAAATTTCAGGCATTTTCGCAAACTCCCCCGTCTGGGCCGCATTTGATTGGCCGGACGGGGAGTTCTTTTTTCAGCGCTCGACCCAGTGCTGGTAAAGCTGGATGCCATCCGCGATGGCGTCCGCCAGCCGGGCGCGAAACTTGGGGTCAGCAATCTTCCGGGCCTCGTCGGGTGCGCTCATGAAGCCGCCTTCCACGAGCACGGCTGGCATGGTGGCCTCCCGCAGAACCACAAACCGCGCGTGTTTGACGCCGCGATCCGCCATGCCCAATTGGCGGACCAAGATCCTCTGAACTTGGTAGGCCAAAACCAGACTCTGGGCGCCCGCCTTGTCGCCGGGCAACCGCTCGCTCGAGACAGCGGTGCGTGGCGAATGCGTCGAGGCCGCAGTTGTCGGGGTCAGGCAAAAGACTTCCAGGCCGCGCGCGGCGGTGTCGTCGGTACCCCGCGCGTTGAAGTGGAGACTGACGAAGAGGTCGGCGCGCGCGCGGTTGGCGAGGGCCGCGCGCTCGGCGAGGTCCACGTAGGTGTCGCGACTGCGGGTGAGCAACACCTTGTAGCCGGCGGCCTGGAGTTTGGCGCGCAATTGTTGGGCGAGCTGCAACGTATATTGCTTTTCCTGCATGGCGCCCTCCCGATTGCCCGGGTCTCGGCCACCGTGCCCCGGATCGAGGACGATCGTCTTGATCTTGCGGGCGCTACGCGGGCGCGTGGATTTAAGCAGCGGTTCGAGCATGGTCCGTACGTCCAGGACCGCGACATAGACCTTGCTGCCTTGAACCGTCACCGGCAGCGACAGCCACGCCTTCACGCCGTTGATGACCGACTGTTGGGAATCCACCGCGAAAACCAGGCGCGTGGTGCGGTTGGTGAGTTGCACCAACCGGGCCTTGTGGTTCCAGGCGAAGCTGAAGTTGTTCGCGCGAGCCCAGGCGGCGAGGTCGTACCAATCGCGGCCGAGGAAGCTCACGGCCGTGGGCGCGGACGCCGCGGTTGCCGGCAACGGTGCCGCCAGGACGAGGCCCAGACAGCAGAGCAGCAATGCGAACGCGCGCTTCACGGTCGCCAGACGCTGCCGGCCACTCCAAGAGCGATCAAGCAAAACCGCAACCCGACGCCAAAGTGCGGAACGCGGGTGCGGGCGTGGCATTTTGAACGTTGAACGCGCGGGACCGCATCGTCACACTGCGGCGGGTCTTACGATGAACATTCACGAGTATCAGGCCAAGCAGCTCCTGGCGCGTTCCGGGGTCGTCGTGCCGCCCGGCGAAATGGCGGCCACCCCCGACGACGCGCGCGCCGTCGCCAAACGGCTGCTCGCCGAGGGCCATCCCCGCGTGGTGGTCAAATCGCAAATTCACGCCGGCGGCCGCGGCAAAGGCACCTTCAAGAGCGGCCTCCAAGGCGGGGTGAAGGTCTGCGCCACCGCCGATGAGGCGTTCGACCGGGCCTGGGCCATGCTCGGCCAGGTGCTGGTCACCAAACAGACCGGACCCGACGGCCGCGAGGTGAGCAAGTTGCTCGTCGAGGCGGCCGCCAACATCAAGCGCGAACTCTACTGCGCCGTCTTGTTGGATCGCTCCGCCGGGCGGCCGTTGATGATGGTCAGCACCGAAGGCGGCATGGACATCGAGGAAGTGGCCGCCAAGACGCCCGAGCGCATCGTGAAGGAATCGATCGACCCGGCCACCGGCATGATGCCTTTTCAGGCGCGCAAGCTCGCCGCCGCGTTGGGCCTCCGGGGCGACCTGGTAAATCCTGCGGCGAAACTGTTGCTCGGCGTGTACCGGACCTGGTGGGACTGCGACGCCTCGCTGGTGGAGTTAAACCCGTTGTGCGTCGTCGAAGCCCCGGACGGCAAGCGGTCGCTGATGGCGCTCGACGGCAAGATCGGCCTCGACGACAACGCGCTTTACCGACATCCGGACATTCAAGCGATGCGTGACCTCGCCGAGGAATCGCCGCTCGAGGTCGAGGCGAGCCATCACTCGCTCAATTACATCAAGCTCGAGGGTAGCATCGCCTGCCTGGTGAACGGCGCTGGCCTGGCGATGGCCACCATGGACATCATCAAGCATTACGGCGGCGAGCCGGCGAACTTCCTCGATGTGGGCGGCGGCGCGACCGTCGAGCAGGTCACGGCGGCCTTCAAAATCATCATGAAGGACGCGGCCGTGAAGGCGATTCTGGTCAACATCTTCGGCGGGATCATGGATTGCGACGTGATCGCCCAAGGCATTGTGGCGGCGGTCAAGGAAACCGGTCTCAAGCTGCCACTGGTCGTGCGCCTCGAAGGCAACAACGTCGTCGCCGGCAAGCGCACGCTGGCGGACTCCGGCCTGCCGATCATCAGCGGCGACTCGATGGCCGACGCGGCGCAGAAAGTGGTCAAGGCGGCCGTCAAATGATACCCTCTCGTTATGAACTCGACCCTGCTGGACCAAGCATTGCGGCTGCCGGCCCCAGACCGGCTCCAACTCGCCGATGAACTCTACCGCAGCGTGGACCAGGAGGTGGAAGAGGAAGGGATTCCGTTGGACCTGCTGGCGGAACTGGAGCGGCGGGATGCCGCGTGCGAAGCCAATCCAGCCACCGGCTGCACCTTGGAGGAACTGAAGAGCCGTATGTTCCGCCAGGGATGAGGTTGCGGTGCGTCATCGCGGCGGAGGCGCAGAACGAACTGGCTGAGGCCATGCAATGGTATGACCGTCAATCACCCGGTGTCAGTTCCCGCCTCTGGTTGGAATTCGAGGGCCTGGCCCGCCGACTGGCGGCGATGCCTCAAGTATATTCCTCGTTTGGCGAGCGCGGCGTGCGCAAGGCGCGGCTGCGGATTTTTCCTTACGCCGTTTACTACCGCGTTGCGGGTGAAGAACTCCGCATTCTTGGGGTGATTCACCAAGCGCGAAATCCCGAGCTCGCCCGGAAACGTTTTGGCTGATCACTCTTGGTTCTTTTTTCAAATGGAACTCAAAGACAACAAGGTCGTCGCCGGCAAGCGCACGCTGGCGGACTCCGGCCTGCCGATTATCAGCGGCGACACGATGGCCGACGCGGCGCAGAAGGTGGTAGCAGCATCAGGTGGGGAGAAGGCCCAGCCGTGAAAACTAGGTATCCAGGCATCGAGGGCAACGTCGTTGTCGAGTTCCATAGCAACGCAGGCAAAGCTGAGGTAATTCTATCTGGCGACCCTAAAGGGCTAAGGTCTCTGGCGCGCCTTTTGAGTGCCCTTGCTGAAGTCGATCAGTCGAAACTGCACTCCCTGCTGACATGTTTGCATATGAGCACGTTCACTTGGAACCGAACCGAGACCTTTGCCGATGCTCTGCGCGGCTTGTTGTTGGTCGGGCCGATGACAAACGCGGAGAAATCGACCCGGATCATCCACCTCGGAGGAAAGTCCGTCGGGAGATCGTGCATCTGTGGTGAGTGAACGGTGGTTTGCCTGCAAAACGGATTCGCTCCATGAGATTTGTGCTCCTGAACGCGAGTGGAAAGCGAGCCAGCCTGTGGTTGGTCGGGGGACGTGGCTACACATCTCGGGACACCTCATGGTGCCTCTGCGGGTTCGAATCCCGCCAGGAGCTTCACTGCTCCCAACACATGATCTCAGCCTGTTGTTAGTTCTATGCTCAAGATTACCGAACTCGCCTTCGCCTGCTATGCCGTCACCGACATGGCGCGCGCCCGCGCCTTTTACGAGGGCGTCCTGGGTTTGAAACCAACCACGGTCGCCGAAGACAAATGGGTCGAATACGCGTTCGGCCCGTATGCGCTGGCCATCGGCTGCGCGCCAGGTTTCAAACCCAGCCCCGACGGCTGTACCGTCGCGTTGGAGGTCGAGGATTTTGACGCCGCCGTCGCCCATCTTCGCGCGAACCAGGTGAAGTTCCGCATCGAGCCGATGCAGTGTCCGGCCTGCCGCATGGCGATGATCTTCGATCCTGACGGCAACACGATTTGCATTCACAAACGCAATCCGGCCAGGGCCTGAGCCGTTTCTATGCAGGCGGAACACACGCCCCATTCTACCTCCGGCGAGTTGAAGGAACTGCCGGAGTTCCGCGAGCAGCGTGAGATCACGAACAAGCTCCTTCGCAACATCAAGCAGCACTTGCCGAAACTGGAGGAGTTGCTGGCACGGGTTGAAGATCGTTGGTGCATGGAGGATGGCTTTTACCGCTTCTATCACCAGTCTTTCAAGGTCTATCACCTTCAGGAAGCGACCGAAGAAATCTGCAAATCCCTGCAAGCTCTGCTGCCCGACCGCTCGATGAACCGGTGGTTTGCGGAAATCGTCGGCCAAGGCACCGGCCACAAGTTCAAAATGTCGCACAACCAGGACTGGCTTCGCCACACGCGGCCCATTGTCGAGGCCTTTTTCCACGCGCACTACTTTCTGAAGCTGGCGGTCAAGTACGGGAAGGAATTGGCCGAGGCGCCCGATTGCCTGCCCAGTGGCTGGGCGGCAGTCCTGTGCTTGTTTGACCTGAGATGATCCAAACAATCTTCAATCGTAAATCGCAAATCGTAAATTCCCCATGTCCATCCTCGTCCAACCCGATACCAAAATCCTCATCCAAGGCATCACCGGCGGCTTCGGCGCGCGGCACGCCCAGCTCTCGCTCGAATACGGCACGCAGGTCGTCGCCGGCGTCACGCCCGGCAAAGGCGGCCAGGTCTTCGAGCACCAAGGCGTGAAGGTGCCGATCTTCGACACCGTCGCGGAGGCGGTGAAACAGACCGGCGCGCAGGCTTCGGCGATTTTCGTTCCGCCCGCCTTCGCCGCCGACGCCATCCTGGAAGGCGTGGACGCCGGCCTGGCGCTGGTGGTTTGCATCACCGAAGGCATTCCCGTGACGGACATGCTCAAGGTCCGGCGGGCCATGGAAGGCAAGCCGACGCGCCTGATCGGACCGAACTGCCCCGGCATCGTCGCGCCGGGACCGGGCAAGGATTCGCACTGCGGCTGCCGCATCGGCATCGCGCCGGGTTACATCCACAAGCAAGGCCACATCGGCGTGGTTTCGCGCAGCGGCACGTTGACTTACGAGGCGGTCTGGCAACTCACCAGCAAAGGCGTGGGCCAAAGCACCTGCGTGGGCATCGGCGGCGACCCGGTGCCGGGCATGTCGCACCTGGACGTCATCAAGCTCTTCAACGACGATCCGGAGACGCACGGCATCATCATGATCGGCGAAATCGGCGGCAGCGCCGAGGAAGAGGCCGCGGCGTGGATCAAACAACATTGCCGGAAACCGGTGGCGGGCTTCATCGCGGGCGCCACGGCCCCGCCTGGCCGCCGCATGGGCCACGCCGGCGCCATCATCAGCGGCGGCAAGGGCACGGCCGCGGCCAAGATCGAAGCAATGCGCGCCGCCGGCATCGCCATCGCCGAAACCCCGTCCGTGATGGCGGACGCTTTGTTGAAACGGCTTTAGCATTCGCGGTCGGGTCCCAGGCCGGCAGCCCCGCCGGCGGGAAGCCGAGATGAACCTGGTCAACTTCATCCTAAACCTGGTCGGGCTGGTTCTTTGGGTGGCTTCGCGGTTGGCGGGCGCGAGCGCGAGCCTGCGCCATCCTGCGCGCTGGCTGCTCCTGCCGGGTCTCGCGGTGCTCGTGGGGGCGCGTGCCTGGATGTACTGGCAGGTCGGGCAGGCCGTGCACTGGATCGCACCGCTTGACCTCGGGGCGGTGCGCCTGGATTTCAACAGCGCCGCGTTCGAGCGAATGCCGATCTTCTCCGTCGCCAGCTTTGGACTCTTTCTGGGCGCTTTTTATTTGTGGCTGCTGCTGCTCTCGATCATCAACGAAGACGCCCAGGACTCGAATCCCCGGCTCAGGTTTATCGCGATTCAACTCGGTTGGCTGCGGCGGCTGCCGGCAGTGTTCCGGCTGATCCTGCCCGCCACGTTGCTGGGCCTGGCTTGGGTCGGCTGCCATCCCGCGCTGGTCGATGGCGGGCTGGTGGCCGCGCCGCGATCGACCGTCCATTTGTGGCAGCAAGGCGCCGTGGTCGGCTTGGGCGCGTTCCTGGTTGGAAAATACCTGTTGCTCGGTTTGTTGGGGCTGCACTTGCTGAACACCTACGTCTATTTGGGAAACCGGCCGCTGCTGGCCTCCGCCAGTCTCACCGCACGGAATCTCCTTGGTCTGGTGCGGTGGTTGCCGTTGCGATTGGGGCGGGTGGATCTGGCGCCGGCGATCGGGGTCGCCGCCGTCTGGTTCATGTTCGACAGGGGCAAACCCGCGTTGGTGCGACTGTTCTTTCGCCTGCCGTTGTGATGCCTCCCTGCCTGCAAACCCGCGGCGACACGGTGCTGCTGAGCGTCAAAGCCCAGCCCCGCGCGGCGCGGAGCGAACTCGCCGGCCTGCTGGGCGGCGAACTGAAAGTGCGCGTGGCGGCGCCGCCGGTCGATGACGCCGCGAACGAAGCGCTGGTCCGCTTCCTGGCCGAGACGCTCGGCTTGCCGCCCCGCGCGGTGCACCTGGTCCGGGGCCGCAGTTCGGGCCACAAGACGTTCGCGATTGCCGGGCTTCCGCTGGCCGAGGTCGCGCGGCGGCTGGGCTTGTGATGGCCGGCTCCGCGCGGCTCGGGAGTTGCCAGGTCCGGCGGAACGTTCCATTGTGCTTTCCCGACCTGCGCGTTGCAGCGGGGAAGCGTTCTCATGGCCAAAGAGCACCAGTCGTTGAAAGGCCAGTTGCTGCTGGACAGCGGCAACCTGCACGGTTCGTGGTTCAGCCGCACGGTGGTGCTGATCTGCCAGCACGATGCGGAAGGCGCCTTCGGCCTGGTGCTGAACCGCGACAGCGGCAAGAAAGTGGGCGATGCGCTGGTGGCCGATCTCCCCGAAAGGCTCAAGGAACTGTCGCTCTTCGTCGGCGGACCCGTGCAGCCCACCGCGATGAGCTTCCTCCACACCGACGCCTTCCTGCCCGATGCGAACGTGCTGCCCAACCTCAGCCTGGGCCACGCGCTGGATGAGTTGATCGAACTCGGCGAATCGTTTTCGCCGACGCGGCAGATCCGGCTCTTCGCGGGCTACGCGGGCTGGAGTCCAGGGCAGTTGGACGACGAGCTGCGACGCAAGGCCTGGCTCACGTGGCCGGCCTCGATTCCGCTCGTATTCACGACTCCCCCCAAAGATCTGTGGCGCCACATCCTGCTTCAGAAAGGCCCATCCTATCATTTGCTCGCGAACTCGCCCGAAGATCCGTCGTTGAACTGAGCGGCCGGCGTTGGCCTCCTCCTAGTCGGTCTGTCCGTACCGGGTAAACGTTGCCGTGCCGTCCACCGAGGACGCCGGACGGACGGTCAAACCGCGCCGCGCTCCGAGTCCCGCCCTGGTTGCCAGGCTGTCCAGCCAGCCTCGCCAGCGTGGTGAAGGTGAATTCCCCACCGGCAATGGCCACGCACAACATCCCGGCCGCCGGGCAACGCGCCAGCAGCCAGACCCCAGCCAGCTTTGCCGATGGCGACGCGGGATCGTGGGATGCTATTGAGAACCGTTCGTTTTGATCTTCCCAGGATGTATTCCTGATTGGCCTGGGGCCTCAGGGCGGTAGCTGGACCACCCGGTAGAACCGCCGTGGCAGGTTGGCCGTGGTGGGGGCGGTGATTCGTAATGTGCCTTCCGCCGGGATGGTGTTGGTCGCCAGCGGCGTCCAGGTCGTCAGGTTGGTTGAGGCCTGGATAACATAATTGCCGCGGGGGCTGCCTTGGAGGGTAAATTGGAACCCACCATTGACCAAGTACTGGCACTCCATCAAGTGTGCGGCAAATAAAGCCGCCTGATATTCATACGCACCCAAGTCCACCCGGTCGTTGGCGATGCGGATCTGGCCGGCCAAATCGCCCTGCACGTCGGATGGCACCGCCTCGTCTGTGCCCGCGTCGAGGCACGGGCTGTCCGGTGCCAGCCGCAAGTCGTTTCCGAGGCGAGGGTTTGCCACAATGTTTCCCTCTCCTGGAAATGCGTTCTGCAAGCATGAGAACGTGATGACCAATCCCTGAGGCCGCATGTCGGGTGTGCCCAGCAGGTCGGCCAACAGTGGGTCTGCCAGGATGCTGTTTACGATCATCATCGGCCTGTCCACCGGGTCAGCGTCGGGGCAACTCAGCCAGACCGCCTCGTCCTCCGGAACCGGGATGGTTGGCAAACCCCAATCTGGGTCCTCCCAATTCCAACCGAGGTCGCCAGCGGGGTCGCCCAAAGGGAAGATTATTCCGGGATTGCGATTGCCCCGGAAAGTGCAGTTGATCACCCGGGTCGTTGTGTCCGCAGAATAGAGTCCTGCACCGTGGGATTCCCAGGCGGCGCCTAGGAATCCGGCGACATTCTGGATGAAGCTGCAGTTGACGAAGGTGCCTCCGTCAACCGCGGCTCCTCCTCCCATTCCGTTGTATAACGCCTTGTTTCGGATGGACTCGCAATTCACCACCACTGTGTCGGCACCCGCGTAAAGGCCGCCTCCCACCTCGGCGCAATTGTCAATGAAACGGCTATTCGCCACGACGGCCTCCGCAAAACGGGCATCCATGCCTCCGGCCCGGTGATCGGGAGAACCTTCGTCCTGCTGCCCACCTTCTCCGGCGCAGGCGCGCGTGACAGTAAACCCATCCAGGCGGGTGGACGGGGCGGCCACGATCACATGGTAAACATTGTCCCAGCGGTCGGACGGATCACCGATTTCACCGCTGAGAACTGTGCGGTGCGTCCACGGATCGCGTTGTGTCAGGTTGGTCTCTGTGCCGGCGAAACCGCCGTAAAGCGGCACGCCAGTTTTGAGGTGAAAACTGTCCAAACGCTCATCGCCCGGCAGGTAGGTCCCGGTGGCCACCCAGATGCTTTGGCCAGGCTCGGCCGCCGCCAGGGCGTCCTGGAGACTCCGATAGGCATCCGTCCATGTCTGGCCATTATTGACGCCCAAGGCATCCGCTCTGACGTACAGGATGCGGGAACCAAGCACACGGAGCGTGCCATCTTGGTAAGTGATCCGGTAGTTGGCCGTCTGGTCTGGACCGCTGACGGTGATCGAGTAATCTCCTTTGGGACTGTCAGGCGTGGCGTCGGTCGAGAATTGCAGAGGCAGGTTCAGGCTCTCCACGGTGTCCCCGCGGCGCAGCCCAGCAAACTGCGCCGTCAATGCCGGCACGGGCTCGCCTTTTGCTTGAGTCGCGTTGTCAGCCGCGATGGTCAATGGGGCCTGGTTGACCACCAACCGCTGGGTCACATCGGCTGCCGGGACGTAATTGTTATCCCCCGGTTGGCTCGCCGTGATGTCGGTGAAACCGGCAGCCAGGATGTGCACCGTGCCGTTCACTATCGTGGCTACCGCCGGATCCGAGATGGTGTAGTTGACCGGCAAACCGGAAGACGCGGTGGCGGAGAGCGCAAAGTCGGTGTCGCCGTAAGTCCGGTCGGCCAGAGGCGCGAAGGCAATGGTCTGGAGAAATTTCCCGTGGACTGTAATCGGACCGAATTCCAGCCCGCCGGGCAGCGTGTCGAGCCCGGTTCCATCTGTGGCGACAAAGTTGGCAAAAGACGCGGGTTTTCCCAATGACAGCGAGAGGATGGGTTGCGCATTGGAGTTCGGTGCCAATGTCACGGTGCCGAGCAGCACGCGGGTTCCGGTCACGCCGTCGGTTGCCGCCGCCAGATCGAGTTTGCCGCCGAGCAGGACCACTTCCCCCGCCAGGCTGGTATCCGGATGGTTCATCCGAGAAGTTCTCGTCTTGAGTTGTGAAGACCATAGAGTCTGAGAACGAAATAACGTTCATCGCGCAGGCCGTAAGTTTGGCGCAGAAGGGTTTTGATTTTGTTGTTGATGCCTTCCATGCGGCCGTTGTTGATGCGGTGTTTCCACCAGGACAGTATGCCGCTGGCGTGCAGTTTGAGCGACTTGGCCACTGGCTGCATCTGGCGCACGCCCGACTCCATTGCCCAAGCACACCATTCATGCAGGAAGGATTTCATCCGCGCATAGGTCGGCTGTTCCCAGAGCAGCCCCAAGGCTTCTTTCAAGAGATAGCCGAGGTTCAGTGGTTCGTTGTGTTTGAGCGCTTCCTGGAGCCGCGGCAGTTTTGGGGCGTCCACATTTTCCCGGCGCATCAAGAGCAGGTAGCGCACGCCTTTGACGGTCTGCTTCATCAGGCCGGTCGCTTCGCGCACCATGGCCCGCCGCAAATCGTCCAGCTTTTCATTGACCAGTTTGGTGATATGGAAACGGTCGAACACGATGGCCGCGTCCGGCAAATGTTCCAGCACCGCCGACCAGTAGGCCGGACTCAGGTCCATCGCCACCGCTTCGATCCTGGCCTTGCTCAAACGCAAGGCCCGCCAGAACTTTTTGAGGCAGTCGCCGCCGCGTCCGCGCGCCCCCCAGACGAGGCGCCCGCGGTCCAAGTCAATCACCAGCGTGAAAAACTTTTGGCGGCGGCCCAGATAAATTTCGTCAATGGAAAGGCGTTTGAGTTCCTTGAGCCGCGGATGGCCAAAGTCTTTTTCCAGCTTGGCCTTGACGATGTTTTTGACGGTGTCCCAGCCCAGGCCGGTGACGGCGGCCAGATCGCTGACGGTCATCAGGCCGCGCAGGTCTTCAATAAACGCTTGGAGCCGGTGCGTGTAGCGCGCATACGCCGGGGCAAAAGGGGGGAGACCTCGAAACGTTTGCCGCAGTTCCGGCACTGGCATTGGGGCACTTCGGTCACCAAAAACACCGGCATCAGGCCAATAGGCACGGTTTGCAGTTCCCGGAAGCGCCGGCCTTTGCGACTGACCTCCCGGCTCTGGCAGCGCGGACAGACCAATCGTTGGGGCTTGCACAACAGAAAGAAACGAACGCAACCCTCGCCGTATTCGGTCCGCCAATACTCGTAGCCTTCGCGAACGCCAAACGCATGATACAACAGACTTTGACTCATGCCTCATGCTACAAAATCCTCATGCCAGACAAGAACTTTCCGGAAGAACCATCCGGATCCACGTAGGGCAGAGGCGCGGCAGCGGTGCCCATAAACCAGGCTGCCTCGTTCTTGACGGCCTTGACGAGTGAGTAGGCCACGGGATCATAGCGCAGCTTGACGCCAAAGCTGCACAAGCTTGCTCCAGTGATGTCGGCATAGAGGCTGACGACCACCTGCTGACCGCTCTGAACCGCGTCTCCATACACCCGCACCTGCGCGGCCGACACGCCTGGTGGCATGACCGCAACGGCAAGCAACAGCAACGCGAGACCTCGCGAACGTAGATATTCGGCAATTGATTTCATAGGAATTCTCGGACTTAAAGGTGATGATTGATCAGGATTCATGTGCGGGTGCTCACTCCCTTAGTTTCGACTCACGGTGTAGCTGCCGCTGGTGGCCTCCGCGCTAAAGATGAGCGTGTAAGTCCCGCTCGCCGGCAGGGTGTTGTCCAGGGAAATGCCATCCCAGTCGGAGGCACTAAGCCACGTTGTGCCGTCCGGTTGGAGGATCGTCACGTAAAGGTCGTCGCCGAAGTAATCGAACTGGTCCTGCATGACCAGCGTGATCCGGTCGCCCACCTGGCCGGTGAAGGTCATCATGTCATTATCGCCTGCCCGATCGATCGTCGTCGTCACCTGTTGTCCGTCGGCGATCGGAATGCTGGCCGAGAGCATGAGCGTATAACTGGCGTAGCCTACGTCCTGGGTGGTAGGACAGTGGACTCGGGCATGATAAGTTCCGGGGGCAACAATGGCATCTAACGCCTTAAACGCGGTTCCGGAATTCGTCACATCCTGAATCACCGTTTCCTGCGCGCTCAAGAGCTGCAGGTCGGCCTCGCCGGTGAGATTGGTCAGGACCAATTGCAGGCGATATGCTCCTGAAGTCACCGGTTCCAGGGTGAAGGAATAGTAGTCGTCGGTGTCGAGGCCATGGACACCGTCGGCCACGCTTACTTGCTGATCGATCGGATCCAGGATGCGCGCTGCCGCCAGCGTGTTGCCAGCCTCGTCTGGAAGCGGGACAGCATCCAAGTTTAGGTGATAGCCCGTATCTCCACCAGCCGGGGTATAGACCCGCACGTAATAGGTGCCGGGAGCGAGCAGACGGCTGATCAGCTGGTTGGCTGGCCCGTTCGCAGCAGCCGTTTCCAGCACGGCACCGGAACCGTCCAGCAGTTCCAAATGCGCTTCCGCGATGAGATTGCTCAGACCCACGGTGAAGCGATAGGCCAGGGCATTCGAGCCGGAGGCGAGTTCCAGGCGGTAAAAGTCGTCGGTATCCAAGCTGTGGACAAAGTCGTCCAGCGATCGGGGCGCAGTTAACACGCCCAAGTCCCGCGCTGCCGCCAGCGAGTTGCCAGCCTGGTCCAGCACTTCCGGGGCGGTGAGATCCAAGGTGTAATTGGCGTCTTCGCCCACGGAAAGCACCCGCGCATAGTAGGTGCCCGGGGGCAGAATGCGTTCGAGTGGATTCGGGCTTCCGGCCGTGGCTGTTCGGCTGGCCAGGGCTTCGCCGGTACTGTCCAAGAGTTCGAGGCTAACATTTGCCTCCAAAGGCTCGCAGGTGAAGCGAACGCGATAGCAGACGGAGGCGGTCTGAGCCGGCAGTTCAAACCGATAGTTATCGTCGGAATCGGCACTCCCGACGAACTCCTGGACGATGGTGCCGGCGGTGTTCGTCTGGCAGACCACGATGGGCGTGGACGTGATATTCGTTTCCCAATGACCCGACGGAGTATTCGTGCTCACCGTGTCTTCGACCCACACGATGTTGGTCTCCACAAGGACGTTGGTGCTGCATACCACGTTCGTCAGGTTGCCCGGAAGAATCAGCCGTGCCGCGGCAAGGGTTTCACCCGCCGTGTCCATTTCGTCGTCCAAAAGGTTGAGCACAGCGGTCGCTGGAGTGCCGATCACGGCCGCACCCGTTGGGTTCTCCAGACTGAGCAACACCGTCTCGGTGGGTTCGAAAAGCGCGTCATTGACGATAGGGATCGTCACCGTCTGTTCCAGGGCGCTCCTGGTAAAGTTGACCACAATTGGGTCGGCCCGGTAATCGGCGGGAGCCGTGGCGGTACCGTCGGTCAGCCGGAGGGTCACGCTCACGTTACCTAGCGCCTTGCTACGAATGACCTTGACCGCTTCCGTCGCGGTTCCGTCTTCTTTGACGACAAAAGTGGGCGCGCCAAAGGCGAGGCTGACGTCGTTGTCCACAATCGTGAACACGGCGGTGTTCTGTTTGCCAAGGACGATTCCGGGTTCGGCGTGGTCGAGCGCCAGATGGACAGTCTCATCGGCCTCGGTCACGGAATCGTCGATGATCGGGATGTCCACTTGCTGCTGGGAGTGGCCGGGGGCGAAGGTCACGAGGACGGGAGCGTCGATAAAATCCAATCCCGCCTCGGCGGTGCCGCTGCTGGGGACCACCGTCACGTGCAAGGTGCGGTCGCTCAGGCCCAGGCGAACGAGCCGAACGGCAGCGTGAGGAAGCCCGTCTTCCAGGACAGAGAAGGTCGGGGCGGCAAAAGCAATGGTGGCGATATTTTGCCCGAACACCGTAACGAACCTGGCCAGGTCATTCGTAGTCACGCTGCCCTGATGGAATTGCGCCCGAAACTCCGCCAGATCCTTGCCGTCCACGTCGCCATCATTGTCGAAGTCCACGTCAGACAGGGGCGAGGTCAGCGCCTGGTGCGGCAGGTCAGCGGTGCCGTCATCCGCCCGAACGTTATGCGAATCCCAAGCGGAAAGGTAGTAGTCCACACCTGCGAGGCCGATCTTGTCTCCCGGAATGACTGCCGAATAGGAATCTCCCCCCAGGTTGTCCATCGCGACGGAGAAATAAGGTGTGGGTTGCTGGTCGTTGTGAACGCGGTAAAAGAGCGTCACGCTGCGCACGCTGTCGCCAGGGTCACTGTCCGCGACCTGCGCGGTGACCGTCAGCGACTGGCCAAGGGCCGCGCGGCCTGGGTCGGTGCTGGTAATCACCGGGGCATGGTTTTCAAGAATGGAGGCGGAGAACGGGGCGTTGCGGTAATCAAACGGCAGCACCACTTCCTGAATGCCATCCGTCACGCGCAAATACCATTCCACACCGGGATAGAGCACCGCCTCCGCCGGGATGACCGCTTCGAAGTGATAGGACTCCGCGTCGAGCGGCCTAATGGCGGCTGGGATCTGGTCGTAATTCACATCCCCGGCAGCACGGTAGAAGAGCGTGGCCGACAACGCCTGACCGGGCGTGTTCGCGTCCAGGTCCCGGATCGTACCGCGGATGGACAAGGCCACTGCGGGCGGCTGGCTCTGCGAACCCAGTTGGGCCGTGGCGTCGTCAAACGTCACCTGGGGCCGGTAATTTACCACGTACGTGGCCGAGCCGGTGGTGCGGTTGGCTGTGACCGTCACCGTGCGGGTGGTGCCGTCGTAGTATGGGTTATGCGTGGTGTAACGGAGGGCATAACCACTGCGCCCCTCGCGTGCGATGGCGCGGTATACGGTGGCCATGTCCGCAGCTGTCGGAGCAAGGTGATAGCTGCCGCTGGTTTGTTCGGCCAGGTTGCGCAGGACGTCTTCCGCCGCGCCATCTCCCAGCCCGATTGTGTAAAGCGGCACGCCCTCGTTGCGGGCCTTGGCAATGACGCTGTTGACATCGAATTGGACATCGTCGTTGGCCTCGCCATCCGTGAAGACGATGACCGCCTTGGGAGTCGGTTCCTGGCTCAAGGATTCGATCCCCTTGGCGGTGCCGTCGAACAGTGCGGTCGCGTCCAGGGCCACGCGGCTGGCGATGGCTTCCTGCAAATCTGGCTGGCCATCGTGGTCTGAATCCGCCGTCACCCAGCCCGAGGGCAGCACGATGTCCACCTCGTCAGAGGAGGCGAACTCGACCAAGTTGCCTCGGCCGGCGGGGGTGCAGTTGTCCAGGAAACTGATGGCGGCGGTCTTGGCATCGTCCAACCGCTGCCCGCCATGCTGCCACTGACGTTAAACACAAGTGAAAAAGAGATACCAACTTCGCTGGCGACGGTCTCCTTGAAGTATGTCACGGTCTGCGGGGGCGGCATCGCTTCCGCGCTCGACTGTTCCCGAACCGTAAAACTCTCCTGCACCAGCCCTGGAACCGCAACGCCGTTCTCGTCCAGCACCGTGACGAACAGCGTCAGGTCAGGGAATTGCGTGGTCAGCGGGTTAACCACCAGGCGTCCTGCGGTTGGCGGATCGGCTTTCGTCGTGATGCGCCGACGGCCCAGTTGGGCGGGATCAAACGCTGTTTGAGACTTGACCGTGGGGTGGAGGCTGCCCTCGCCGGGGTAGAAGCGAGTTTCCTGCAGCCGGGCCGGGAAGGCCTTGCTCTGCAGTGCGGGCACTACGACGGGTTGGACCAGCGGTCCGACGGTTTGCGCTGCCCGCAAACACCAGGCACTGGCCAGGAACGCGCAGAGCGCGGCCGGCCAGAGGGCTGGTGTGCCGTTGAGGACGTGTTGCTTTGAAGGGCTACTGATTATACTCATGTTGTCTTCTAGGATTTGAGAAAGCTCGGCATTTGCTGGGCACCGAGTAGGGGCTGGCGGTCATCTGCTGAGCCAGGCCATTCATCTGTTCCCGAAAGAGTCCGGTATACACTGCCCTAGGCGCTTGCCCGGTCAGGGGGCGGGATTGTGGCTGGGGGCCAGGTCCACAAACAGTCCCTTCTCGCCCGCGACAAAAACCCGTTCACCCGTGGCGGCGATCTGGCGCAGTTCGCCCGTCAGACCGGAGTAATGCCGGACCACTTTGGGTTGGGAGGGGTTGGCGATATCGACGGCCATGACCCCGGTCGCACTCAGGAGATAGACGAAGTTCTGACTGGCTGCCAGCGGCACTAGTCTGCTGTTTGTGAAATAGGCATAAATAATATCACTCACTATGTGGCGGCTGCCTTGGCTTGAGCCAACCGAGCTCGCTCGATCTTCGCCAGGATTTCCTCGCCCTTCGCCTTCCAGCGATACCGCTTCGGGTGCTCGTTCCGATCCGCCAGATAGGTGATGATGGCTTCGCTCAGT
>JAKANS010000099.1 GCA_021823625.1 bacterium | reverse complement strand
GTGGAAGAAGCCGACGGCGGCACCATCTTCCTCGACGAGATCGGCGACATGAGCCGCCCGTTGCAGGCCAAGCTGCTGCGGTTCCTCGAGGACGGCAGCTTCACCCGCGTTGGCAGCAACCAGGAACTGCGCGTGAACGTCCGGCTCATTGCCGCGACCAACCGGGACATCGTCCAGGCAATCCGCCAGAACAGCTTCCGCGAAGACCTGTTTCACCGGCTGAACGTGGTGCAGTTCCGGCCTGCGCCATTACGCGAGCGCGGCGACGACATTCTCCTGCTCGCCGATCACTTTCTGCGCCACTTCGCCCTCGCGATGGGCAAGAGCATCACCAGCATTTCGCCGGCGGCGCGCGAGAAACTGTGTCGCCATCACTGGCCGGGAAACGTGCGCGAACTGCGGAACGTGATCGAACGCGCGGTCATCCTGGAGAACACCACCGCGATCCAGGCCCAGAACCTCCCCGACTTCACGGTCGAGAACCGCTTGCGGCACCTTGATCAGACCAAACCCCTGGCCGGCGCCTCGCTCGAGGAGCACCTGGCCGCTTACGAGCGCGACCTGATCCTGAGCTATCTGGAACAAAACGATTACAGCCTGTCCCGCGCGGCCAGCCAGCTTCACATCAGCGCCCAAACCTTGCGCTACAAGATGCAAAACCTCAGCATCAGCGCGAACCGGTTGACCGATGACGACGCATTGACACCCGCCGAGCAGGAACGATGAACACCTTGCTTCTCCCGCCTCTCTACGCCGCCGCCCTCCTCCCCAGCCAGATGGAGGAAGTAACCCGCACCCCGGGCGCGGGCCGGGACATGCTTATTCTCCTGCTGGTCTCGGCGGGCGTGGGACTCGTGCTCCTGTTGGCCCTGTCGATCTGGTTCAAACGCCGCCGATCTCACCGCCATCATCACCATCGCTCGCACCGCCGGCAACACGAGCCAGCGGCCAGCGTCGCGGACACCGATGACCCGGACGAAGAATCGGAGGCCGGCTCGCACCGCCATCACCGCCGCCGCCGCCGGCGCGAACACCGATCCCGCAATCCAACCCTGGCCGAAACCGGCGGCTTGCCTCCCCCCCGCCCGGAAGGCCAGGTGCCGCCCGGACTTTGAGCGACCCCGTCAGCCACGCCATCACCCGCAAGAGCGCCTCGAACCTCGCGCTGGCGTTCGTATTGCTCCCGCGCCCGCAACGCGCGGCCATGTGCGCGCTCTACGCCTTCTGTCGCCAGGTGGATGACGTGGCCGACGAAGACGCGCTCCCGGTGGAGGAACGCCGCCGCCGCCTCGCCGCCTGGCGCGAAGACGTGCGCACGGCCTGCAACGGCGGCACGCCGCAGTTCCCGGTCAACCGCGAGTTGCAGCCGGTCATCCGCCGGTGCGGCCTGCCTTTCGCCCTGCTCGACGAAATCATCCAAGGGTGCGAGATGGACCTGGATGCCCAGCGCTGTGCGGACTGGGCCGAGCTGGAGTTGTACTGCTACCGCGTGGCCTCGGCCGTGGGACTGCTCAGCATCGAGGTTTTCGGCTATCGCAACCCCGCCTGCCGCGTGTACGCGGTCGCGCTGGGCAAGGCGTTTCAACTCACGAACATCCTCCGCGACGTCCGCAACGACGCCGAGCGCGGCCGGATTTATCTGCCCCGGGTCGAACTCGATCGTTTCGGCCTGCAACCCGACGAAATCCTCGCTGGCCGGTACAGCGACCGTTTTCGCGACCTCGCGGCCAGCGTGGCCGCGCGCGCACGCAACTTTTACCGCCAGGCGCGCGAAACGCTGCCAGCCGAAGACCGTCCCGCCATGATCGCCGCCGAATTGATGGGCGCGGTGTACTGGCGGCTGCTCGGCTGCCTCGAAGCGCGGCAGTTCGACGTCTTCAGCGGGCCGCGCGTGCGGGTGAGCAAGCCGGCCAAGTTGTGGCTGGTCTGCCGCACTTGGTGGCGGCTCCGGGTCGGTCCGTTCGCGCCCAGCTATGGCACCGCCTGAGCGCCCGCGCCGGTTGATCGTCAACGCCGACGACTTCGGCCGTTCACGTGACATCAACGAGGCAGTCAGCCGCGCGCACCGCGACGGCATCCTCACCACCGCCAGCCTGATGGTGAACGAGCCGTTTGCTGCGGAGGCGGTCGATCTGGCCCAGAGCAATCCTCGTCTTGGCGTCGGTTTGCATCTAGCGCTGGTTTGTGGTCGAGCGGCGCTGCCAACGAGCGCCATTCCCGGTCTGGCCAGTCCGGCGGGGAACTTCACCGAAAGCGCCGTCGGTGCGGGATTGCGCTACTTTTGCCGACGCAGCCTGCGGGCCGAACTTCGGGCCGAGATCGACGCCCAATTCCAGGCCTTTGCCGCCACGGGTCTGCCGCTGGATCACCTCAATGGCCACCTGAACATCCATCTTCACCCGACCGTGTTTCGACTCGCGCTCGACAGCGCGGGTGGGTGGCCCTCGCCGCGGTGGCGGCTGACCCGCGACCGCTTCTGGCTCAATGCGAGGCTGAGTGGCGGCTGTTGGGCGTACCGCGTCAGTCACGCGATCATCTTCAACCTGCTCTCGGCCTGGGCGCGCCCGCAGCTCTGGCGGCGGGGCATCCGCCACACCGACCAGGTTTTCGGCCTGCTCCAGAACGCCCGCGTGGACGAGGCGTTCGTGCTGCGGTTGCTGCCGCGTCTGCCGCCCGGCGATTCCGAGCTTTACTCGCATCCCTCGCTGACCGACTTTCGCCACGAATTTGAGGCGCTCGCCAGCCCGCGCGTGAAGGCGCTCGCGGCGGCGCAAGGCATCGCACTCATCCGCTACCAGGACTTGTGACATGGTCAAACTGCTCGTGATTCTCCTTGTCGGCCTCGTGTTCGAATCGGCGGGCGTGGTGCTGCTCAAAAAAGGCATCACTCAGATCGGCGACTTCCAGCGCATCAGCGTCAGCGAGGTGGCGCGGGTCGTGCGCGCGGGCGTCACCAGTCCCGCCATCCTGAGCGGGGTGTTTTTCGAGGCGCTGTTCTTCGGCTGCCTGCTGGTGTTGATGTCCAAGAGCGACATCAGTTTTCTGTGGCCGCTCACCGGCCTGAGCTTCGTGTTCGCGACCTTCGCGGCGATGCTTTTCCTCCAGGAAAAAGTGTCGGCCGTGCGCTGGGCGGGCGTCGTGTTGATCATGCTCGGGGCGGGGCTGATCAGCTACAGCGAGCACGCGAAGCCTGCCCCACCTGCCGCCCCAGCCGGCACCTCCGAGCCCGCCGTCACGCCGCAGTAACCGCGGCCAGCACCGCCGCGAGCCGCGTCGCCGCCTCACGGGTCGTGCGCCGGAGACGGAGCAACCGCGCCACCAGTCCAGGCCGGCGAACGACTTCAAGCGCCAGCTTGCCGAGGTCGAGGCTTTGATCGGCGCGGGTAAACCGGTTGAAATCGAGCGGCAAATCCTCGTCGGCCACGTCCGAGATCACCCGCACCGTCGCGCATGGGAGATTCGCTTCACGACATACCGCGTGAATCGCCGCGGACTCCATTTCCACCGCATCCGCACCGGTCTTTTCGCGCAGCCGCCGCTTCTCCGCCGCCGTGACCACGATGCGGTCCGCGCAGTGGAAGCGCACCTGCCGCGCGCCTGCCGCCTCTAGCAGGTCGGCGAACGGAAAGGCCGCGTCGGCCTCGAACACCACCACGCCGCGCGCCAGCGTGGGATCGAGTCCACCGGCGAAACCGCTGGTGATGACCAACGCCGGGCGCTGCTCGGCCAGCACCGTGCGCGCGGACGTTTCGGCTTGGCGGCGGCCGATGCCGGTCACAAGCACCTGAAGGTCCGGCCGGCCCGCCGTGAGTTTGCGGAACGGCCGCGCCTCTTCGGGCAGGGCGAAGCAGATGAGCACGAGGTCGGGCATCGGCAACGATTTAGCGGGCGGACCGGCTTTGCACCAGCACCTTGAACCGCTCGCCGAGATGCGCCGGATGCACCAGCGTCTGAAACTGGCGCCGCTGTGCCGGCTTCCAGCGTCCGAACGTCTCCACTTCGCCGGCGGCTTCGGCCGTTGCGACGAGGAAGCTGGCTTGCGAAGACAGCCCTTCGGTCGTCAGGCCCGCCGCTTCGCCGGCGGCGATCAACGGCGTGAAGTTGACGTGCGCGGTCAAATCCTGTTCGCCCGGCGCCGCCAACAGATCGTCGGCGTAACGGTGCCGCGCATAAGCCCGCGCCGTGCCTTGCGTGCGCTCCGGCCGCAGCGCCTCGGCGGTGGTGAATCCGTAGTCGATGGCCACGAGCCAGCCGGCCCGTAAAACTTTCGCCGCCTGGCGCCACCAGGCGGTCGCTGCGGGGCGCACTTCGAGCGTGTAGCCGTCCGGCAACGCCGCCAGCAAAGCCGGTCGCAGCCAGTCGCCGAATTCGGTTTGCAGCGCCTCGGCGAGTGGCGCCGCGAGCGTGTCGCCGGTCGCGGACCGTGGCGGTCGCACCCAGCAGAACCGCTGCCCGGCCCAGCCGACCCGCCACTCGAACCAGCGACGCGCTGGCGCGTCCCAACCCAGCCGGTGGACCGGCAGCGCGTCCAGAAATTCGTTGCCGAAGATCACTCCCGCGACGCTGCTTGGCGGCAATTCGTTCAGGCTGGCGTACCAGGTTACCCGGTCGGCGAACTCGCGGAGCGTTTGCGCCTGCCATTCGCGGCGTTGCGGCGAAGGTTCGAGCAGACCGTAGCCGATCCGCCGTGCCGGATCGGGGGCGAGCTTTCGTAGCGCGGACAGGATGTCGGCGGCGAGCCGGCCGTCGTGGGCGCCAGCCTCCAGAATCAACAACCGCTCGCCGGGGATTTGCCCAAGCCACGCCGCGAAACGTCGGGCCAGCAATTCGCCGAACACGCTGCCGACACTCACGCTGGTGTAAAAGTCGCCGCCCCGCCCGATCCGCCCGGCCGCCCGCTCGTAATAGCCCAACTCGGGGCGGTAAAGCGCCTGGGCCATAAAACGCGCGAACGAAATCGGGCCTTGCGACTCGATCTCGGTGCGGAGGCTGTCGGTGAGCGAGGGCAAGTGCGGGAGGCAGGGTGGCCGCGGCGGGTCACGACCAGGCTGCGCTCAGATGTAATACATCTTGGCGCGGTCTTCGACCCGCTCGATCATGGACTGGAAATCGAGGCTGTCGGCCGCGGTTTCGGCGGCGCGCTTGAATTTGGCCCAGACTTCGCGCAACTCCGGCGCGCAACGGTTGTCACCCAACGCCGGCGGCTCGATCACCCCACCGTTAATTGCCCGGAGCACATCGCCCAACGTGATGTCCTTGGGCGGACGTGCCAGAACGTAACCACCTTCCTTGCCGCGCAGACTGCGCACGACCTGTTTCGCCTTCAGCTCGATGAGAATCTGGACCAGGTAATTCGCCGGCACGCCCTGTTCGGCGGCCAGGTCTTCCACCTTCCGGGTCGCGCCGGTGGCGAACACGCGCGCCAGGCCGAAGACCGCGCGCGCCGCATAATCGCTCTTAACCGAGAGCTTCACGCCGCCACCCTAGCCGGAACCGAACTGAACCGACAGCCGAAAGTCGCCGCCAGGATCCGGTCGAGTTGGCTCAAAATAAATGACAGCGAAGATGGGACTCAAAACGGCAGCAATCGGTCGCGTCCTGATTGGGTGGCGGCGGTGCGGCCGCACCCCCCCACGGCGGCGGCGCGATGCCACCCATTTGAAGTCAGCACGACCGAGAAATCGCTTGAGTTGCAGCCGTGATCGCGTTTCAACTCTGGGAGAGCCTCGCCGCGCGGACCACCGGGCCGCGAATTGACGAGGTCGGCGCTGACCAAGACTTGACGAACATGCCGCTCTACCGCGAAAAACACCTGCAGCACGTCTCGCAGCAGTTCCGCATTTATGGCCAGATCCTCCATGCCGAACCGTGCAAGATCGGGCACATCAACGAAACCTACACGGCCACGTACGATCAGGGCGGCGTGCTGGTGCGCTACATCCACCAGCGCATCAACCAGGGCGTGTTCAAGGAGCCGGACAAGGTCATGGAAAACGTGATGCGGGTGACCTGCCACCTGCAAAAGAAGCTGCTCGAAAATGGCGCCCGCCAATGCACGCGCCGCGCGCTGACGGTGGTGCCCACGCACGACGGCAAGTCGTATTACGTGGATGGCGACGGCGGGTTTTGGCGGACCTTCGTGTTCGTCGAGCGGGTGCAGTCCTTCGAAGCGGTGCAGACGCCGGCCCAGGCTTACGAAGCCGGGCGCGCGTTCGGCGAGTTCCAGAGCCACCTGGCCGACCTGCCGGGCGAGCGCCTGCACGAGACCATCCCGGACTTCCACAACACGCGCAAACGCTTCGCCGCGCTCCAGAGCGCGGTCAAGGATGACCATTGCAACCGGGCCCACACCGCCCGGAAGGAAATCGAGTTCGCGCTCGCCCAGGAGCCGTGGGTGGGAACGCTGCTCGACGCGCAGGCCCGCGGCGAAATCCCGGAGCGCATCACGCATAACGACACCAAGTTTAACAACGTCATGCTTGACTGGGAGACCGGCCGCGCCATGTGCGTGGTGGACTTGGACACCGTGATGCCGGGGCTGGTGCATTACGATTTCGGCGACATGGTGCGCACCACCACCAGTCCCACCATGGAGGACGAGAAGGACTTGTCGAAGGTCGCGATGCAAATGCCGATGTTCCAGGAACTCGCGCGCGGTTACGTGGAAGGCACGCGCAGCTTCCTGACGCCGGCCGAAAAGGCCCACCTGGCGTTCGCCGGCCGGTTGATCACGTACACGATCGGCATCCGGTTTCTTACGGACTACCTGCTAGGCGACCTCTATTTCCGGGTTCACCGGCCGGATCACAACCTCGACCGCAGCCGCACCCAGTTCAAACTGGTCGAGTCCATTGTGGCCCAGGAGGCCGCGATGCACTGCTACGTGGACAGCGTCTGAGGCGCCATGGCCCTTTCCCTGCCATGCGCTCCCGCGAAGACATCGTCCGACGGCTCACCGAACCCGGCATCGTCGCCATTGTGCGCTCCAGCCAACCGGTGCCGATCCTGCCGGTGGTGGAAGCCTTGCTGGCGGGCGGGGTGGTCGCCGTCGAGATCACGTTGACCACGCCGGGCGCGCTGAAAGCCCTGACCGCGGCGCGGGCGGTGCTCGGCGAGCGCGCGCTGGTCGGCGTGGGCAGCGTGACGAACGCCGGGGCGGCGCACGCGGCGATCGCCGCCGGGGCGCAATTCGTGGTCAGCCCGATCTGCCGCCCTGAACTGGTCGGCCTGGCGCACGGCGCCGGCGTGCCGGTGATGCTCGGCGCTTACACGCCGAGCGAAGCCCAGACGGCGCACGAGGCGGGTGCGGACTTCGTCAAACTCTTCCCCGCCGATGGCTTGGGACCGGCGCACGTCAAGGCGCTGCGCGCGCCGCTGCCGCACCTGCGAATCGTGCCCACCGGGGGCGTGGACTTGAACACCCTCGCGGGTTTCGTGAAGGCGGGTTGCCCCGCGGTTGGTGTGGGCTCGTCGTTGGTTTCAGCCGCGATCCTGCGCGACGCCAACTGGGCGGAGTTGACGTGTCAGTCCCGGCTGTTCGTGGAAACCATCCAGGTGGCGAAGGCCGGGGCCGCCGGGGTGCGCTGAACGCACGGTCCGCCCGCATGGGGTCAGGGCGACGATCCAATTGCGTCGCGTTCCTGTAATCGCCGGCGGCGGCCGCGGTGTTAACCTGCCGGCGACATCGGGTACGCGCTATGAAAACTATCCAGAAAGACGAACTGTTCGAGAACCTTACCGGCTTCCTGCGGTCGAAAGGAATTGACCTGAAAGAAGGCTCCTACGCGCACCGCATTCGCCAGGGCTGCAACCTGCTGGCCGACGCGGTGAATTTGACTCAAGGCGGCCTGGCCAAGGCCAAAGCGGGAATCGACGACAAACTGTCGCGCATGCGCCAAGTCATTCACGAAAAGACCGCGCCGAAACCGCCGCCGGCCGCCGACGCGATGGCAGCTTCCACCCCACCCAAGCGCCAACGCCGAAGCGTCTCGAAGCCCAAACCCAAACCGGCCGCGAAGCCGGCGAAGACCGCGCGCGCGCGCAAACGCACTACGTAACTGGTCACTTTGTCGGCGCCAACGAGGTGGGGAATAAGCCTTCGAGCCACCAGGCAAAGGCCGGAAGCGGTATCGCCTCCGGCCTTCGTACATTCTGTCACCGGCGGTTTACTTCGTGCGCTTCACTTTCTCCCACTTGCCGGACTTGCCGGACTTCAGGACGGCGTCGCAAACGTACTGCGTTTCCAACGCCTCCTTGAAGGTCGGGCTGGCCGGTTTGCCCCCGGCCAGGCCGGTGAGGAAGTCCGCCAGTTGATGAACAAAGCTGTGTTCGAAACCGATGTTGAGACCGGGCACCCACCAGTGTTTCATGTAAGGATGGTCGCCATCGGTGACGTGGATGCTGCGCCAGCCGCGCAGTTTGCCTTCGTCTTTGTGATCGAACCATTGCAGGCGCTGCAGGTCGTGCAGATCCCAAGCGATGCTGGCGTGCTCGCCGTTAATCTCGAACGTGTAGAGCGCCTTGTGGCCGCGGGCGTAACGGGTGGACTCGAACGTGGCCAGCGAACCGTTGGCAAACCGGCAGAGGAACGCGCAGGCGTCGTCAATGCCCACCTTTTCCACCTTGCCGGTGAGGTTGCTCTTGCGCTCCTTGATGAACGTCTCGGTCATGGCGGAAACGGTCTCAATGCTGCCGTTGAGCCAGAGCGCGGTGTCGATGCAATGCGCCAGCAAGTCGCCGGTGACGCCGGATCCGGCGGCTTTCACGTCCAGGCGCCAGAGGGCATCGCCGCCCTGCGGGAGGTCCTTGGAGATGGTCCAATCCTGGAGGAATTTGGCGCGGTAGTGGAAAATCTTCCCCAACCGGCCCTCGTCGATGAGCTGTTTGGCCAGCGCCACGGCGGGAAGGCGGCGGTAGTTGAAGGAAACGAAGTTCGGCACGCCGGCCTTTTCCACAGCCTTGACCATGCCTTCGGCTTCCTTGCCGTCGCGGGCCAGTGGCTTCTCGCAGAGGATCATCTTGCCGGCCTTGGCGGCGGCGATGGCGACCTCCGCGTGCAGGTTGTTCGGCAGGCAGATGTCCACCAAGTCGATGTCGTCGCGGGCCAGGAGCTTTCTAAAGTCCGTCTCCACGGATTCAAAGCCCCAGCGGGCGGCGTGAGCCGCGGCCTTCTCGCCGTTGAAGTCGCAGATGGCCTTCAGGACGGGCTGGTATTCGAGGTCAAAGAAATTGCCGACCCTGCGGTGGGCATTGGAGTGCGTGCGGCCCATGAAGCCGCAGCCGACGAGACCGACGTTCAGTGTTTTCATAGGGTGTTTGCTGGCGCCGGATGTTCGGGAACCACGCCGCGGGCGCAAGGCCGAAATGCGCATTTCTTCGCGGAGAACCCGGACCGCCGGGACGAGCGCTTTCAAACGCCGCTGGGTGTGTATGAGCAAGGTTGCGGTCTGGACCAGGTCCACCTCTCGTGGGGGCACGACGAGTACATCTACCAGATCGCCAAACCGTGCCTGCCCACCGAAGCGCTCTACCTGTTGCGGTACCACTCGTGCTATCCGTGGCTTCGCGAAGGCCAGTACGATTACCTCTGCAACGACGAAGATCGCGCGATGCTCAAGTGGGTGCTGGATTTCAACCGGTACGACCTCTACACGAAAAGCCACGAGCGGCCGGACGCGGCGCGCCTGCGTCCGTTTTACGAAGAACTTGCCGCCGAGTTTTTCCCCGCGAAGTTGCATTGGTGACCCGCGACACACCGGCGAAAACTGGCGGCTGTAACTGTCCTCGTTTAGGCGCGACGCCCGAATTTGCCTTGCGGCGGCGGCACGCGCTGCCTCAATTCCGGGCGAAATATGACGCTGCCCTCTCAACTGTTCATCGACGGCACCTGGCGCGAACCTGCCGACGAACGCCGCATATCACTGACCAATCCCGCCACCGAGGCGACTTTCGCCGAGGTCGCTGCGGCGGACGTCGCGGACGTGAACGCCGCGGTCGAATCTGCGCAGCGCGCCTGGGAAGGCGGTTGGCGCGACCTCGCCCCCGGCAAGCGCGAGGCAGTGTTGCACGCGGTCGCGCGCAAGCTCCGCGAGCACCAGGAGGAAATCGCCCGGCTCGAAATGCTCCAGATCGGCAAGCCGATCAGCGACGCGCGCGACGAGGCCGGCCTGGGCGCGCGCTGCTTCGAGTACTACGCCGGCGCGGTCACCAAGTTCGGCGGCCAGACCCTGCCGGTGGGGCGCGGCGGGTTCGACTTCACGTTGCGCCAGCCGATGGGCGTCGTGGCGTGCATCGTGCCGTGGAACTTTCCCTTTCCCATCGCCTGCTGGAAGGCCGCGCCCGCGCTGGCCGCAGGCAATTGTGTAGTGCTCAAACCGGCGTCGCTCTCGCCGTTGACCGCGCTGAAGCTGGGCGAGCTGGCCTGCGAAGCCGGTCTGCCGCCCGGCGTGTTGCAAGTCCTGCCCGGCGCCGGCGCAGCCATCGGCGACGCGCTGGTGACACATCCGCTGGTCCGCAAAGTGTCGTTCACCGGCTCGACCGAGATCGGCCGACGCATCATGGAACTCGCGTCGCGCGACCTCAAACGCGTGTCGCTCGAACTCGGTGGCAAGTCGCCGAACATCGTCTTCGCCGACGCGGATTGGCAGCGCGCGGCCGAGACCTCGCCGATGAGCGTCTTCGCCAACACCGGCCAGGACTGCTGCGCCCGCAGCCGCGTGTACGTCGAACGCAGCATTTTCGAGCCGTTTGTTGAGCGATTCGTCGCCGCCACGCGGAAGCTCGTGGTGGGCGATCCGGCCAACGACGCCACACAGCTCGGCCCGCTTGTCTCCGCCGGTCAGCGCGCAACCGTGGAAGAGTTTCTTGCCGATGCGCGGAAGCGCGGCAGCCAGTTCGCCTGCGGCGGCGGACGCCCGCACCCGAAAGGTTACTACCTCGAACCGACGGTCTTGCTCGACGCGGGCAAGGGCGATCGCTGCTGGCGCGAGGAAATCTTCGGTCCCGTGGTGGCCATCACGGCGTTCGACGACGAGGCGCAAATGCTCCGCGACGTGAACAGTTCGCCCTACGGCCTGAGTGGCTCGATCTGGACGAACAACCTGAGCCGCGCGCTCCGCGTGAGCCGCGCGGTGCAAAGCGGCGTGCTGAGCGTCAACTCGCACAGCAGCGTCCATGTCGAGGCACCTTTCGGCGGCTTCAAGCAAAGCGGCCTCGGCCGCGACCTTGGCCTGGCGGCGCTGGAAGGCTACACGGAGCTGAAGAACGTGTACGTGGCGGAATGAGCGCTTGACGACTACCTCGCAACGCAGTACATGTCCTTTGCGCTCTCGCCACAGTAGTTGAATTGAGGGCGCGTATTTACGGGCTCCTGCGGGAGCCCTTATTTGTTTATGGATCGAGTGGCTGTATTCGTGGATGCTGGCTACCTTTACGCGGCTGGTGCGGTGCTTATTTCTGGGCAGACGCGTCCACGCGGCGAGCTCGAGTTAGACTTCGACTTGGTGTTGGACGCCATCGAGCAACTGGCCGTGAGGATTTCCGGTCTGCCGCTGTTGCGGATTTACTGGTATGACGGAACATCCACTGGACCAACACCCCAGCAATTGGGATTGGCCTTTAAGTCGCGTGTCAAGTTACGACTTGGGTTTGTAAACGCCGTTGGCGAGCAAAAGGGTGTCGATTCCCTGTTGGTAACGGATATGATTGAGCTCGCTCGCAACAAAGCGATGGCTGATGCCGTCCTGATTTCTGGGGACGAGGATCTGCGGGTGGGAGTTCAGCAGGCTCAGGAATTCGGCGTTCGAGTTCACCTTTTGGCGATAAAGCCAAGTCGTGGAAACCAGTCCCAGTTCTTGCTTCAGGAGGTAGATTCCACGCACGAGTGGACTGAAGAAGTCATTTCCAAGTTCCTGCGCTACCAACCGAGGCCGGCCTTCTTACCGACATTGACCGGTACGGAGACGAGCAACCTTCGAGCGAGTTCGCGTGGGGCGGCGGTTTCCCCGTCCAATAGCGGCGTGGAAGCGGTGGCCGCGCAGTATGCTTCTGAAATACCAGACGCAGACATCGAGCCGATTATACGCGTTTACGAGCAAAGCCGTCAGCTTTCACCAGATATCGACAGACCGCTGCTTGGAAAGGCCAAAACTCAACTCGGAATTCTGCCCCCTGACCAAAAGCGGCTGCTGCGTGAGTCATTCGTTTCAGCACTTCGGCAGCGGCAATCGGGGCGAGACGAACCGTAAGCTGGATGCGGCCGTTCGATGACGAGGCTCCCTTCGGCGGCTTCAAGCAAAGCGGCCTCAGCCGCGACCTCGGCATGGCCGCGATGGAAGGCTACACGGAACTGAAGAACGTGTACGTGGCGGAGTGAGCGGGCCGCGGCGGCGGCTGGCGGCAGCCAGAATCACCCGGCCTGGGTGGGCGGCTAAAGTTCGACCTGCATGCCCAGTTCGACGACACGGTTCGCCGGCAAGCCGAAGAAGGCGGTTGCGCTCTGGGCGTTGCGGGCCAGAAACGCGAAGAGTTTTTCGCGCAGGCCGCGCCACCACGCGACCCCCTGGCGGCAAATCACCGTTTCGCGGCTGAGGAAAAAGGTCGTATCGGAGAGCTTGAGCTGAAGGCCGCGCTCGCCGCAGAGACGCAGGATTTCCGCCATGTCCGCCTCGTCCATAAACCCGTACCGGGCGGTCACGCGGTAGAAACCCTGGCCATGCTTGACGATCTCGAGCCGCTCGGACACCGGCACGCGCGCGTCTTCCTCGGTCAGGATGGTGAGCAGCACAACACGTTCGTGCAGGACGCGGTTGTGTTTGAGGTTGTGGAGGAGGGCGATGGGCGTGCCGGTGGGACTGCCGGCCATGAAGACGGCGGTGCCGCCCACGCGGTGCGGTTTGCGGTCTTCGATGTCGGCCAGAAACATGTCGAACGGCAGCATGCTGGCCTGGAGCCGGTCGCGCAGGCGGCGGCGGCCCCACTTCCACGTGCGCATGCAACCATAAAGCCCGCCGCCCACCACCAGCGGGAACCAGCCGCCGTGGACGACTTTGAGCAGGTTGGCGACGAGGAAGGCGATTTCCACCAGGCCGAAAAGGCCGCACAGCGCCAGCGCGTGGCCGGTGCTCCAGCCCCACAGGCGCCGGGCCGCGAAGTAAAATAGAACGGTGGTGATGAGCATCGTGAGCGTGACCGCGATGCCGTACGCCGCGGCGAGACTGCTGGAATCCTGGAAGCCAATCACCAATCCCAGGCACGCAACCATCAGCAGCCAGTTGGCGGTGGGCACGTAAATCTGGCCGCGCTCGGTGGGCGAGGTGTGCAGGATGCCGACGCGCGGAAAGTAACCCAATTGCACCGCCTGCATCGTGAGCGAGTACACGCCGGAGATCAGGGCCTGCGAAGCGATGATCGCCGCGGCGGTGGCGAGGCCTACGAGCGGGAACAAGCCCCACTTCGGCGCGAGCCCGAAAAACGGATTGGTGACCGAGCCGGGGGTGGTCAACAGCAGCGCCCCCTGGCCGAGGTAATTCAGAAACAAAGCCGGCAACACGAGGCCGAACCACGCCCTTTGGATCGGCTTCCGCCCGAAGTGGCCCATGTCGGCATAGAGGGCCTCGCCGCCGGTGAGGACGAGGAACACGGCGCCGAGCACCTTGAAGGCAGTCCAGCCTTCGCGGCGCATGAACTCGGTCGCGAAGAACGGGTTCACCGCTCGCAAGACCTGCGGTTCGGCGAACACTTCCGCCACGCCCAACACCGAGATCGTGACAAACCAGACCAGCATCACCGGCCCGAACACCCGTCCCACTCCGCCGGTGCCGAAGCGTTGCACGGAGAACAGGCCTACCAGGACCAACGCGGACAGCGGAACCACGAAATTATGCATCTGCGGCGTCGCAATCTTGAGCCCTTCCATGGCGCCGAGAACGGTGATCGACGGCGTGATGATGCCGTCGCCGTAAAGCAACGCCGCGCCGAAGACGCCCAGCGCGGTGAACCCCAGCGCCAGCCGGCCGCGGCGCACGCGTTCAGGGAAGGCCAGCGCCAGCAACGAGAGAATGCCGCCTTCGCCCTTGTTGTCAGCGCGGCAGATGAACACCAGGTACTTCACCGAGATGATCACCAGCAGCGACCAGAAGATCAGCGACAGCACGCCGAGGACGTTGGCATGGTTGGGCGCCACGCCGTTGGCTGGCGCAAAGCACTCGCGTAACGCGTACAACGGGCTGGTGCCGATGTCGCCATAAACGACGCCCAAGGCGGCCAAAGTCAGCAAACGGCGGGTCGATACAGGATCTTCTTTAACGGTCATGCGGTCAGTTGCTGCGGTGAATGACCCGCGGGACAAGGGTCAACACGGCCGGCATTATGGCGGGGCAGGGCCGGATTAGCAACCGGCGGCTCCCGATGGCAACACGCAGCGCGGCTGCAGCTTGTCGTTGTCAGCGCGGGCGGTCATCGTTTAACTCCGCTTCGCTGCATGAAAACCACCGCCGCCCTCGCCTGCGCCGCGCTGAGTTGCGTGGCCGTCAACGTTATCGCCGCGCCATCGCCGCTCCAGCTTTGGTATCGCCAACCCGCCGAACGCTGGGTTCAGGCCCTCCCGGTCGGCAACGGACGCCTCGGCGCGATGATCTTCGGTGGCGAGCGCGACGAGCGACTCCAGCTCAACGAAATCTCGCTCTGGTCCGGCGGCCCGCAGGACGCCGACAACCCCGAAGCCCTCGCAGCCCTGCCGGAGGTGCGCCGCCTGCTCTTCGCGGGCAAGTATGCCGAGGCCGAGAAGCTCACGTTCCAAAAAATGGTCTGCCGCGGTCTGGGTTCGCACGGCGGCGCTTCGGCGAATGACCCGTACGGTTCCTACCAGACGCTGGGCGATCTGTGGTTCGCTTTCGACCTGCCCGCCGGCGACGTGAGCGATTACCGCCGTTCGCTCGACCTCGACACCGCCATTGCCGCCACCACGTTCCGGGTCGGTGGCGCGCATTACACCCGCGAAGTTTTCGCCAGCGCGGCGGACCAGGTGCTGGTGGTTCGCTTCACGTGCGATCGGCCGGGCCGGATCGGCTTCGGCGTCGAACTCGACCGCGATTTCCGCAATTGCGCCACGCCGTTTCGCAACGATGGGGTGCGGGCCCGTAAAACCACCGGCCCCGGCCAGCCGGAGGCGGTGGGACAACCGCTGGGCGAAAATGAGCTGGTGATGCGCGGTCGCGCCTGGAGCGGCAAAGGCATGCGCTACGAAGCCCGCGCGCGCCTGCTAACTGACGGCGGCAAGGTGTCCAGCGAAGGCCACGGCTTGCGTGTGACGGGGGCGAACGCGGTGACGTTGGTGCTGGCCGCGGCGACGGATTACTTCGAGCAAGACCCGACGGTGCTTTGCGAAAAACGACTTGCCGCCGCCGCCAAGAAATCGCCAACGAAACTGCGCGCCGCGCACATCACCGCGCATCAAAAACTGTTCCGGCGCGTCAGCCTCGATCTTGGCGGCAGCGAGGTGAACCGCCTGCCCACCGACGAGCGGCTGGAGGCCTTGCGCAAAGGCGCGAGCGATCCGCAATTGCTCGCGCTGTACTTCCAGTTTGGGCGCTACCTGCTCATTTCCAGCTCCCGGCCCGGCGGCTTGCCGGCGAATTTGCAGGGGCTGTGGTGCGATCATTTCCAAGCGCCGTGGAACGCCGATTACCACCACGACATCAATGACCAGATGAATTACTGGCCGGCCGAGAGCGGCAACCTCGCCGAGTGCCAGGAACCGTTTCTCGAATACATCGCCAGCCAGGTCGAGCCGGGGCGGCGCACGGCGCGCATTCACTACGGCGCCAAAGGTTGGGTTACCCACACCATCGGCAACGTCTGGGGCTTCACCTCGCCCGGCGAGCATCCGAGCTGGGGCCAGTTCACCGCGGCCAGCGGCTGGCTCTGTCAGCACTTGTGGGAGCACTACGCGTTCAGTGGCGACCGCAAGTACCTCGGCTGGGCGTATCCGACGATGAAAGCCTCCGCCGAGTTTTATCTGGATTTCCTCGTGCCCGAGCCGAAGCACGGCTGGCTGGTCACCGCGCCGTCGAACTCGCCTGAGAACCGCTTCCGCACCGCCGACGGCCAGACGGCGAGCGTGTGCTACGGGCCCACGATGGACATGGAGATCATTTACGGGCTGTTCACCGAGTGCATCGAGGCCAGCCGGGTGCTCGGCCAGGATAGCGACTTTCGCGCGCGGTTGGAACAGGCGCGGGCGCGGCTGGCGCCGCTACAAATCGGCAAGCACGGCCAGCTCCAGGAATGGATCGAGGACTTCGACGAAACCGAGCCGGGCCACCGGCACATGTCGCATCTCTTCGCGCTGCACCCTGGCAATGAAATCACCCTCCGCGGCACGCCCAAACTGGCGCAGGCGGCGCGCGTGTCGCTCGATCGCCGGCTGGCGAGCGGCGGCGGCCACACCGGCTGGAGCCGCGCCTGGATCATCAATTTCTTTGCCCGGCTCGGCGATGGCGACAAGGCGCACGAAAACTTGGTCGCGTTGCTTCAGAAATCCACCCTGCCGGACTTCTTCGACAACCACGCGCCCTTCCAGATCGACGGTAATTTCGGCGGAGCGGCCGGCGTCATCGAAATGTTGCTCCAGAGCCAGGAAACCGTGGAAGACCCGACCGGCGTTGCGCCGGAGTACGTACTCGACCTGTTGCCCGCGCTGCCCCAAGCCTGGCCGAACGGCAGCGTCAAAGGCCTGCGCGCGCGCGGCGGGTTCGAGGTGGACCTGGAGTGGCAGGCCGGCAAGCTGGTGCGCGCGAGCATCGTTTCGCGGAACGGCGGCACCTGCCGCGTGCGCGCCGCGAAACCGCTGCGCCTGGCGGGTCGGGGCAAGGCTCAAGCCACCTCTGCCGAAACCGGCTTGCTGGCGTTTGCCACCCGCAAGGGCACGCGCTATGAGTTGCGCCCGCAATGAGCGGCCCAGCCGTTTCGTTGCGACCGTAACTCGATGAACAGCGCCGCGAGCATTGAACCCGCCGAACTGGCCGCGCGCCTGCGTGGCCCGCAGTTGCCGCTTCTCCTGGACGTGCGCCAACCGGAAGAACACGCCTGCGCCGCGCTGCCGGGCGCGCGCTTGATTCCGCTGGCCGAACTCCCGGCGCGCGTCGCCGAACTCGAGGCGTGGCGCGCCGGGGACGTGGTGGTGTATTGCCACCACGGGATGCGGAGCCAGCGGGCCGTCGAATGGCTGCGGCCGCGCGGCTTCACGCGGCTGCTCAACCTGACCGGCGGCATCGACCGCTGGTCCCTCGAGGTGGATCCGACGCTGCCACGGTACTGAGCCACTGGAACCGGCGCTCGTGGCGATCAGGTAGCGGCGACTGCGGGTGGCACCGGACTGGTCGTAGCCGCGGACGGGAGTCAGCGCTGCCAGGCGGTGGTTTGCGCCGTCTCGCGTCCAGGCTGCTTCGGAATCCAGGTTCATAGCCGAAACTCAGAAAGGGCCAAAAGCGCAGACCTTGGGGAGTTTTTGCGTTTAGGCTTTATTCGCGGCTTTGAATCGCCCCAGTAGCTTCTCAATTCAGCGCTGCGCTGGCGTTTCGTAACCCGATCGTAACCGAAACCCGCGCGGCCGGTCTTTACTGCCGATGTCGTCGGGTATCCAGGCAGCGACCCTCGATTCGCGCGCCCGCTGTGCCGAAGTCCGGCGGGGAGCGGCGGCGGTGCTGGGTGGTGGCCTGTTGACCCTGGCGGTGTTTGGGCTCGCGATCCTCGCGCGCCGCACGGCTCCCGCCGCTGGCGTTTCGGACACGGTGCCGATTTCCGGACTCTTCAAGGTTACGAACGTCTGGCAAATCCATCTGACCTTCACGCCGGACCAATGGGACGACATGGAGCCGAAAGGCGGGGTTGGCCCATTCGGCGGGCGCGGTGGTCCAGGCGGGTTTGGGCCAGGAGGTGGCCGGCCAGGCGGACCTGGCGGTTTCGGTCCCGCGATGTTCGTGGCCCCGGTTTTCCTGGGCCAAGGCGATTCGAACCATGACGGCCGGCTCTCGCAGGCCGAATTCGCCGCGCTGGGCGAAAAGTGGTTCCAGGCCTGGGACACCAACGCGACGGGCAAACTCGACGCCGACAAGTTGCGCGCGGGCTTGAACGCCACGCTTGCCGCCCCCGCCGGCGCAGGTCCGGGCGAACCTGGCGGGCCGCGGGGTCGCATGGGCGGTCCGCCGCTCCAAGGCGCCGAAGGCAAGCGCAACGGCCTGGCATCGGCGATGGGCGTCGAGTTCAGGTACGTCCACGCGGACTTGGATTTCGCCGGCCGGACCTTCAAGGAGGTGGCCGTCCGCTACAAAGGCAACGGCACGTTCATGGAATCGCGGGGTTCGCTCAAGCGCTCGCTGAAGTTGCAATTTGATCGCTTCGTGCCGGGCCGGAAGTTGGCCGGCGTGACCACGCTCAACCTTCACAATTGCGTCACGGACGCGAGTTGGATGAACGAGGTGCTCTCGCATCGGCTCTTTCGCGACGCCAGTGTGCCCGCCTCGCGGACCGCTTACGCGCAGGTCTATCTCAGCGTGGCCGGCCAGTACACGAACCATTACGTCGGCCTCTACTCGCTCGTGGAAAACGTGGACAACTGCTTTGCGCGGGATCGCTTCGGGACCAAGAAGGGCGCGATCTTCAAGCCGGTGACCCGGCAACTCTTTGAAGACATGGGCGACGATTGGGCTGCGTACCGGCAAGCGTACGACCCCAAGACGCCTGTCTCGGCCGAGGAAACCGGGCGCGTGATCGCGTTCAGCAAACTGGTGTCGCACGCGAGCGATGCCGAGTTCGCGGCGCGGCTCGAAGAGTTCCTCGACCTCGACGAGTTCGCGCGGTTCATGGCGGTGACCACCTGGCTGAGCACGATGGACAGCATTCTCCGGGCGGGGCAAAACTTCGTGGTTTATTTGCACCCGAAGACGCGCCAGTTCCAATTCATCCCGTGGGACCTCGACCATTCCTTCGGCCAGTTCCCGATGGGCGGCAGCCAGGAGCAGCGCGAGAACCTCAGCATCCAAAAACCCTTCGACGGCGGCATTCTTTTCCTCGAACGCGTGTTCAAGGTGGCGAAGTTTAAGCGCCTTTACCTCGAGCGCGTGAAGGAGTTCGGCAAAACCTTGTTCCAGCCGGAGCGCTTTTACCGGCAAGTGGACGAAATCGCGTCCGCCATCCGTCCGGCGGTGCAGGCGGAATCGGCCGAAAAACTGGCGCGGTTCGACAAGGTCGTGGCGGGCGAGAGCGTCGGTCCAGCCGGCTTCGGCGGCGGGCCGCCAGGCGGGGGTGGACCGCCCTTCGGCGGAGGCTTTCGCGGTTTCGGACCTCCGGGGGCCGGCGGCGACAACGGCCCGCGTTTCGGCCCGCCGGGTGGATTCGGTGGCGGCACCAAGCCAATCAAAGGTTTCGTGACGGCGCGGGCGAAGGCCGTGAACAACCAACTCGCCGGCAAGTCCGCAGGCATGACGATCGGCGGTTTCGGCTTTGGCGGTCCGGGCGGCGGTCCTGGCGGGCCACCGGGCATGGGCGGGCCAGGCGGCTTTGGGCCGGGGATGTTCCTGGGACCGATTTTCTTGAGCGCTCTGGACGCGGACGAAGACGGCGAGGTCACGCGGGCGGAGTTCACTCAAGGTTTCGCGGATTGGTTCCAATCGTGGAACACCGACCACAGCGGCGTGTTGACGGAAGACCAGCTCCGCGCCGGCATCGACCAGGACCTCTCGCCATTCCGTGGCGGGCCACGGGCCGGCTTCGGCATTCCGTCCGGCGGACCCGGTTTTGGCCCGCCGCCCGATGTGCTTGGCCCCGACGATGGCCCGGATGATCAATGAACCTTCGCGCGGCCACCGTTGCGCCACCGGCTTTCGACTTTGACTAAACGAACATCGCCAGCCCACCCTGACCCATGCAACTACCCCCCTCCCTCACCGACATGTTCTGGAACCCCGCGACCGTGAACGCGCTGCCGGGCTTCGTCGTAAGCCTCGGCGTCGCCGCGTTGCTTGGGCTTCTGTTGGGCCAGGCTTACGTCCGGTTCGGCACGTCGCTGTCGAACCGCCGCCTGTTCGCGCGGAACTTCCTGCTCCTGACCGTGACCACCACGCTGATCATCAGCATCGTCAAATCGTCGCTGGCGTTGTCGCTGGGTCTGGTGGGTGCGCTTTCGATCGTTCGATTCCGCGCCGCCATCAAGGAACCCGAGGAGCTCGCATTTCTTTTCCTCGCCATCAGCGTAGGGCTCGGCCTGGGCGCGGGCCAGGGCTTGATCACCGTCGTGGCGTTGTTCCTGATCCTCGGCTTCATCGCGATTCGCAGCCTGGTGCGCGGCCGCCCCGAGCAGCCGAACCTTTACCTCACCGTGACCAGTCCCGCGCCGGGCAAGCTCACCGCCAGCCAGATTCTCGAGGCCTTGTCGGCCACCGGCGCGGTCGCGAGCCTGCGGCGTTTCGACGAAACGGCGGAATCCGTGGAGGCCTCTTTCCTCGTGGACTTCAAGGAGGTCGGCAAGCTGGAGAAGTTCACCCAACGGCTGCGCGAACTGAGCGCCGGGGTGCGGATCAGTTGCCTGGACGATCGCGGCCTGGGCGCTTGAACGCTCGCGAGTGCCCATGAGCGCTGCGCTTCCCAACCTCCGTTACGAGCTGAAGTTCCTCGCCAACGGCCATTCGCTGGCGGAAGCACTGGCGCTGGTGCGGCACCATCCCGCCTCGTTCCGCGAAGCGTTCCCGCCGCGGACGGTGAACAACCTCTACCTCGATTCGCCGGGGTTGCGCGACTACTTCGACCACGTGAACGGCGTGGCCGACCGCGCGAAAAGCCGCATCCGCTGGTACGGCCCGCTGACCGGGCGGGTGGAAAAACCGATGCTCGAGCGCAAAATCAAGCGCGGCGCGGTCAGCGGCAAAGCGCTTCACGCCTTGCCGCCGCTCTTCCAAAACGGCGGCGGGTTCCGGCACACCATCGGCGAAGCTCTCGGTCAGGACGGGCTCGCGGAAACGGTCCGCTCGACGTTGCGACAACTGGAACCTTCGGTCCTGAACCGTTATCGGCGCCATTACTTCGAGAGCGCCGACCGCCGTTTTCGTCTGACCGTGGATTCCGAGCTTCAATTCGCGAGTGTTCGCGGCGCAGAGAGCGGGCCACTGCGAGGTTCGGCCAGCCACGGTTCCCCGATCCTCGAATTGAAGTACCAACCGCAGCACGCGGACCGCGCTGCCGCGATCACCAACGCCCTGCCGTTCCGGGTCACGCGCTGCTCGAAGTACGTCCTGGGCATCGAAACCATCGGCGCGGTTTAGCCGTAAGCCTGGCTGGCGCGCCTTCCGCTCTGGGCCTCGGCGTCTCTGCGGTGACTTGGGTCCGCCACCCGGCCGCAGCCTGTCTTGGGCTTCGTCCGCTTCGGCCAGAAACTCAAGAACTGCCCTCGAAATGTGCTTGACACTTTTCCTGACTAACTTCAATAGACGTAACCAGCTTGGCCAAGAACTTTCATTCGCTTCGCGCTTGGGCTATGCAAGGTAGCGAAGATGCAAGAGTAGGGACGACGGTTTCACTGCCGTCGGCGACCACGCCCAGCGCGGAGTCCAGCCCCGGTTCCGTTGCCCCTTCCCACACGCCTGATAGGATTTTCTCTGCCCCCACATCTCTGGTGGGGCTGAGTTCCGGCTGGCCCCGACAGCGAGGAAGTGGCCCCCCCCCCCCCCCCCCCCCGGCCCCCCCCGCCCCCGGCCGCGGCGCGGGTGTGTTG
>JAKANS010000003.1 GCA_021823625.1 bacterium | reverse complement strand
TCGGCTGCGCTCGGCTCGCTACGCTCGCCTTCGCTCCGCCTCACCCCGGAGGGGGCAAGACGGATGGAAGAAAGACAATTTACAGAAAGACTTTTACACCGGCTTTCTTGCCCGTTCACATACCGATCTGGTATGGATACCTAGGTCCCGATCCTTTCGCACTTGGTCCCCTTACAAACAAGGTGGAACTTGATCAAGCCGTAGCGGCAAAAATCACTTCACTATTGGGCCAACTAGCTACAAACGCAGGGCCCAATGTTGTAATCGACAAGGGTATGTTTTTCCACATTAGCTGTGAGGCCTACTCCGGTTACCCAACGCACGATGTCTACAGTCGAACAATCCGTGTATACCTCGAAAAATCGGGGAGCAATTACACCGTACCCGACTTGTCAGGATTTTCAATGGACATCGGTTCGAAAATACCGTTGTACATTCCTGGTTTACAGTGGGCACGGCTGGAAATCGGAACAGTTGGCAGCATTGAGCCCTTCGAAGTTGACGATGTTCTGCTAGACCTAAACACTAACCCTCTCGATGAAACATCAGCTGGCAATCTGCTGAACATTCCGACAGAGTACGCATCTGCGAATGATAAATACTGGATGAAAATTTCAGCATTCGCAAACGGACAGTTCCAAGTTTGGGATATCAATGGAACACCAGTACAGGAAAAGCCAATTTCATTGAGCATTAGCAACGCTCAAAAGAGGCTTACTGTATCAGTGGGCGATGGAGATTCTGGTCGTGGCTATGTTCTCCAGCGATCTCCGGACCTAATAAGATGGTCGGGTGGTGAAATATTTTTCATTTCACCAGTCCCACAACACCAACCCCGGGCGTTTGAGTTTCAAGGCGACGCCACGAACATGTTTTTCAGGATGGTAACAACTAACTTACCGCCACTTTAGCACTTTCAGATCACACCCATTGCCAACCTGGCAACGGGCCTTCCTTTTTAGCTTTCCAGTATTGCAGAATCTGCTGTTACTATTATTCCTACAACCTTGCTTTTTAGAGTTTCAATTGATTGAGCCAAAGTCATGGCGGCGCATGAAGGGGTCAAGTCCTATTAATGGCAACTGTGAAGGGATCACCTATACGAGGTTCCGTGCAGCCGCAACAATTCCACCCAGACCGACCAAGCGGACTTTCTCGTCCCGCCGTATTTGGACGGCTAACCAGGGCCGACAATTTCAATACCAAACCCAATTGAATGCTGGGGAACGGTTTACGAACCGGTGCCATCGGGGCAGTGGCCCGATGCGGTGGCGCAGGCACGAGGCAATGTCCGGAGGCTGCGTCCTCGATTTGCCTGCCTCCTTCATTTCGCTCGGTAGGTAGCCGCGCGGAGCAGGCAGGTTGCCCACGCCACCAATTCGCCCATGGAATCTGCGGGCTTACCCTCACAAATCCCTGTTCAACCGCGGCGGTTGCCGCCAAGCTTCAGACCCGATGAACCGCCGCACTTTTCTCACGACTCTGGCCGTGGCCGGATTGCCGCCCATGCTAGGCGCGAAGGTTCCGCCCGCCAGGCACCGACCGGTCGTGGTCGCGCATCGCGCCGATCATACCCAGGCGCACGAGAACTCGCTGACCGCCATCGAGAACGCGATCCGCTGTGGCGCGGACTTTGTGGAACTGGACCTGCGGCGCACGCAGGACGGCGAACACATCCTGATGCACGATTCGAGCGTGGATCGCACCACGAATGGTCGCGGTGCGGTGGCGGAGCTGACTTGGGCGGAGATCGAGAAGCTGCGGCTCACGGACAGGCAGCGTCCGGACCTCGCGCCCGAACCGGTGCCGCGATTTGCCGACGCCTTGAAGGTCATGCGCGGCCGGATCGGGCTTTACCTCGATTTCAAGAACGCCGATCGCGAAGTCGCGGTGCGCTTGTTGCGCGCGGCAGACATGCTGGGTCACACGGTGGTTTACGACGGCTTGGAGAATGTCGCCGCCTGGCGGAAGACCGCGCCGGAACTGCCGCTCATGGTGAGCCCGCGGGCCGAGGATTTGGAAGGCGAGGCGCTGAAGGAACTGAAGACGCGGTACCCGATCGAAATCCTCGACGGGTCGGCGAGGGATTACACGGCGGAGAGCGTTCGGGCGGCGCAGGCCGCCGGGTTCCAGGTCTGGCCGGACATTCAAGGGCCGTGGGAGAACGAGGCATTCTGGGGGCGCATGGTGGCCTTGGGCACCGACGGCTTGCAGAGCGACAAACCGGGCGAGTTGGTGGCGTTTTTGAAGCGCCAGGGGAGGTGCTGAGAATCTGCCCTCAGCGCGACGGCGGATCCGGGATCGCGAGTCGCCGGCAGATCTTCCGAACCAGAAACGGGTCCAATTCGACATGCCGTGGCACAGCCTGGATTTCGCCCGTCTTCGCGTTCTTCCAGATCGAATGCGGCCCGGTATCGCGGGCACAAAAACAGGCGTTGGCCTCGAGGTGGTGAAGCAACTCGCGCCGCTTCATGCCGCCACTTGGACGACCGTTCGCTCCGCCTGGGGGGATGCGTGGGCCAACGACTCCGCCAACCGAAAATCGAGGACACTCTGGATTGAGGCCGCTAGATCCTGGAGCGCCTCCTCGCGCGTCCGGCCTTGGCCGTTGGCTTCGGGGAACTCTGGACAAAACGCCACAAGGTACTTCTCGCCAGGTTCGATCACGGCGTTGAACTGAAGTGTCACGCTCAAAACGTAGCGGGTGCCAGCTTGTAAAGCAACGCTACGTGAAATTTTGCCTTCGCTGTACGAGCTTGGTCCGGCAGCCTTCCCGTCATGTCCGCACCCAAGACGCTCCAAGTTTCCTGCGTCCAACTGCACTGGGCCAAGCCGCTGGCCCGGAACCTCGCGCGCACGCTGCATTATATCCGCCTCGCCGCCGAGGAAGGCAGCCGCGTGGTGTTGTTCCCCGAGACGAGCCTCACGGGCTATTACTTCCCGGACGTGCTCAAGCTCGCGCCGCGCGACATCGAGGCCGCGCTGGACCGCACCTGCCAGGCCGCAACGGAAGCGGGCATCTGGGTCATCGCCGGCACGCTGCGGCCGACCGCTGACCGCTTCCTCAACCTCGCGCACGTGATCTCGCCGCGTGGCAAAATCGTCCACGAGTACGCGAAAATCCACATGGCTGGACGGGACGAACAGAAGTATTGCCGCGGCGGCGACAAACTTTCGCTCTTCGAGATCGATGGCATCCGGTGCACGCTCGCGATCTGCCGCGATGGCCGGCATCCGGAGGTTTATCGCCTGCCCGCGATGCTCGGCGCGCAAATCCTGTTCCACCCGTCGTGCAGTTCGGACGAGCTCGAGGCCGTGATCTGGAAACGCACCTCCGGCCGCGCCCAACAACCGGTCGGTCCGAACAGCCGCATCTTTCACTGCGTCGCCAATACGGTGGGTCAGCCGCCCGACGGCCGGCAGACTTCGAGCGGCCAGTCGTTCATCCGCGAGCCGAACGGCATGCCGCTGGCCGAGGCCGGCTGGTACCAGGAGGAGATGATCACCGCCATCCTGGACCTCGAGCGCGCCGACCGCAGCTACGCGCTCGACAGCCTGAACGATCCGCCGTTCCTCAAGCCGTACTGGGAGCAGATGCTCAAAGCCGTCGAGGCGCGGGCGGACCGGAAGCCGGAGTAGCGCTGCTGACTTGGCCAGGCCGCTGAACGCGCTTACCGTTCCGCCATGAAGAAACGTGTCCTGTGCCTGCTGGCCCCCGGCTTCGAGGAGATCGAAATGATCGCGCCGGTTGACCTGCTTCGGCGTGCCGGCGCGGAGGTCGTGCTGGCTGCGGTGACGGGCGAGAAACACGTTGCCGGCCGCTGCAACGTGAGCGTGCGCGCCGACGCCGCGCTGGCGGACTTGGTGACGGAGGAGTTCGACCTGCTGCTGCTGCCTGGCGGACCGGGCGTGAAGGTCCTGCGCGTGGATGGCCGCGCAGCCAAGCTGGCCAGGGCCTTCGCCGACGCAGGCAAGCCGGTCGCCGCCATTTGCGCGGCTCCCACGGTTCTGGCCGACGCCGGCCTGCTCGCCAGCAAACGCTACACGGCACATTTCTCCGTGAACGAGGAACTCCCGCTGGCCCTTGCCGGCGAACGCGTGGTCGAAGACGGCGGCATCATCACCTCGCGCGGCGCGGGCACGGCCGTGGAGTTCGGACTGGCGCTGGTGCGGCGGTTGTTTGGCGAAGCGAAGGCGAAGGAAGTCGCCGACGCGATCATGGCGTAAAGCCGCCATTCACCGCCGCGCCGTGCCGGCCTGGCCGCGCGGCAAAGGAGTCGGCGCATTCGCCGCGGCCCGGCTTGCCTTGGGGCGCGTTCGAGGTTACAAGCTTTCAGTCATGCCCAAGCCTGAACCTCCGTCGCCACGGCTGTCATGGTTCGCCGCCTCGCGGGCTGTCCGAGTGCTGGCTGTGGTCCTCGCCGGAGCCGGGTCGGTCGCGGCTCACGATTTTTTCGCCGGGTATATCCAGCACCGCGTCGAAGTCGTGGTCGGCGCGCGCAATGTGGACGTGACGGTGCAGCTCACGTTCTTCGAAGACGGCTCCGCGCACGAGCGCGAGCACATGGACGCGAACGGCGACGGTCGCATCAGCCTTGCCGAAACCGAGACGTACTTGAAAACGCTGGCGCCAAAACTCACCCCGGCGGTGCGGCTTCGGATCAACGACGAACCGGTCACGCTCACCGAGTTGTACGCGCCGGAACTCGACCTGCTCGACAACGACCGGGTTGGCCCCGGCCATCACCAACTTACGCTGCACCGGTTTGGGCGCACGCCAACCAGGCTGGCCGCTGGTGCCTCAATCGTCGTCGAGGATCGCCTTTGGTCCGGCGTGCGCGCGCTGGGCACCATTCAGGTCCGTGGCAAGGACGGCTGTCAGCTCGAAGCCTTGCCGCAAAGCGACCCGGTTTTCCCGCCCGCCCGCGACGGCGAAGCGCGGCAGTTCAAGGCGCGCGTGCTGGCGCCGCCGCGTGTGGCCAACGAGAAACCTGACGCCGCCCCCGCCCCCAAACCCTGACCTCACCAGTCCGCAACCTGACCTTCATATGAACACTCGACATCACTTGCTGAAACTCGCGTTTGCCGTCGCTGTGCTGGGCCTGGCGCCGCATCTGACCGCCGGCACACCTTCGCCGCCGCCCGGGGTCCTCGACTTCGCCGGCCGGCTAGCGCACAACCATTGGTACCTTTTTGGCGAGGCGAACCGCGCAGAACTGGAGTCGCTGAACCGCGAGCTGCGCACCGCCGATCAGCAACGGCGCGACGCCCGCGACGATGCCGCGCGTGAGGCCGCGGCGACGCGCGGCGCGAAGGCGGCCGGCCGGCTGCTCGAGTTGGTCAAGCAGTGTCCGCGCTTGCTCCGCCTGGACCTCGCCACGCCGCGGCCGAGCTTGACGCCCGCCGGGCCGGTCGAGCAGCCGGGAGACACCGGCGCGTTGTTGATCGAAGTTCTGGCGGGCGCCGGCAGGCCAGATTTCAGCACCAGCCTGGCCGACCTTTCGCAGCCACGCGGCGAGTCGAGCCGCGTGACTTTCGATGTCGCCGCCGGCGGCACGACCTACGCGGTCGCCGGTCTTGAGCATTTGCCGTTCGGCCGCACCACGCTGCAACTCCAGTTCAACCGTCCCGGCCAACCGGCGTTGCCAGTCTCGCTGGACGTGACCACGCCCCCGCCCGGCCGGCTGAAGCTTACCATACTTTCGGACGACACCGGCCAGCCCACGCCCGCAATGGTCCGCTTGATGTGGCGGACCGACGGCCTGCAACGCCGGCCCGCCAACGGCATCGAGTTCGCGCCACAATTCGACGGCCAGGGCTCGGCCACCGGCGTGCGCGCGGCGAATCTGCCCGGCCCGCTGGGCGTGCATTTCTGGTGTTCGCCCGGCCCGTTCGACATGGCGCTCGCGCCCGGCGTCTGGCAAATCGGCGTGCGGCGCGGCGTCGAGCACGAAGTTTTGTTCGAAGACGTGACCATCAAATCCGGCGAGACCGTCGAGCGCACGTTGCGACCGAAGCGTTGGACGGACCTGCGCAAACTGGGCTGGTGGTCCGGCGACGACCACGTTCACACCCGCATCCTGAGTGACGACGACGCCCGCAATGTCATGGCCTGGGTCCAGGCGGAGGATGTGCATCTCGCCAACATCGTGAAGATGGGCGACATTTACCGCACCTATTTCGAGCAGCGCGGTTTCGGCCCGGCGTACCGCGTGGTGGACGGCGAGTACATCTTGTCGCCCGGCCAGGAGTGCCCGCGCACGCACGACCAGATCGGTCACACGCTCGCGATGAACATCACCGCGATGGTGCGCGACCCGGAACGCTATTTCCTTTACGACACCGTCTTCGATGCCGTCCACGCGCAGGGCGGCCTCAGCGGGTACGCGCATGTCAATTCCGGCATGTTCCACGTCCACCGGGACATGAGCCTGAACGTGCCGCGGGCGAAGGTGGACTTCGTCGAGATCCTCCAATTCAACCACCTCGGCACCGACCTTTACTACGAATTCCTCAACCTCGGCTGCAAACTGACGGCCAGCGCCGGCTCGGACGTGCCTTGGGGCGGCACCGTCGGCGAAGTCCGAGCTTACACGTATCTTGGCGGCGAACCATTCACTGCCGACAACTGGTTCGCCGCCTTCGGTCGCGGGCGCACTTTTACCACGAGCGGGCCGATGCTCGAGTTCCGCGTGGACGACGCCCTGCCGGGCGACGAACTGGTCGTGAAATCTGACCGCGCACTGCGCGTGCGCGCCCGCGCCTGGGGTGATCCGCGGCGGATGGCGCCGGTGAAGTTGGAAATCGTCCGGCACGGCGAAGTCATCCGCGCGGCAGAGTCGCAGGACCCGAAGAAACCCGAGGCCGTGCTGGACTTCACAGTGGACGCGGGCGACGGCTGCTGGATCGCGGCCCGGGCCCGCGCTGGGGATGGCACCACCGCCCACACCACCTCCGTTTATGTGATCCGCGAGGGGCTGCGGTTTTGGAAGTACGACGCAATCGACGACTTGATTGCCAAGCGGCAGGCAAGCTTGAAGGAAATCGAAAACATCGTTGCCGAAGCGCGGCGGCTCGACGCCGAAGGCAAGCTCGAGAACGACCGTTACCGCAAGCTGCTCGCCCGGCAAGGCGACGCCTTGCTCGAACGTGTGGCCCTGGCTCGCGGCATTTACGATGGATTGAAGCGCACCGCCGAGGCCGAGCGGAGCTTACGCACTCGCCAGCCGTAAACGTCCCGATTCGCTTAAGGGCCGAGCCATGAAAAGTTCCACTTCTTCCCAAGCCATCAGCCGTCGTGCCGCGTTGGCCAGCACCGGCACCGCCGCCGCGTCGTTGTTCCTTACCGGCGCCGCCTCAGTCGAGGCCGCTTCCACACCGGCCGAAGGCGACGACCTCGCGGCCGTGATTACGAAAACGCCCTTCATCGACACGCACGAGCACCTGGTCGAGGAGGAGCGCCGCACCGGTTGGAGCCAGCCCGCGCCGCTCCTGCCCTGCAACGACTGGGCGTTGCTGTTCACGCACTACTTGAATTCGGACCTGCTCGTGGCGGGCATGCCCGCGAAGGATTACGCCGCGTTCACCGCGCCGGACACCGCGACCAGCCGCAAGTGGGCGTTGCTCGCGCCCTGGTGGCCCGCGGTAAAACACACCGGCTACGGCCAGGCGGTGCGCATTGCGATCGAGCGCCTTTACGGAGTTTCCGAGCTGGATGGCAAGACGATCAATCGCGTGGCCGAAGGTTATCGCCACACCGTGAAACCGGGGTTCTATGCCATCGTCCTGGCCCAGCACGCCGGCGTTGAGTCCTGCCAGGTAAACTCACTGGAGGCGCCGTTCATGGAGTCGCGTCAACCGCAGCTTTTGATGCAGGATCTGAGCATCCTGGCGTTCGGCGCCGGCAGCGGAAATTGGAAGCACTTCACCGACGCTGAAGGCTCGAAGGCGACCGACCTCGCTGGCTGGCACCGGGTAATCGACCACTGGTTCGCGCGTTACGCGCCGTATGCCACGGCGGTGAAGACGCAGGTGGCGTATTCGCGGCGGCTCGATTTCGAGGACGTGCCGGCCGAGCGCGCCGCCGAGCCGTTTCGCAAGCTCTTGACGGGTGACCCGGTTTCCGCCGACGAGCGCAAAGCGGTGGACGACCACCTCTTCTGGCATTGCGTACGCCGGGCCACGGCGGCGGGTCTGCCAGTCAAACTCCACACCGGCTATTACGCCGGCCAAAACTCGATGCCGCTGGCCCGCGTGGCGCAAAACCCCGGCGATGTGGCCGAGCTGTTGCGCCATGCACCCGACACCACGTTTGTGCTCATGCACATGGGTTATCCCTACCAAGAGCAAATGCTGGCGTTGGCCAAGCATTACGCCAACGCGGTGGTGGATCTGTGCTGGGCCTGGCTCATCAGCCCTTCAGCCACCGAGCGTTTCGTTCGCGATTTTCTGGTGACCGCCCCGGCGAACAAGTTGCTCACCTTTGGCGGCGATTACATCCCGGTGGAGCCAGTGGTCGGTCACGCCACCATTGCCCGGCAAGGCCTCACCCGCGCCTTGGAAGGGCTGATTCGCGACGGCTGGATTTCACGCTCCGAGGCCATCGAGTTGGTACCCGGTCTGATGAACGGCAATGCGCGGCGCATCTTCCGGCTGGAGGAAAAGGAGCGGGCTCTCGGCAACGCGCCCTGGCGGTCGTAATGCCCGGCTCGGCCACGACCGGCCAAAAAGGAAAGGCCCCCAATCGGCCGGCAAGCCCCGCAGCCGGCCCTTGTCGGCACGCTCGCCAATCTGCGTCGGCGCGGCCTCAAACTCCCCCGAAACTCGCGAAGAATTGGCCGGACGCCCACGGGCAGGCTACTCATTGGCTCATGGTACGAATTCGGAAAGCGGCAGAGCGCGGACGGGCCGACCACGGCTGGCTCTCGAGCCGGCACACGTTTTCGTTCGCGGATTACCACGACCCGGCGCACATGGGTTTCCGCAGCCTGCGGGTGATCAACGACGACCAAGTCGCGCCCGGCCAGGGTTTTGGCGCGCACCCGCATCGCGACATGGAAATCTTCAGCTACGTGCTGGCCGGCGCGTTGGAACACCGCGACAGCCTGGGCAACGGCCGCGTCCTCCGCCCCGGCCAGATTCAGCTCATGAGCGCGGGCACCGGCGTGACGCACAGCGAGTTCAACCCTTCGCCCGCCGAGCCGACGCATTTTCTCCAGGTCTGGATCCTTCCCAACCGGCGCGGCCTCGTGCCGTCCTGCACCGAGTGGCATCCCCAACCGGAGCACGCACAAGCCGCCAAGGTGCTCGTGATCTCGCCGGACGGTCGCGAAGGCTCCGCAGTCATTCACCAGGACGCGGAGGTTTACCGCTTGAAACTCCCGGCCGGCCAGTCCGCCCGGCATGAACTTCGGCCCGGCCGCGGCGCCTGGCTGCAAATGGCGGACGGCGTGCTCACTTTCAACGGCGTTGCGCTCGCGACCGGCGATGGCGCGAGCACCGAAACGTCGGGAATGCTCACGTTGACCGCCCAGGCAGACACGGAAGCGCTGTTGTTCGACCTGAATTGATCCGCGCACCCGCCACCCGCGCCATGAGCCGCCGCCTCCGGACCCTCGCGTTGTTCCTCGCCCTCACCGCCAGCGCGGCCTGGTTGGGCACCGGCGCGCACCGCGGTTGGACCAAGACCCGCGTGCCGGTGAAGATGGTCGATGAGGTGACCGGCATCGAAGGCATCGAATACCAGTCGCGCTTCGTGCCGGGCGTGGATTTCCTGGGCGCCTCCTGGCTCGGGGCCGGCCTGCTCGCTGCCGCCTCTCTGCTTTTTCGTAAACCCAAGAACCTCGAACCCACACCATGAACCGCACCCTGAAACACCTCCTCGTCCTCGCCTCCCTGTGCGTCCCGGCGGTGGCCGCGCCGCAGGCCTTCGACTTCAAAGACCCCAAAGGCGTGAACAACGCCGTCTTTAAGCTGGATGCCCCGCTGGAGGCTATCAATGGCAGTGCGAATGGCATCAGCGGCACCGTCACGTTCGACCCGCAAAACCCCGCCACCACCAAAGGCCGGATCGTCGTCGCGGCTGCCAGCTTGCAGGTGCCGAACCCGATGATGAACGGCCACCTCCACGGGGCCCAGTGGATGAACGTGGCCGCGCATCCCGAGGTCACCTTCGAGGTCAAGGCACTCCGCCACGTCAAGACCGACGGCGACAAAACGTCCGCGGACGCGACCGGCACGCTGAAAATCAAAGGCGTCGCGAAGGAGATCACCGTGCCAGTGACCTTCAATTACCTGAAGGACAAGCTCGGCCAGCGCGTGCCGAACTTGAAGGGCGACCTGTTGGTGATTCGGGCGAATTTCACCATCAAGCGCAGCGATTTCGGCATCAACCCGCAAGCGCCCGAGGACAAGGTGTCGAACGACATCGCCCTCACGCTCAGCATCGCCGGCGCCTCGCCCCGCCCGTGACTCAGAAGCCATCTTGCCCTTGAACTCAGCTAACCTATCGCATCCATGACCAAAATCCTCGTCCTCTACTACTCGATGTACGGCCACGTCGAGACACTGGCCAACGCCGTTGCCGAAGGCGCTCGCTCGGTCGCCGGCGTCGAAGTCACCCTCAAGCGCGTGCCCGAGACGATGCCACCCGAGGTGGCGAAGCATTACGGCGCGAAGCTCGAGCAAGCCGCGCCCGTAGCCTCGCCCAAGGAGCTTGCCAACTACGACGCCATCCTCTTCGGCACGCCGACGCGTTTCGGCAACATGGCCGGGCAGATGCGGAACTTCCTCGATCAGACGGGTGGGTTGTGGGTCAAAGGCGCGCTCGTCGGCAAGGTCGGCAGCGTTTTCACCAGCACCGGCACCGGCGGCGGCAACGAAAGCACCATCATCAGCTTCGTCACCACGCTGATGCACCAAGGCATGGTGTACGTGGGCCTGCCTTACGCCTGCCCGGAACTGGCGGACATCAGCGAGGTCAAAGGCGGTTCGCCTTGGGGCGCGGCCACCATCGCCGGTGCGGATGGCTCTCGCCAACCCAGTGCCAAGGAGCTGGCCCAGGCCCGTTTTCAGGGCCGGCACGTGGCGACGATCGCCACGAAACTCACAGCCTGAAGCACCTGTATTGTCAGCCGAATTGGAAGACCGCAGACGAACCCCGATGAACGCGGATAAAACAAAACCTACCGGGAGTTGATCGATGAGTGCGGTTTGACTGCGGGGGCCAACTCTCCCATGACGCCAATTCCTCTCCTATCTGCGTTGGTCTGCGTCTATCCGCGGTTCGCAGTAAGTCGAAAACACCACGAAAGAAACCATGACTGCCCAAGACAAACTCAAGTTATTGGCCCGCGACCTCACCAAAGAATTCCCGCGCAGCCCGCGCGAAACCCTGGCCGGCTACGTCATCGCCGCGCGCGCGGTAGACAAGTGCCGCGCGGTGCTGGCGGGCACCGCGGGTGAGTACCACTCCGGTTGCCCGGTGGACCAGATATGGCTGGAGTTCGCCGGCCTCAAATACGAGGCCTTCCGCGACTTCGTGGCTACGGGCGCGACCGATGCCGAGATCGCTGACTGGATTCAGAAGACTGCGCAGCCCCGCCCGCGCATCGAAATCATCCATTGGAACAACGAGCTGCGCGAGAAACGCCTCGGCGACCTGCCGGACGGCATCCAGGAATACATGGAGGACTACGTTCCGAAGTTCGTGCGCCGCAACCGGCCGGTCTATGTCTTCTTCGATGTCTATGACCTCGAGGAAGAGCGCATCTAAGCCCGGTCCAACGAATCGGGCTCTGGGGTTCATCCTCTGAGCCAGCAACTTGGCGACCAGCCCACCCGCGGCCAACGCCCCTTGTCGTCACCTCCACGGCGTTGCTTGCCGGCGTGGTGTTTTTCGGTGTCGTCGCCGGCCGGTTCCCCGCGTTCAAGGCCGCCCGCTCGAACCCCGGGACTGAACGAGGTGAACTGAGCGACCGCCGCTGGAAGCGGGCTCAAGCTGTGTCTGATGATGCTCATAAATCCATCCATGTCAAAACCGAGACGCTCAGCGGCGGTTCGTCTCCAGCGATTCTGTTAGGTTCCTTTCTGTTTCATGTGTGGCTCCCATACCTGCTCCCGCAAATAATTCGGCATCATCTGGTGGTGGTGCAATAGTTCAAGTACTGGAATCGGACCAACAACAGCCATGAATCCCAACTCTGGCGGCATCTCTGCCCTGAGGATGGACCTCGTGACTACTCCTAAACAATGGTGTGGAAGCGTCAGGGCAGGACCTCCACTAAAACCGCCGCGTGCAAGGCATGAAACCAGATAAACTCGCTGGTCATCGAAATATGTGACAAAAGTGGCATTCACTTCTGCTCTGGCGCATACAAGAACCGGCGACTTGCTTCCGGGAATCGGTGGGTAACCCATTACGACAACGGGCCTCAGCAACAACTCCGTATCAACTCCATCTTTGACGACATCGTAAGATGGAATTTTGAGGTGCGCTTAGGCCGGGAAGTCGAAACGCGGCAAGGTCGTAATTGGAATTCGGGTGGAAAAACGGACCCTTGATATGCCTGGCCTCACGAGGCAGAAACGAACCGTATGTAATGTCAGTGGAGACGATCGTCGTCGCTATCTTCGTAATAGTCCGATTTTCTACGACATGCCGAGCCGTGATGAAAACGCCCCCGCCGATGTGGAAGCAAGTGCCAAAGGCCGGTTCGCACGCGTCATCGGATGTGGTGACGTACGCGACTCCCACCGCGAACATATCAAACAGCTTCCGCTCTGGTGAGAGTTTCTGCGACATTGTGGGCACCTAACAGTAGTATTCGGACAAAGTCAGCGGCGATTTCCGAACTCGTCTCCGGCGAGTTCCCAAGCCGAAGCCTCCACCGGAAAGCGCGGCGTGACAAGCCTGTATTCAATGAGTTACGGCGGACCCCGCAGTGCGCCAGACGGGGTTCGCATAGCCTTGCAGGCGCCCGCGATCGCCCCGCGGCAAGCCCAACTGAGAGTGTCCTTTGCCGTCACGATCTGAAACCGGCTTCGCCTTACGCCGCCTCGTTCCAGCCGGCCTCGGGGTCCCAGTCCTGACGCAGGAGGGCGAGAAGCACCACATCTTCGAACACCCCCCATTTGCGGACGCGCTGTCGCAAGAGGCCCTCGCGCTGGAAGCCCGCCTTGGTCAGCACCCGGCCGGATGCCGGGTTGCGCGTGAGGTGGTGCGCGTGAATCCGGTTCAGCCCGAGCTGGCCAAAGCCGTAATCCACCAGCGCGCGGGTCGCTTCGAGCGCATAGCCGCGGCCCCACCACGGCACGCCGATCCACATCCCCAGCTCGGCCTGGAGATGTTCGCGGTCAATGTCCCGCAGCCCGATCCCGCCGATCAACGCCGGGTCGGGCTTGAACTGGACCGCAAACGCCACCGTGCGACCGGCCGCGAACTCGGCCGCCTGCTGGGCGATCCAGCGTTCCGCCAGGCCTTCCGGGTACGAGTGCGGGATCGAGATCGTGGTGTCGGCGATTTCTCGCGCGCCGGCCAGCTCGCGCAGCCGCGGGGCGTCCGCCGGCATGAACGGCCGCAGCCGCAGCCGCGGCGTCTCGAGGGTCGGTTGAGGGTTCATGCGGGGAGAGCGCGAAGCGGGGTTTACCAGAACTGCCAGGCGCCCTTCCAGACCACCCAGACGCCCAGCAGGAAATTCGTGATCGCGTGCGCGGTCAGGACGTCGCCCAGCCGCTGCTTGTGGATCATCAGGCCCAGGTATGCCAGGCCGCACAGGATGCCGGCGAACCACTGGAAATGGATCAGGCCAAACCCCACCGCGCTCACCACCAGCGGCGTCCACGCCAGCGTGCCCAGCGGCACCGCAGTGAAGTCCGCCTGGATCAAATACCGGTACAGGAACGACCGGAAAAAAGCCTCCTCCAACGGCGGCACCACCAGCGTCGAGCCCGCAATCCGCACGCCCACGAAGAGCCAGCCCAGCGCGCTGCCGGCGCCGAATTGGACGAACGGATTCCACAGCGGCGCCGCGGCTTGGGCCGGGTCTTTGGGCGCGCTCAGGCCGAACTTCACCGCCAGTTCGCCCAGCCGCGGATAGTAAGGATCGAGCCCCACCCAGAGGACACAGACCCCCACGCCCACCGCCACCGCCTCCCAACTGAACGCCCACCGCGCCTCGGTCACGAACGGCCGGGCCAGCCAGACCAGCCACGCCCCGACCAGCGTTTTGGCCAGGTACACCCAGTACTCGGACCCCGCCCCCAGCTTGCCTTGCAGGGTGGTGAGGGCGACGAAGATCAGGTAGGGCAGGAAGCGCGCCATCAACGGCGAGGCGGCGAACGGGTCCCGGAGGAGCTTCATCGCGCGCATTCCAGCCGAACCGGGAGCCGGCGCAAGGCCGAAGTGAACGAGCGCGTGGCCCGCCGGGGGCGCTCCAAAGTCGATTCGGTCCGTTCCAAATTCGAGATCCGAAGACCGAATACCGAAGTAAATCCGAAGTCCGAACTCCCGAATCCACAACGCCCCCGGGCGAAGCAGTCGCCCCTCGGATCAAGCCATTCTCGGATCTCGGGTTTCGAGCCTTGGATCTCAGGGCTGCAGGCATTGTTCGTCCTTCAATCGGCCGGTCTTTAGAGCAGCCCTGGCCGGCCCGGTTTTGACACTTGGCGGGCACGAGCGGCGAGCGTAGGGTCGCCGCCCGCTATGAAACGCATCATTATATCGCTGCTGGCCGCCAGCATCACCACCGGCTTCGCCCTCGCCGCGGATTCCGAGGACGGGTTCGTTTCCCTGATGGACGGGAAGACTTTCGACGGGTGGAAAACCGCCAAGGAAAGCCCCGGCACGTGGAAGATCGAGGACGGCGCCTTCGTCGCGCACGGCCCGCGCTGCCACCTGTTCTACGTGGGCGACACGAAGCCGTTCAAGGACTTCGATCTCAAGGTGGACGTCATGACCGAGCCTGGCTCCAACGGCGGCATTTACTTCGACACCAAGTACCAGGAGGAAGGCTGGCCGAAGTACGGTTTCGAGTCGCAGGTGAACGTCACCCACACCGACTGGATCAAGACCGGCAGCCTGTACGGCATCGTGAACACCGGCCTCACGTCCTGCCAGGACAAGAAGTGGTGGACGCAGGAAATCATCGTGAAAGGCAACACCGCCACCGTGAAGGTCGATGGCAAGGTCGTCGTGCAATACGTCGAACCGCCGGGCGCCGAGGCGGGCAAGGATTTCACCCGCAAGCTCGATGAAGGCACCTTCGCCCTCCAGGGCCACGACCCGAACAGCACGATCCGATACAAGAACATCCGCGTGAAGCGGCTGGACTGAGACCGGTCGGAGAATGTCACGAACGGGCGGCCGTCCTGAGGTGGACGGTCGCCTGTTTGCTTTCAAGAACGGGTCCGTGACTGCCGGGAGCGCAAGTTCAACGCGGCATGGCGACCGGCGCCAACGGAGCGAGCGTGACCGGACCCAGCAGGCCGGACGGCGTGAGCGGCCAGTTCGAGGCGTCGAAGGGTTTGTAGTCGAGGTTCACGAAGTTGATGTCGTGAAAGGTCTTCCACGGCACGCCGCGGCGGTCGAGGTCGCGGATGCGGTTGGCCGAGCCGTTCGTGACTTCGATTTCAAGGAGGTTGTCCGTGGGCTTGAGTTCGCTCACGACCACGCGAAACGGCGGCGCAATCAGCGTGCCCCAATCCTCGCCGTTGAGCCGGACGCGCGCGCTTTGGCAAACCTGGCCAAGGTCAAGTTGCCAACTCGACGCATCGCCGGAAGGCCGCTCGAAGCGCAGCGAGTACCGCGCCGTGCCGGCGAAGCGTTGGGCGTCCGGATCGCCGAATTCCGTCCACGATGCCAGCTTCGCAGTCGTGAACGCCGCAGGAATTATTGGCCCGCCCGCGAGGAATTGGACCTGCCAGGTGCCCGGCAGCGGAACTGGATGCTGCGCTGTGCCACGATACACCCATGCCGCGCCTAGCGATTGCGGCTGGTCGAAGCAGTGCAAAACCACAGATTCGCCGGGCGCAAGTTGGAGAAATACTTCGGGTGTGCCGCCATCGCCTTGGCGCAAAGCAGCCGCGCCGGTGCGACCCGTCATGGGATCCAGGATGACCGCTGACGCCGCGGGCCGGCCGAGGCGAACCCAGCCGTCCATGGCGGCTGTCTCGGTCCGGTTGGCGATGAAATACCAGTACCCGCCTGCGGCCGCGCGCCGGATACACATCAGCCCTTCACGGGCGAACATCGGTTCGCTGGGCACCTGCGCGTTTTTGAGCGCGACCTCAAGTTCGCCGACCCGCACCCGCCCGGCCCCGACCGCGGACTCGTTGGCCGTGCCAGCCGTGGCGGGTGCGCTCAGATGCGCGTCGGCCAGCAGTTGCCTCAAAGCCGCCCGTTCGGCCTCGAAACTGGCGAAGCCCGGCACATCCGCCGGCAGCGATTTCTCGAAAATCACCGTGGCGCCGGCTCGCGCCAGCGCGATCAAGTTCGAGAGTGTGGTGAAGGGCATTAACTGGCACGGCGGCACCACCACGACGCGGTACGTGCCACCGGGAACCTGGATGCCATCGGGCGTGGCGCGGGCGGCGGCAAGCTGCCGGTCAGAAACGTAATCGAACGCGTAGCCGCGGCTCCAGAGGTTCGACGCAGTCTGCCCGATCGGCTGGTCCTCGAACCAATCGCGCGCGTGCACGGTGAGGTTGCGCGCCAGGCCGGTGGAGTTGTGCCAGAACTCGGGCAGCGGCCAGTAGAGCAGGATGTCGTTGTCGGGCCGGCCGTTTTGCAGCACGGACTGGCAGCGTGCGGCGTAGGCGTTGAGCGCGGGCATGTCGCGCCAGATCGAGTTGCGCGGGTTCATTTCATAACTCGCGTAGAAGAGCCAGCCCGGCCAGCCGACCTCGTCCGGCGAATAGCAGGTGCCGTGATAGAACACATGGTTCACACCGCTCAGAAACAGGTCGTCCAGGAGGTATTTCATGTCCGCCAGCGTTTCGGTGAAATGTTCCTTGAGCCAGGTGCCGGTCTCCGCGCTGACGAGCGGCTTGCCCGTAACATGCGCCGCGGACGACGCGAATTTCGCGATCAACTTGCTCCGGTCTTGGTAGAACATCTCCGTCTCGGGAATGTCCGCGACGGCGTAAAGGTCGAGCCAGTTGCCCGGCGAACCATGCGCTTCATTGCGGGTGAGACAGCCGTGACGGCGCGCCCAATTCGCCCACAACGGCAGCGTGTCTTCGACCATGATGTCCGACACAGTCTCGCGGAAATCACACTTCACCCGCGCGGCGCGATCCCGATCGACGGGGCCAAAGTTGGCAGTGCCAGCGCCGGCGGCTCCGCGGGCACGCGGCGGCTGGGCGTTCGCGAACAGCGCGGGCAACTCGTCTTGCAGGCGGTAACCGCGGCGTTTCGCGAATTGCGCGAGGAAATCAGGCGCCCAATCCGAACGGTACTCGTACGAATCATGGTACTGCGCGCGCGGCATCGGGCCGGCGTAGTTGGTGAAGGCCGCGTCGAACCAGCGCAGGTAGTCGGTCATGGCAGGTGCGTAAAGGAGGTTCAACATGTGACCCTGCCCGCCGGGTGCGGCGCGTTTGACCTGCTGGCCGGAAGGCCGCTGCGAGACCGCGCACAAGCGCCAAGAACCGCCCGGCGCGGTCCAGTCCAAGGTGCCGTTGGCCGCGAGTTTGCCAGTGAGTTCGACCCTTTGACCTTCAGGGCCGAGCGCCATCAGGGTTTGGATCGCCTTGGCCTCGAGCTTCGCCGGCAGGTGTTCGCCCGCGGCCACCTCGAAGGTCTGCCAGACCACGCTGGCGTTGGCCTCCGCATCGGTCACGCGCGGCCCGCCGAAGCACCAGCCCGAGCCGGTAGTCATATCGACGTTCAAGCCAAGCCGGCCGGCTTCAGTCACCGTGTAGCCGAGCATCTCCATCCAGCGCGGGCTGAGATACTCGATGTACCGATCTTCCCAACTTTTCGCGCCATAGATGGGGATGATGTGCACGCCGCCCAGGCCGGCGTCGCGGTAGCGGGTGAGTTCGCGGGTGAGATTCGTGGTGTCCACGGCGCTGCCCATCCACCACCAATACGCGCCGGGTCGGGCTTCGCGGGTCAGGATCGGCCAGGCCAGCGGGTCGATAGGTTCAGGCGCGCCACCCAACAGCGCGCAATTTGACGCGCACGAAACGACCGCGGCGCAGAAAAAGCGGAGCCAGGATTGCATGGGCATTCAATGGCCCGCGAGCGCCCGCGATTCAATCCATTTCGCAAGCCGCACAAAACCCTTCAGTGCCGCCTGTCCTGTTGCACCCAAGCCGGGCAGATCAAGTCTGAAACCACGGCACCGGCCTCGCTTCGACTTGGGCCGGTCCTTCGAGACCTGGGTGCTGGGCGTAGCGCATTTTCTGGAGCTGGCGCTCGATGCCGTTGCGCAACTCGCCCCACGACTTCGGCCGGCGTCGCTGGCTCAAGACCTGGCTTAATGACCAGGTGAACGCGCCGTAAGCCGCCGCGCCTTCGCGGTGCTCGCAGGCGAGTTCCTCCTCGCGGCAGGCTTCGAGCAGCACGGGCACGAATGGCCCGGCATGACCGAACGGCGCCGGGTCGGACCACGTCGGCGGTTGGCCGGCAGCGGCGGCGCGTGCCCGCCGAAACAGGCGTCGCACGCCCACGCCAGCCGTCGGCGCCACGCCCGGCTCGGCTGGCGCTTCGCCCGCGCGGTGATGCCAGGTCTGGCTCTGCTCGTCCCAAGCCAGAATGCGATGGCGGATGTCGTCCGGAGGCGTCAGGCCGCGCACGCGAGTGCCACCGTCGCGCGACATGCCGCCGCTGTGGCAGCAGTCGAACACCGACAGGACATGCGCGGAGTCGGGAAGCTGGCTGTACAACTCGTAAAACCAGTTGTCCATGACCGCGCGTTCGGCCGTCCAATCGAAATCGTGGGGCACGAGGCATTCGTCCGCGCGATCCACGGTTTCGCCCACGCCGTAGCCGGGAATCTGCGCGCCGTGGCCGCTGAAGAAGAACACGCGCCCCTGCTGGTCAGCGCAGCCGTCGAACAGCCATTCGAGGCGTTCGCGAATGGCGTCCGCGGTCGCGCGCTCGTTCAGCACGATGCGGATGTTCTCCGCGGCGAAGCCAAATTGCTGCAGCCGCCGGCTCATCAAGTACACGTCGTTCACGCAGCCTTCCAGCCGCCACTCTGGGTGCGTGTACTCGTTGATGCCCACGAGCAAGGCGCGGCGCGCCACGGTGCGGCGCGCGCTGCCGATCGAGAAGGCAATGGCTTCGCGGAGGTTCTTGGGTTGCGGAGCCGCCGTGGTTTGGGCGCGCTCCGGCGCCACCGCGCGCGCGGCCGCCACCGCCACCGCGAGCGGCGTCGGGGCCGGCGATAGGAGCGAACGCCAGACCACCCGGCTCGTTTCCGGGTGCCGCAGGTAGGCGGTCGCATCGTGGTCGAGCAGGCCAGCGATGTCGAAATCCGTCGCCACCTGCGTGAAGTCCGGCAGCGGCAACTTGATGGGCGCGGTAAAGGCGTCGTCGTGGCGGTTGAAGAGGTGAAACCAATGCCGCGCTGGCAGCGCCGTGAGCCGCCCGCCGAAGCAGTCGCGCACGAACGGATTGTTGATCTGTGAGCCGAACGACACGAAGACCCGCCCGCTGATCGCCTCCGCCCCGCCCTCGTCCGCACGCGCGAACGTGTCGTAACCGATCAGCGAACCCAGGCTGTGGGCCAGCACCACGTCGGGCCGAAACCGCCGCACGTCGGCCAGCAGCGCGGCGCGGGCTTGGGCGCGCAGCGCTTCGTCCGCCACCCACTGGGCCACCATGCCGGCGGTCCATTGCAGGTCTTCGCGCGTGCCGGGAAGCCAGTCGAACAACCCGCGCGTGGGGCCCGGGGACGCCACCCGGCGTTGGCCGAACAAACCGCCCAGCCAATTCTGCACGCTTTGCGCCGCGGCCTGCGCGCCGCTGCTGAGCAAGCGCTCGAACGCCCGCCGCCACACCGCGAAGTCGCGCGGTGCGGCGGCGAATAGCGCGTCGTACCGAACGAACTCGAACGCCAAAGCCGGAGCCACGCCGGCCGCCTGCAGGCTGTCGGCCACTGCCTGCTGCCACGAGGCAGAGAATTCCGGGTCGGCCTCCTGCTGGCCAACGCCGTGAACGCCGAGAATCCGCAAGCGGGCCCGGCCGCGGGCGGAGCGGGTCCGCGAGGAAGCAGCTTTCATGGGAACGGCGATGGCCACAGCAAACCGCCCGGCGCCTCGATGGTTCCGGGCGCCGGGCGGACCGTGACGGTCAGACGGTGAACGGAGTCTGGTTCTCGAACTTCTTGTTGGCCGAGCCGACGCGGAAGTAATTCGGCGTCTGGCTGGGCGGCATGCGCGAGGCGATGGCGTCGCGGAAGGGCTGGTAACCGCCGACGAACCGGCCGTTGTTCCATACCTTGCGCAGCGTGCCGGTGAACAGGCCGTTGCGCGGGCCGTCCATCGAAGTCTGGTTGTCCTGGCAACCGGAGATCAACAACACCGACGAGCGGACGCGGGCGCTTTCCGCGCTGGGGTTCGCCTTTTGGATCGCGTCGTAGAGTTTGCGGTTGGCGCGATAGACTTTCAGGCTCTGCTCCAAAGGCAGCCAGCGCGGGGCGGCGCCTCCCGTCGCCAGTTCGATGAAGGATGGCAAGGCGCGCGTGACCGTGCCGCTGTGGCAACTGTCACTGAACACGGCGAGGCGCACCCCGGCCTTGAACTTGCGCCAAAGCGCATACAACTCGTCATCCACGAGCTGGCGGTCGTACAACACCCAGGTCTCGTCGTACTTGTCCTTCAGGCCGGTGGGCAGCCGGGACTCGTCGTGGTTGGTGTCAGGCACCTGGCCGCCGTGGCCCGAGTAGGTGATCAATACGATGTCGCCGGACTTGCAGCCTGCCGCCGCGGCGGTGATGGCGGCGGCCACGTTCGCCGACGTCGCGTCCTGGGTGAGGATCAATTGAGTGCTGGCAAAGCCCTTGGACTTGGCGATGGCCAGCATGTCCTGCGCGTCGAATTCGCAGGCGGTCAACTGGCCGTCCCAACCCTGGTAGTGGTCGGGATCGACGCGGTTCAAACCGATGTGGATGGAAACTCCTTTTGGCATGGGAACGTAGTTGTTCAAGTCAACGGGTCGGCTCGGGTCGCGCGCCTCGCTCATATCTCGCACTCGGGGCGGGACAGACAATTCCCGTCCGGCGCGGAATCCAGGCTGACTGCCAGCAATGTGTCGCGAAAAACGCGCCGCGCAAAGCGAATTCAAGATGTGCCGACGCCACTCACCATCCCACCGGCAGCCGCACCAGGGTCTGGTTCAACGCCGGCGCAGTCGCCGGGAAGTGGACCGGCGCGCCGCTCGCGGGCTGGACTTCCACGAAATATTCGAAATCCGTCGCTGCGGTCGCCTCGGCCGGGAATTGCGCTGTATACACCCCGCGCGCCACCGGCCGGAGCGGCACCGAAGCGAATTGTCGCCCTCCCAAACGACGCCACTTGATGATGGCCTCGCGGGGCGGCTGCTCCGAAAGCACGAGCACTTTGAGCGTCAGCGCTTCCGCGGGTTCGTAGCTGCTGCGCACCGTGGGCACGATGACGCGCGTCGGACCGTGGTAGCTCTGCGCTGGCTGGGCGCCGGCGGGAAGTGCGTGGCCGAGGATTTTTGCCAGTTCCTCGCCCGGCCTGGTCAGCAAGCCGGGCAGGATGTGTTGTTCCCAATTCATCACGGTTCCCAACTCGCCGGGGTTCGACACGGTGGCCAGCAGGTTCGCATAAACCTCGGCCACCGCGCTGACCAATTCGCGTCGCAATGGCAGCACCTTTTCTTCGGCGAGGCGCCGGGCCGTCGCGGCGTCGCCAGCCTTCCTGGCCCCGTCGAACGCCGCGTTGAACCGGGCCCAGATGCAGTTCACTTGCGCCATCGCGCGCAGGTATTGGAACGTGGCCAGCCAGTAGTCGAACCGCGCCTGGTTGCCGACCCCGCGGACTCGCGGCCGCAACTGCGCGAACTCTGGCGCGAAAGCGTACTCCGCCTGCACTTGCGACCACGGGCGCGGGTCGGGCCGCAGTCCGCCGGGGCCGTCGATCCAATCGCTCGGGCGCGGCAGTTGGCAGTCAAGCTTGGCGAACAGCCGGCCGGCGGCCTCGCCCACTTCCGGACCGAACTCGTGCCCGGCCCAGTCGCGGTAAAAATCGTCCACGGGCGCAAAGTGCTGCTCCGTGCCAGCGGACGCCGACAAATCGGCCACGTAATCGCGGTATTGCGGGCCGCCGCAGTTAATCTTGGTCTGGCCGCCCGCGCCCTCGATGTCGATGGCGGCGATGCTGGGAAACTCGACCACCGGCACGAAATCGATGTCGAGCCAGCCGTTGGCGGCCGTGACGTTCGTGAAGGTGAAATCGAGCGCGCGGTTCTGGCCGACCTTGGCGAAGATATCCAGGTTCTCAATCACCGGCCTGCCTTGGACCTTCACGCCAAACACGCGCTTACCGGCGGCCGTGTAATGCGGCTCGCAGAACTTGAGCGTGACGCGGTAGATGCCGTTGCTGAGCGGGAGGTGGTACGCCGCCACGTTGTATCGCACGGTCTGGTAAAGCGGGTCATCGTCGGTGTCGGCGATCGGATTCGTGAACGCCGCGACGGCCCCGCCTTCGGCGCCGGGCGTGCGCGTCTTGGCGGGTTCAGGCCCGAACGGCTCTTTGTTCCACGCGTCCTGGTTCCAGGCGGCTTGCGCCAGCGCGGACACGTTCGGGCCAAGACTGCGCGTGCGCCAATGGATGCCCAGCAACCCGTCGCAGCCGTAACGGCGGGCGTCCGCGGCATCGCGCCGCATCCGTCCAGCCCAGAGCTGCAGCGAGGTCAGAGCGGGGTCGTCTTCGAGCCAGGGGATGGCCCATTTGCCGCGTCCGTGAACGTCGCTGAACGCGCGGTCCACCGGCGTCTTGCCGACCTCGCGGTTGATGCAACTCACCGTGATGTCTTTGGGGAGCGCCTTGTCGAACAAGGCCCGGTCCTGCTGCGGGCCGAGCACCCAGCCACAGGTGGCCAGCTTGAATGGCGGTTTCACCACAGCGTGGGCGGCGATGGCGGCATTGATGTCGTCGAGCGTGCGTTTGACCTGTTCGTCCTTGGTGCCTTCCCAGGTCCAGCCTTCCGGCGTCCAAAACCAGTAATAATCCAGCGGGTACGCGGCGGCGATACGGCGGAACAGGCCTTCGTACAACTCGCGCCGCACCGCGGGATCGCCCGGGTCTTTGCCAGCGGCGCGGAGCCGGTCCTGCAAGGCTTTGGGCACCGTCAACGGCGTTTCGGTGCCGACGCAGGTTTTCACGCCCAATCGGTGGGCCAGTGTGAACGCGGTGCGCAGCATGTCGCCGGTGGCGTTGAAGACGGCGTTGCAGTCGTCGGGCTGCGTCGGCTGCGGAAAGTGGTTCAACAGGCAGTCCGGCCCGAAGGCGTCGCGGTCGAACAGTTGCGCCGCGCCGAACGCGTAAGCGCTGGTGAACTTGGCGGCGTAACCCCAGTTCCCCGGAATGGCTTGCGTGCGGATCGTGTTGTTGTAGCTCGACGGGTAACTGGCCGTCACGTGGCCGCCCGCGCCGAGCTCGTCCGCCGGTCCAATCCAGACTGTGGGTTCCGCGTGCGGTCCGCCTTCGGGGTAGGTGTGCAGGCCGGTGAAATTCATGCGCAGCTTCGGCAACTGGCCGATAATCGCGCGATAATCGTCGGTGTTCCACCAGTCCGGGCCTTCCGGGAAATCGTGAAACGGCTGGATGCCGCGCACCGCGAACAGCGGAGAGCTCTTCTTATCCAGCGCCGGGATACCGCCCACCAGACGCGTGTCCGGCACCACGTCGCCGTGCAGGTAAAACCGCACGCCCAGCCATTCGGCGAAACGGTACGCGCCGTACAACGTCGCCACGTCGCTGCCGCCGGTGATCAGCCAGACCTCACGCCCGCCGATCTTCAGCGTGCGCAGCCAGAAATCCTCCGGACCGAGCGGCGCCGTTGCCGTGGCCGGAACGCCCGGCGTTGCGAGCAATGCCTTCACGACCGGACGGTTCTGATTCGCCACCACGATCGCGGCGTCGGCGCCCGACCGCTTCGGCCCAGCCGGGCGCACTGCGAGCAGATGGCCGGTGCGGAGATAGACGTAACGGCGAACTTCCTGGGCCGCGAGTTGCTCTGCGCCGGTCGCCTCGGCGGCCGTCACGATCGGGGCTGCAAAATCGAAGCCCGCCGCCCGCGCCTGGCAACACGATCCCACCACCGCCCGCGCCGCGAGCGACAACGAAAGAACCAAGGTGGATTTCATAAGCGTGCGGGGGAAGGATTGCGCCGCCAGAGGCCGGACAGTGTTGACGCTGGTCAAGACTGGAGCTTTCTGAAGCCAACCGGCAGCCCGTGCAGCTTGGAACGCGGAGGGATGGAAGCCAGGCGAGACAATCCGGAGTTGCCAGCCAAGTCGGAGCGTAGCATCGTTCGAAGTCGTTATGAATTACACCGGAAGAGTCAAAAACGGCGTGGTGATCTTGCCGCCGGAGGCTGACCTGCCGGAGGGAACGGAAGTCAAGATCGAGCCGCTGGAACTCGGGCCGGAGGACGATCCGTTTCTGGCGACCGCGCTCGGTCTCGCCAAGCCGCGCCCGCATTGGCCCAAGGATTACGCGTTGAATCACGGCTACTATGTCAGTGGTGAACCGAAGAAGTCGTGAGCGCTGTCTTTGCCGACACCTCTTTCTATCTGGCGCTGCTACGGACGGATGACCCCGCGCACGACCGCGCCGTGGCGGCTTCCCGGGTGAACCGGACCTTGGTCACCACTGAGTTTGTCTTGCTGGAGTTGGGGAACGCCTGCGCTCGCGCTGAAGATCATGCGGACTTCGTGGCGCTGGTGGCAGCAATGCGCGCCAGCCGGCGGCTGAGAATCGTTCCGCTCGATTCTCACCTGTTCGATCGCGGCCTTGAACGAATGGCCAGCCGTTCCGACAAGGACTGGTCGCTGACCGACTGCATTTTTTTCCTAGTGATGGAAGATTGCGGCATCCGGGAAGCATTGACCGCCGACCGCCACTTCGAGCAAGCCGGCTTCACGGCGCTGCTCAAGGACTGATGCCGGCTTTGCTGCGGTTGTTGTCCGGCTAAATGCTTAAGGCACGCGCCGGGCAAGAATTCCGGCCAGCGCGGCAAACAACTCCCATCGATCACCACAATCCCGACAGTCGGTTGTGCCGGCATGGACCAACCCAAAGCCGTCGCCGTAAGCCGGGCCGTTCACGACGCAGGCATCGGTGCGGCACTCGCGGATTTGTTCGCGCGCCTCGCGCAGCGCGGTATCGCGGTCGCCATCGACCTCGTACTTCCAACCCACCAGACAGGCGTGCGGGAACCAGTCACGCAGTTCTGCGATCACCTTGGGTGTGGGCACTAGCTCCGCCAGTAGCGGCCCGCCGCGGGTGGACAACTTGCCCGCGCTTACTTCCACCAAACGACCGTCGGCTTGGCGTTCCCAGATCTTGCCGAAGCCGAAGTCGCTTACCGCCGCGGCGTGAAACACCGCGTCCACCTCCGCGCCAACCAGGCCAGCCAGCCGCGCGCCCAAATCGGCGGTGGTGGTGAACGATTCGACGCGAACGCCGGCCCGCGCGGTGGCAGGCCACATCGCCATCTCGCCGCGCAATAGAATGACTTCGTGGCCGTGGTCGGCGAGGTAGCCGGCCAGCTCGGTACCCAACCGGCCGGTCGAAAAGTTGGTGAGCCGCCGGACTTGGTCCAGCGGTTCGAAGGTCGGTCCGGCCGTCACCACGCAGCGCATCGGCACCGAGTTTACCTTTGCCACCGCCGCCGAAGAAAGCCCGGCGTGCAGTGGCCGCGGCGATTCATTTCGGGGTCAGCTTCACGTAGTCCAGCCCGAACATGTAGCTCTTCACCGCCTTGGCGTTGGCGCCCACGATTTCGACGCCGAGCTTATGGACGCCGGCGCTGAGTTCGTGCGCGCCGAAGTCCAGCGCGCCGGTCGCGACCACGCCGTCATGGTAGAGGTCGATCGGGCCGCCGAGTGGTTGGCCGTCCAGGCTCAGTTGCACGATGCCGTAATCGATCGCCTTGGTGAGTTGAGCGGTGAGTTCGTAATGGCCCGCCTTCGCCACCGGCAGCGCGAGTTCGAGCTTGTCGCCCGGTTTGGCACCGGTCCACCACAGGTGCGCGCCATTGCTCCAATTGCCTTCGTATCCCGACATGTCCTGCTCGGCCGCGTTGCCGCCGGTCTTGGACAGGACGTTCAAGCGCTCGCCTTCCAACGCGCCTTTCACCTTGAAGGTCTGCAAATCGGCGTCGTTCCAGTAGCCGACCCGCTCGCTCAGCGGCTGCGGCTGGTAGGCGTCCGTGCCGCCCGGCATCAGGTACCAATAGACCGTGCTGGCGTAAAGCGTGGGCCGGCTGTTGGGGTAGTACTTCTCGATGGCACCCTCGAACGAAGTCTGGAAGGGAATGTTGTCGGTGATCTGCCAACGGTTCACGCAGACGTGGCCTTTGTTGCCCATTGAAATGGTCTGGTTGTGATAGGCGTTCGCGAACGGGGTTGGGTTGCACCAGGCGTAGCCAAAATAGTCTTCGGAACCGGTGCCGATGGTCGAAGGGAACTTCTCGCCGTCCACGAAAAACTTCTCGTCGCCTTCGCCCCACCAACCGCCTTTCGGGTTCCACACGTTGAGCATCACGCCACAAAACCGGCCGCGGCCTTCGGTCTTGAGCAGCGTCCAGTCGATCTTCCGGCGGTCGGGATCGGTCGGCAGAAACGCGTCGCGATGCCATTTGGCGTGGAAGCTGGCGTAGCCCGCCGGATCGCCGGCCAGCGGGACGGTGACAACTTCGAGGTCGATCTTGCGGCTTTGCCGGCCGTCGTTGACCAGCGTGATCACCGCCACCTTCCCAAACGGCATGTACCAATGCGAATACCAGGTGCCGTCCGCGGTCAGGCCGCTCGGGAGCGAGGCGTACGGGTTCGCGCCCGACGCGGTGCCGAAGAAGTCGGCGAACGGCGCCCACACGCTCGGCGCGTCCTCGCCATCGAACTGGATTTGCACCGTCCATTCGCGCACGGCGCTGCGATCTTCCGGCGTGAACGGCGGCTCCACGCGGGCACGGAGGGTCTTGATCGCGCGCGGCCCCGGCAGCGAATAGACGCACGTGCCGCCGCCATTGGCGGACAACTGAGTCGTCTTGGTTTCCTCGCCGGGACTGGGCGGCAGCGCCGATCCTGGGTGGGCGAGAAGCTGGTTCGCCTGGTCGAGCGCGGCGTTTTCTTCGGCGCTCAACTGGCGCTTGAAGGTCGGCACCTGCGTGCCCGGCGGGTAGGTCCGGTAATCGAACTGAAAGTACGCGCCCCAGTTCTTGTCGGCGACGATCTTGCAGGATTTCTGGTACGGGATGGGCGTGTAGTTGTTCCAGCCCATCGCGACCGTGTGGACTAGCGCCGAGCGCGTGAACGGGGCGTTCTTGCCGTCGAAGTAGCCGATGAACGGCAAATCCACCGCCGGCTCGCTCGCGCCGTCGAGGTAGATGCGGACGTGGCCTTCCTTGGGCGCGGCGGACCAGATTCGCCAGATGCAGCCCGGCCCTTCCATCTCGGCGAAGACGAACTGGTCACCTTCCTTGCGGATGTAGCCGTCGCCGTCACCGTTGGCGTCCCAGTGGGCGTACTTGCCGGTGGCCGCGTCGTACTTGCTCGCGCGGTCGTAACTGGACCACTGCGCGCAACGCTCGCCCGGCGCGGGCGGCAGGGCGAGCTGGCTCAGATCGGTCAGGCGTTTGACGAGATCGACGTAAGTGAGGCGGTCCGCGGCTTGAAGTGACGATCCAAGACTGAGGAACAAAACGGGTAACAACGATAGAGCTTTCATGGGATCAAGCGATGTTCACGCGGTGATTCAAACGCCGAACGCCCGGAAACGCAAAGGTCTTCGCAAGCCGGCTTCAACCTCGCGACCGGGTTTGCATTCCGACCGCGTCCAGCGAGAGCTGCCAATAGACCACGCCGGGCAACGGGTTGGCGTAGTATGGCGGCACGCGCACGAAACCCAGCGACTCGTACAGCCGCATCGCTTCGCGCAGCCGCTCCAGCGTGTCCAGTCGCATCACGCGGTAGCCCGCCTGCCGCGCCGCGGCAATGGCGGCCACGGCCAGACGCCTGCCCACCCCCTGCCCGCGATGTTGCGGGCGCACGTACAGGCGCTTCATCTCGCACACGTTCCCCGCGAGCGGGCGCACGCCCACGCAACCCACAGCTTCCGTCGGGTCCATCGCCAGCAACAGCGCGCCCCGCGGCGGCGCGTACTTACCAGGAAGTTCGGCCAGCTCAGCCTCGAAACTCTGGAAGCACAAATCCTCGCCGAGCCATTCCTGGTATTCGCGGAACAACCGGCGAACCCCATCGAACGTGTCCGCGGTGGCAGGCTGGATGCGGATTTCCACGGGCCAAAGCATGCCTTTCCGCGTCCGGCCCGGCGAGTCTGGGACGGCACGAGGCCGCACTTTTCGTTTGCCCGGCTGCCGCTGGCCGACTTGGCTAGCCGGCGCATCATGCAGGTACACCATTACATCCTCGCCACCGCCGGTCACGTGGACCACGGCAAGAGCGCGCTGGTCAAAGCTCTGACCGGCACCGATCCCGACCGCTTGCCCGAGGAAAAGGCGCGCGGCATCACCATCGACCTCGGCTTCGCCCAACTCGACCTGCCCGCCCCGCCTCTGAACCCGCCCGCCAGTGGCGAAGCGCCGGCCGGCGTGCAACCGTCCGCGTTTTCCGTCGGCATCGTGGATGTGCCGGGGCACGAGGATTTCGTGAAGAACATGGTCGCCGGCGTCGGGTCGATCGACCTTGCCCTGTTCATCGTGGCAGCGGACGACGGCTGGATGCCCCAAAGCGAGGAGCACCTGCAAATCCTCACTTACCTCGGCGTCACCCGCGCCGTCGTGGCGTTGACCAAGGCCGACTTGGTGGAAGGTCACGAGGCGGAGCGCATCGCGGCGGTGCGGCAGGCATTGGCGAACAGCCCGTTCGCCGCGGCACCGATCATGCCCACCTCGGTCGTCACCGGACGCGGCCTGGACGAGCTCAAGACCGCCCTGGCCGGCGTGCTCGCCGAAACGCCGCCGCCACGCGACCTCGGCAAACCGCGCCTGCCGGTGGACCGCGTGTTCACGCTCAAGGGCATCGGCACCGTCGTCACCGGCACGCTCAGCGGCGGCACGCTGCAACGCGGCCAAACCGTGGTGCTCCAACCCACCGGCCAGACCACGCGCGTCCGCAGCCTCCAAAGCCACAATGCCGACGTCGCATCCAGCGGGCCTGGCACGCGCACCGCGGTCAACCTGCCGGACCTGGAACCGCATACCGAAACGCAACCGCAAGGCGTGGCCCGCGGCGACGTCATCACCGTCGCCGAACTCGGCGAAGCAACCGCCACCGCCGATGTGATGCTCGAAAAATCGGCGCGGCTCGCCGGCAGCCAAATCCCCGCGGCACGGGCGCTCAAAGACCGCACGCGGGTGCGCGTCCACCACGGCAGCGCGAACGTGCCGGCCGCGGTGTTCGTCCACGGTGGCGGCGAACTCGCGCCGGGCGAGCGCGCCTGGGCGCAACTGCGGTTTGAGACGCCCGTCTTTCTGCTGGCCGGCGACCGCTTCATCGTCCGCGATTGGTCGGAGCAGGCCACGCTGGCCGGCGGCCTGGTGCTCGACGCCGACGGCGACCGCAAGCACTGGCAGATGCCGGCGCAAAAAGCCTTGCTCGAAGCCCGCGCCGCGGCACCGGACGACCCCGCGGTGTGGGTGCTCACGGCGCTTGCGCGCGACGGCGCAGCCCGCCGCGACGCCTTGCTCCGCCGAACGCGCTTCCGTGCGGACGAAATCACCGCCTCGCTGACCGCGTTGGCCACGGAAAAGCGGCTGGTGTTGACCGCTGAACTGGCAGCCGACACCGCGGCCTGGCAAGGCTGGCTGGCGCGGGCGGCGTCGGCCGTGGATGCCGCGCATCGCGCCCACCCGGAATGGGTGGGGCTGCCGTTCGCCGAACTGCGCTCGATCCTCGAAGCCGAGGTTCGCGTGCCGGGCGTGTTCGAGGCGCTGGTGTCTGAACTGGATCGCAGCGGCTTCGTGGTCACCGGCACGGCCATCCGCCGCGCGACGCACCGGCCGGCTTTGCCGTCGCGCCTGCAAGCCGCCGGCGACTGGCTCCGGCAGGCGCTCCAGGCCAAGCCGCTTGAACCACCGTCTCGCAAGGAACTCACCGCCGACCGAACAGCGCAGGAGGCGTTGAAATTTCTGATCGCGACCGGCGAAGCCGCGGAGATCGGTCCCGAGCAGGTGCTCTCGGCCGAAGCCTACGCGCAGGCGGTGGATGCCATCCGGGCGCACCTCCGCCGCCACAGGCAGGCGACCATGAGCGATTTGCGGCAGGTGGTGGGCACCTCGCGGCGGATCATTGTGCCGCTCTGCGAAAAGCTCGACCGCGAAGGCATCACCCGCCGCGAAGGCGACTGGCGACGGCTGGGAAGGTAGGGCGCCGCTGTGCCGGCTTCGGGTGGCCGACTCGCAGGTCGGCCCTACCAAGGGGGGCCGGGACATTGCACAAACCCGACTCAACGTTTGAATTCACCGGCCTGCGCGGCTTTTCGCGCAGGCCGGTGGAATAATGGGTAAGCGCGCATTCTTGGCACCCTCAACCAGCGCAGCCATTTCCAGAGACTCCGCGCCGCCGCTTGTGCGTAAGCCGCGAATGACGCCGGCTTGATTCTGCGGAGGCTGGTTTTGGCTGATCTTCCATTTGCCGGATAGCCGGGTAATAACGATTTCGATACCAACGACCGCACCAATGAGCTTTTCTGTGAAATCGTGAGGTGCATCGGGCAGGTGCCACGGCTCAGAAAACGCTGCTTCGTTGTGGGCAGTCAGTGTCTCAAGGTGGGCCCGCAACCACGACGCGTCATCAATCGCGCGGAGCGCGCCATAGGCATGAGCGACCGCATAGTTCCAGGTTGGAACGGCCTTTCCGTTTTCGACTTTCGTCGGATACCAAGATGGCGTGATGTAAGCGTCCGGGCCATGGAACACAGTCAGGACTTCAATGTCTTTGGCGTAATCGTTCCAGATCGAGTTTGAGCGGGCAACGTGGCCGCGCAATGTGCCGAGCGGCAGAGGCGCCTCCGAGAGGTGCAACGGAATGTGGTTGGCGTTCAGCCCGCCGGACGAGAGCGTAATCAGCGTAGCCAACGGTCGAGCCCGAATAAGCTCGTGCATGACATCAACTCTGGGTTCGTCAAAGTGCTTGGGGATGTACATGGTGGTGCGTGCTAACGACCAATATAGGTCATCCGCGGTTATTCAGCCGGCGGCGAGGCGAGCGCCGCGAAGACTCGGCCGCAGCCCCTTCAAAACCACTCTCGAGAAAACCTGACAAACCCCTTGTCGGATCCCCTCAGAGGTGAGCTCAGCGACCGGCGCTGACAGCGCGCGTCCGCCGAAGCCGATGATGTTGTAAAAACAGTGACTCGTAAAACTCAAACGCACAGCGCCGGTTCGCTGGAGCGCTCTTGTTCGGCCCGCGCCAATCGCGCCTCAGCCCCTACAGCCAGCGGTGGACTCTCCTCCGGTACCGTTCGTACTCTTCCGCAAATACCGCTCTCAGCTGGGCCTCTTCAACAGGGATCACGATCCAGTTGACGTAGGCAATGGTGAGAGGCAAGAGAAGCACCGGCCAGACCTGCTGCAGGATTCCGGCCTCTCCGAGATACGCGACGATAAGGCCGACGTACATCGGGTTCCGGCTGAAGCGATACGGGCCCCAAGTGACCAACCGGGAAGACGCTCTCCCGGGCACGGTGGTGGTGCGCGCCACTCGGAAGGTCAGCAGACCCCAGCCGGCAATGGCTGCACCGATACCGAACAGCAGCCCACCCGCAACGCTGACGCCTGCAAGCGGCTCATTGCGTACACGAAAGGGCAGCCCATATTCCAGGCCTACGCCGACGATGTACGTAAGCACGAATACCCACGGTACGGGGACACGCATCAGAAGCCGAAACGGACTCCTGGTGCTTGCTTGCCGCGTTTTGCTCATGTCGCTCTGCGCTCCACTAAGTCGGCCGAACAGTGATTGAGCCGCATGCGGTTGATCCCGGGTTTTCCGGGGAACAACCGCTGTTGGTGCGGTTGTTCCAAGGGACGGGTCCAGAAACAACCGCCGAACGCGCGGTCCATCCCCGAAAGGGCCAGGGCTTGTACGTGCATGTTGGTTTGAGGTTTGGCAGAAACGAGGCGCTTGGCAAGCCGGGAGTGAGCGCCGCCGAGGGCGCAAGCAGGCGATCCGGAACCGGAACCGGTGCGGTCGCCGGATTCGTGCACCACATGGCGCGTGGGATCGCCGCGTTCCGGGGGCGACGTGACCAATGCCTTCGCCGGGCCAATCCTTCAGCCGTCGGTTGGTGCCAGCCGGACATAGGGATAGGCCAGAATCCTGGCGTCCACCGTGACGAGTAGCGCATCGAAAACCCGCGCCGTCGCCACGATGATTTGGTCGGCGGGATCGTGGTGAAAAGGGCCGGGAAGCTGCGTGGATTCGACGCTCACGCGGGCGAGAGGTCGAGCAAGCGAACACCGGGATACGCCAGCGCCTGCCGCATCCAATCGAAGACGGGGCAAGGCAGGGAAAGCCGCCGGCGCTCAACCAACTTGGCGACCTCCCAGCAGGAAATCGCGCTCACGCCGAGGCCGGTCTGCTCGGCGGAGTCGAGCAGCGCGCGCGTCGAGGCGGAAAGTGCCGCATCGCCATGAACCCACCAAACCCAGATGTGCGTATCGAGGACAATCACCCGGCAGCCTCCCAGTCAGCCTCCGCCACCGGTTCGGTGGGAGCGAGGAGCGTGACCGGCGTGCCCCGGAGCGGGTACCGGGCGCCCGACGCGGCGACTGTGGCAAATGGGAGGACGATGACCTCGACAGACTCACCCCGGCGAAAAGGGATGTCGCGCAGCGTGATGACGCCATCCTCTGACAGAGTCGTTTCGACGCGGTGTGCTTGCACGGCGGGACAATAAAGGCGGGACAATAAAGCTGCCTCGACTGCGGGGCAAGCGCCCAAAACCGGCGCGCCGGGAATTTCCCCGTTGACGCGACGCGCTGCACGCAACCTAATTTCCACCCATGCGGCGGCTGATGATCCCCACCGGACCCACCACTCGTGGGCCCGACTGCGTACCGAGCCCGACCTCCCGGCCGGAAAGCTGTCCGGGCGACGGCCCTGGCTGCACCCCCGGACCCGCCGCCGACCTCTGCCCCGCCCTCGCGTGAAAAAGCCTTCTCTGCTCATCATTTTCCTTACCGTTTTCATCGACCTCATCGGCTTCGGCATGGTGTTGCCGCTGCTGCCGCGGTACATCGAACGCTTCGGCGAGCAGGGCTGGAAGATGGGCGCAATCATCGCCTCGTTTTCGGTCATGCAGCTTTTCCTCGCGCCGTGGTGGGGCCGGCTTTCGGACCGGATCGGGCGGCGGCCGGTGATCCTGATCAGCAACGCCGGCTCGACGATCGCCTACGCGATGTTCGCGCTGTCCGCGGCGCCGGCGCTGTCGCCCGCGACCGCGCTGACGGTGCTGCTGGCCTCGCGCGTGTTCGCCGGTGCGTGCGGCGCGAACATCTCGGTGGCCTCGGCCTACATCGCCGACATCACGCCGCCGGAGAAGCGCTCGAAAGGCATGGGCTTGATCGGCGTGGCGTTCGGACTCGGTTTCATTTTGGGTCCGGCCATCGGCGCGCTGAGCGCCGCCTATCTCGGCCTGGCCGGTCCGGGCTGGGTGGCTTCGGGCTTCTGTGGCGCAAACCTCCTCCTCGCCTTCGCGATCCTGGTGGAAAGCCGGCAACCCGGCGCTCCGGGCATCGTGCGGCCGCGACTGGCGCAGATCGGCCACACGCTGGGCCTGCCGCGGGTTGGGTTCCTGGTGGGCCTTTACTTCCTGGCAACGTTTTGCTTCGCGGTGTTCGAGACGACGCTGCCGCTGTTGCTGGGTTCGCCCGGACTTCATCCGGACGACTTCACCGAACCGCAAGCGCTGGCGCGCAAACTTACGGCTCCAGCCGACCCGGTATCCGTGGAACTTGCCGCCCGGCTCGCGCCCGATTTTCGCGCCAGCTTGGTCAAGGCCAACGCCACCTCGCCCGCCGCTTTGCGCCGCGGGTTCTACCACGAGGTGAACGCGGTGCTGGGTCAGACCAATCTCTTCGATGCCGCGGCGCTGGCGGCGCTGAAGCTGCCCGCCGAAGCCGCGGCGCTCCGCGACGGCCCGCAAGGCCGGGAGACGCGGCGGCGCCTGAACCGGTTGGTGCTGGAAACGGCGTTCCCAGGCGAGATCAAGCGCCAGCCGTATTACTTCGACGAACGCAGCGTCGGCTACCTCTTCGCCTTTTGCGGCCTGATGTCGGCATTCATCCAGGGCGGGATGATCGGGCGGCTCGTGAAGCGCTTCGGCGAGCCGAAACTGATCGTGGCCAGCCTGGTGATCTTTGGCGCGAGCCTGGGCTGGCTGCCTTACACGGAGAGCGTGGCCACCCTGTTGGTCGCGTTGGCGATCGTGTCGGTTGGATCGGGCTTGAACCGCGCGCCGACGTTGGGCCTGGTGTCCATCTTCACGCCTGCGTCGGAACAAGGCGCGACGCTCGGTGTCACCCAGAGCGCCGGCACGCTGGCACGCATCTTGGGACCGGTCTTTGCAACCACCCTGTATGCCGAGATGCCGCATTCCCCGTACCTGGCCGCCGCCGCGTTGGCGGTCGCCGCCGCGCTTCTCGCCTGGGTACGCCTGCCCGCCAAGGTGGACCATTCCACGGACACGGCCAAGTGAGTCCGAGAACGGCCGACGATTCGCAGCCAGAATTCAGGCAGCAACTGTCTTTTAGCAGGAGATCTCCAAGGTGGGCCTTGGGAGGAGGAAGTTGGCCGGTTCGACAAGTTTTCGCATCAAGGCCACCAAGGCGAGCTTGGGCGGTTTTCCGGCGGCGCAGAGCCGCTCGTAGAGGACGGCGGCGGCGATCCGGTCGGTCTTGACCCGCTGGCCCGGGGCGCGGGCGAAGCGTCGCACGCTGGCGGGGCTCAGGACACTGACCACGGTCGCGAAGCGAAATCGCCGGAGCACCCGGAATCGGAGTTCGGATTGAATGTCGGTGCGCGTTCGCGCACACTCGCGCCCGATGTCGTCCACGCCGGAAGCCAAGCTCCGAATCGCCGACCCATTGCGGCCCGGTTTCGCCGCGCTGGCGGGTTTGTTCCTCGGCCTGGCGCTCCTCAAATTTGGCAACCCGGCACTCCTTGACCATCTGGTTCAACGGCCGCGGGAGTACGTCGAATTCGTGATCCAACCCTGGCCGCTGGCCTGGGGCTACAGCCTGCTCGGGCTGGTCGCCTTGCTCGGTTTGGTCGCCGCGGACTGGCGGCTGCCGCGCCCGCGCTGGTTGGTCTTTCTGCCCCTGGCCTGGCTGGCGTGGCAATTCCTCGCCGCGACCCGGACGATCGATGCGCGGCTGACGGCGGTCACCTTGCCGTACTTCGCGGCGACGGTCGCGGGTTTTTACCTGGGCCTGTTCGCCCTGGCGCCCAGTCCGCGGATGTCGATCTTCTGGGCGGCACTGATCGGGTGTTTCAGCGCGGTGCTGATCCTCGGTTTTCAACAACACTTCGGCGGTCTCGAAGAAGTGCGAAAGGCCATTTATGCGCAGCCGGACTGGCAGCAGCTGCCCGCGGATTACCTGAAGCGACTCGCCAACAACCGCATCTTCGCCACGCTGCTCTACCCGAACGCGCTGGCCGGCGTGATCCTGCTGCTCCTGCCGGCATTGGCGGCAGCGCTGTGGCAACTGGCCGGGCGGCTCGCGGCGTGGCCGCGGCGGGCGCTGGTCGGCGTGCTCGTCGCGGCGGGGCTGGCCTGCCTGTACTGGACGAAGTCGAAGGCCGGCTGGCTGATCGCGCTGGGCCTGGGGCTGGTGTGGTTCCTGCGCCTGCCGGTGACACGCAAGGTGAAGCTGGCGCTGGCGGGGCTGGCATTGGTCGCCGGCCTGACCGGGTTCGCGCTGCGGTTCGCGGGTTACTTCGAGCGCGGCGCCACCAGCGCCAGCGCCCGGCTGGAATACTGGCGGGCGGGTTGGCAGACCGCGTGCGCGCGTCCGGTCTTCGGCGCGGGGCCGGGCACGTTCGCCGCCAGCTATCGCGCGATCAAGCCGCCCGGCGCCGAGATGGCGATGCTGACGCACAACGATTACCTGCAGCAGGCCTCCGACTCCGGCTTCCCTGGCGCGGCGATTTACCTCGCGTTTGTGGGGGGGTCTCTGCTGGTGCTGCGCCACCGCGCCGGCACGCAGCCGCTGACGTTTGCGATGTGGCTCGGCCTGCTAGGCTGGGCGGTGCAAAGCCTGGTGGAGTTCGGTCTTTACGTGCCGGCGGTGGGTTGGGCGGCGTTCTGGTTTCTGGGCTGGCTTTGGGGTGTGACGGGCGAAGCCCCGGTCGCGAAAGACAAGCATGCCGGAAGCCCTGCCGCTCTCAGCCGCCAAGGTTGAACTCAAGTTAGCCGGCATTACGCGTAGAGGGCCGAGAGACCGTATCTTCCCGGTGGCGCCTTTTTCAGTGTCCAGCGTCCGGGAGCGACTTCGCTGAGGAGCACATAATCGCCTTCGTTAACTTTTGCGTCACGGTAGAATTGAGCGATTTCGCTACGAGCGCGCAGTCGATTTCCCTGTTCCAAGAGTTCGGTTTGGAATTGTTCACCGCTGGGAAGTGCCTCGATTATGAGTTGTTCGCCAGCTTTGATTTTGCCCCGTTTCACGTGTGGCGTCAGCGTTAGCAGATTCTGGCGTTTCATTCCACCGGTGACTTCGATCGGCAGTTCCCGGAGGTTACCGTTCGTTTGCACCGTCGTGTTGAGTAGTTCAGACGAATCCACCCCGCTGCCGAGACTGGCAATTCGTTGTTGGATAGCTGCGTGCTGTTGTTTGAGTTCTTCCAGTTCCGCGACTTTGACGGTCAGCCGGCGGATCGAGGGGAGGTCGTGCTTTTTCGCCGCCTCACTGATTTGTCCATATACTGCGTTCAGATGCTTATCAAGTTCGTTTGTCTGTTCGTTCATGTTGGTCAGTATTACAGACGTAACCAGACTTGTCAATTGTAGATTTGGGGGGTAATTACCACGCTGCTTTACAGATCGCTACAGGCAACAGCTGTTTCGCTGTCCAAGTCCGAAGAGGCGAAGCGCAAATTTCGGGTCAAGGCGTCGGCCGCGGTCAAAGTTGGAAATTCGGTTGCCGGGCGTTGATTCGCCGCCGTGGCCGCGCGGGTGTCCATCGACGCTCGCCTCAAAGCCGCAGGAACAGTTTCCGTCGGTACAAAAACCGGCAGAGCAGAATGGCCAAACCCAGCGCGATGATGGCCACGAGCGCGTCGCCGGCTCCGACCATTACCCGGGCATTGAGAAAGTCGCGCACGCTCCCGCCGGCCAGGCGCTCGGCGACCTTGTAGTAACTGAGCAGCGCGTCGCCGAGATAGACCGTGATCGGGTTCATGCCGATCCACACGAACGGCGCGGCCCAGTTCTGCCACTGGCGCACCTCGATCACGTAGTAAAACGCCGCCAGCAGCCACGCACTGTAACCGCCGGCGACCAGCACGTACGAGGAGGTCCAAATCTTTTTGATGACCGGGAACTGCAGGTTCCAAAGCCAGCCGGCCGCCACTGCGACCGCCCCGGCGCTGAGCAACAACACCACCTTGCGCAGGTCGTCCACGCTCCGGTTGCGCAACAGCAGGCCGGCGAAGACCCCGAGCAGGCACGTGCCCACAGCGGGGATGGTGCTCAGCAGACCTTCCGGATCCCACGTACCGTCCCATTTGTAGCCGGGCAGCCAGCGTTGATCGACGTAGTTCGCCAGGTTCACCCCCTTGAGGTACACGCCCTGGAGCCGGTTCGGGGTGGCGAAGTTCAGTTGGGCCACGTTGGTGAAGCCGGTCTCTTTGCAGACCTCGAGGTCGCCGCCCGGCGTGGGCCGCACATCCGGGAACGGCACCAACGCCATCAACGCCCAGTAGCCCAGCAGCAGACCGGCGCAGATCGCCGCCAGCGCCTTGGGCCGGAACAGGCAGAACAGCAGTCCCGCGAAGAAATAACTGAGCGCGAGCCGTTGGAGCACCCCCAGCAGCCGGATATCCGGCCATTCCTTCGAAAAACCACCGTAATAAAACACGCCGAGCAGGTAGAGCAGCGCCCCACGGCGGAAGACGCGCCGGAGCGCCACGGCGCGGCCTTCGCGCTCGATCATGCGGGTGAGCGAAAACACCAGTGACACGCCGATGATGAACACGAACAGCGGGAAAATGAGGTCGTAGAACGCGAAGCCCGCCCAGTCCTTGTGATCGAATTGCTCCGCCAGGAAGCGCGTGGCCGGGTTGTCGTTGAACCGGCGCAGGCTCGTCATGATGAGGTCGCCGCCCATGATCCAGAACATGTCGAAACCGCGCAGGGCGTCGAGCGAGAGCAACCGCTGGCTCGGCGCGGCCGCGCCGGTGCTGGGCAGGGTGGGAGTCGGGTTCATGGCTTGGTCCGGAGCGAGAATACGTTCAGTCGGCGGCAGGGTCGGGCTTGGGTTCAGGCAGGGCGAAGGACAGCGCGAAGCCGACAGCGTACACGACGAAACCGACCGCCGCCGCGACGTATGCCAGCTTGGTGGGCGCGTGCGCGAGATCGGTCGTGGTCGCCAGCGTGATCGTCAGCCAGGCGAAGGCGGTGCCGATCAAGCGCCCGCCGATGTTCGCGGCAAAACTTTCGCCGGTGCCGCGCAAGTGCAGCGGGTATGCGCGCGGCAGGTAGTTCCCCCAGAAATTGAATTGCGCGACCGTGAACAGCCCGGTCAGGAAGATGCCGACCTTCAGCGCTGTCAGCCCGGTCACCGCCGCGTAGGCGAATGTCACGCTCAACGCCACCATTCCCGGCACCTGGAACAGGCGGATCAGATTGCCGGCGGTGGGTTTGACCAGGCGCTCCAGGCCCAGCGCCAGCGTCTTCAACGCCGCCGCCGCCACCGCCCCGGCGCCAATCGCGAGCGCGAACCGCAGCCCATGCTCGCCGCCAGTGCCGGCAAAATCGGCCAGCGTTTCCATCAACAGCCAGGCCACCGCGATGCTCCAGCCCAGCAGCGGCGGCCAGCGCATTCCGCCCCGCATCAGGAAACCCGCGGCGAAGGCCGCCATGATGGCGCGCCCCCAAAGCCCGCCCAGTTCCTGCACCTTTGTGACCTTCACCGCGACGCCCTGTTCGACCCGCCGCGCCGCCACGGCAGCGAGTTTCTTTTGCTGGTCCGCCGGCTTGCCTGCGGCGGCCTTGGCGCCCGCGGCCTGGGCCTGTTCCCGCACCTGCGCCAGCCCCGGCACAATGCGCGGGATGTGCTGGATCGCGCCCAGTGCCGCGCCGTAACTCATGGCCACCATCGCGGTGGCGACCAGCGTGGTGCGGCGCAATTCCGGCGTGAACAACTCGGCCAGGCTCGGCCGCTTGAGCGTGCCCGCGGCATGTTTCTGCTGCCAGGCCGGCGATTCGGGCAGGAACGGCCGGATCACGATCAGCGGCAGCGCCGGGATCAGACCGGTCATCAGCGTGTAACGCCAGGGCGCATGGTGGTCTTTGATGGCGTCGCCGAACCAGCCGAACAAATCCACGCTCGGCAAGTTCAAGGCGTGCTTCACGCACAAGCCGTTCGCGAAGGCGACTAGAATGCCGCCCATCGACGCGAACGCCTGTGTGTAACCGATGACCCGCTCGCGCTGCGGTGCGTCGGCGAACAATTCGGAAAGCCACGCCACCGCCGCCACGAACTCGACACAGAAGCCCACAAAGACGAAGCACCGGAACACCAGCAGCATCCACGGGCTGGTGCTGAACCCGCTCAAAAAGGCCCCGACGGCGTAAATGAGGATGCTCCAGGTCAGCACCCGCCGCCGGCCCAGCCGGTCCGTCAAGTACCCGCCGAGCAATCCGAACACCCCGCCGCAAATCGCCGGCCAGTAAAACAGCCGGCTGGCCCAAATCTGGAAGGCCGGCGAGCCAGGAGCCGCGCCCAACAACTCCTGCAGCGCCGGCCCGATGATCAGCGGCAGCATCAACAGCTCGTACGTGTCGAAGGCGAATCCGATCGAGGCGATGACGCAGATCAGCCACTGCGTCCCGGTCAGGCCACGCGTTGGGGCGTTGCGACTTGGCACGGGCGGGATGTTGGACAGCCATGAGCAGACTTTCAACTGCGAAGTAGGCACGCCCAAGACGCGGCGGGAAAAGCATTGCTGGTCGCCGCCGGCCTGTTTAAGCATCCGGGCCGCAGATACCAGCGACCATGTTCGGCTCCAAACGCCACCGCGAAGATCGACGCTACTACCTCCTGCCCGGCATGGGGCGGAGCAACAAGCGCCACCGCCGGCGCGTCCATCTCGCCGCGATCCTCTTCGGAGTCTTCATCGCCGCGATCTTCGGGTGCCTGCTGTATTTCCTGGACCGGCTTTGATCGCCGGGCGGTCCCGGCCGGCCGGCTATTCGGGAGCGCCGGTCGGGAGGCGGTACAGGTGCACGTCCCAAGGCGCGAAGCGGTCCTGGAACGTGCCGTCCTTCGCCGTGAGCGTGCGCTTTTCGCCCAGCACTTCCACCAATGCGCTGCCTTTCGCCCCCCGGAGGGCGAACCGGCCTTCAGTTGGAGCGGCCCGCATCGCGACCGCGAACACGAACAGGTCGCGGCCGTAGCTTTTGACCAGGATGTCCACCGGCACTTCGGCGTTCGTGCTCGTGACGGCAACGCGCTGCGGCTGCGAAGGCGAATTGAGCGGCGGGGCCAATTCCTGAATCTGGCGGTTGATGGCGGTCACGGCCGCGAGCCTCTCAGGGTCGTTGAGCAGAGCGGATTCGCTGAACTTCGGCACCCATTCGTGAACGAAGTAGATCAGACCGCGCGAGCCGTGGATGAGCGACATCCAGACTTCGGCCCGGATTTGATGCGGCGTGGGCCGGGCGGTCGGGTGCGAAATGCGGCTGCATTCGATGCAGTTCCAAACCGGCTTTTCGCCGCGGGTCCACTGCCGGAGCCGGTCCACACCTCGCGCCACAAACCAGAGGTTGCTGCTGACCGCCGGGTTGTCGTGGACGACCGGGTAGATGTCGAACGAAACGATGTCACCGCCTTGGGCGTACTCCGCGTAATCCTCCGGGTGGCGCGTGCGCACGCCGCGACCGTGCCAGTCGTCCCAGGCCACGCCCTGGCCGAGGTTCAGCAAAATGGGGCGCGTGGGATCTTTCGCCCGCAGGCGCTCATAGTCGCGGATGATCGTCGCCGGTGGGATGGGCGGGCCGTAGCCTTTGCCTTCGCCGAGCGACTGCGCGTTGTCCGGTTCGTCGCCGTGCATCCAGCCGGCGATGGTAGGATCGTCAAGGTGACGCAAGGCGACCGCGTTTTGCTCGCAGATCACACGCATGTCCGCTGCCTTGAGCGTCGCGAGCTGTGACTCGGTGGGCCCGCGCCAGAGGCCAATGTACAGGTTGAAGCCCGCCTGCCGGTAGCGCGCGGCGTTCGCCGGCGACTGCAGCCAGACCGCGATGGGGAAGAAATCCGGCGCCGCCGACGGGCCGTTGGTCCATTGCCGGTACGGACTGGCGGGCGCGGCAGCGACTGAAGGCAGGTGCTCTGCGGCTTCGAGCGAACCGACGCCGATGGCAAGGCTGCCGAGCAACCAGACAACCCCGCAACGGGGGCCGGTCCACGCCGTGGAAACCGCCTTTGGCGCAAGGCTTGTAGGGAGAGTCATAGCGCGGCGATCAGAACGCCGCGTCGCGGCCGGCGTCAAGCCGAAGGACGGTCGCTGGTTGCGCTGTCGCCGGCCGGTGATGGTGGCGTTTTCGCCCGCCGGCGCCGCGCTTTGAACAGCTCGAGTTGCGGTTCGCGAAAGAAATCGTAGTTCTTCAGCACCCGCAGCATCTGGAGCAGGTCGGACTTCTGGTAATTCCGGTTCGGTTCAACGTGCGCGATCAGGTCCGCCAGCAGCGTGCGAAACGGAATCGCCGCGTCCACGCCCTTTGACCGCAGTAACGCGATGCTTTGCTGGCGCGAGTCCTCGCCGGCAGGGAAAGCCGGCACGATCAGAATTTTCGTGGGCTGGAGCGCGCCACCGAAAGACCGGGCGGCCTGTTGGAAAATGGCCGGTTCCACAAACCGGAACAGTTCCGGCATGCTCGCCAGCCGGGACGGGCTGAACGTCTCGGTATGCCACCCGCGCACCACCACCACGGCGCTCGCCAACCGCGGCAGATCGGGCGCCGCCAGCACGAACGGCAGCTCACCCGGCCCGGCCTGCGGTTGCGGATTCAGGACGAAGAAATCGATCTCCTCCTCGTCGCGCGCGGTCGGGGTCACATATTTCCGGCGTTGCTGGACGAAGAAACCGTGCAGCTCGAAGAACTCGCGGACGATCGTTTCGCTGACAGCCATGGCGGGGCGCCGGGTTGGCGGATTGCGCTATTCGTGGCTGAGCGTCTCCCAGACGAGCTTCTCGGCCACCGGCAGGCCCCAGCGCACCTGACCGATTTTCTCGGCGAGCACGAATCGAACTTCGCCCTGGCTGACTTTCTTGTCCAGGCGCATCGCGGTGAACAATCGCTTCTTCTCCGGCGCGGCCAATCGCACCGCCGTCGGCAGGCCGGCCCGCGCGAACAAGGCCCGGATGCGCTCCACGGCGGCGGCGGGCAGGCCCAACAGTTTCTCCGAAAGGCGCGCGGCCGCCACCTGTCCAATGGCGATGGCCTCGCCGTGCAGATATTGGGTGTAGCCTGAAATCGCCTCCAGGCCGTGCCCGATGGTGTGGCCGAAATTGAGGATCGCGCGCACGCCGCCTTCGGTTTCGTCCTGGCCCACCACGTCCGCCTTGATCTCGCAGGACCGCGCGACAACCGCGCCGAGCGCCGCTTCTTCGCGCGCGAGCAGCCGGTCCAGGTCGCGCTCCAACTGGTCGAGGAAGGCCGCGTCGCGGATGATGCCGTACTTGATGACCTCCGCCACGCCGGACCGGAATTCGCGTTCCGGAAGGGTGTCCAAGGTGGCGAGGTCGCACAGCACCAGGCGCGGCTGGTAAAACGCGCCGACGAGGTTCTTGCCGGCTTCGAGATTGACGCCGGTCTTGCCGCCCACCGAGCTGTCCACCTGGGCGAGCAAGGTCGTGGCCACTTGCACGAACGGGATTCCGCGCAGGTAAGTCGCGGCCACGAAGCCGGTGAGGTCGCCCACCACGCCACCGCCCAACGCCACCAGGAAAGAGCGGCGCTCGAGGCGGTGCCGGGCCAGTTCGTTGTAGCACGCCTCAACCTGGCGCAGCGTCTTGGAGGTTTCTCCCGCCGGGAAGGTGATCAGCAACGGCTCGAAGCCCGCTTTGCGGAGGCTCGCCAGCGTCCGCGCCGCGTGTGCCGGACCCACGTGGTCGTCCGTGACGACCGCGCAACGCGGGCCAAAGCCCAGCTTTGCGCACGCGCGCCCGAGGCGATCCGCGACGCGGCGACCGATGACAATCGAATAGGTGCGCGCGCCGAGCGGCACTTTTACTGTGCGCATGACCCGAGTCTAAGTATCGCGTCGCGCCTGTCAAAGGCTTGGCGAGTGCGGACGGGATCACTGCGCGCAATGCCGGCCTGGCCCGGTTGGCGTGGGCCACGAGCGGCGGTTTCTGTGCAGCCAGACGCACACTTCCCGCCTGGCTGGCGCTTGCTAATTTCCCTCTGAGACTTGAATGGGCTGGCGCGGGCATCGCAACAAGCAGTTGACGCGTTCGTTCGCGACGATCAAAGTCGGGCGTGTACCCAGCCTGTGCAACGTCATATTGACTTAGACTATGAAACATTTCAGCCCAACCCGGCCGGCCGTGAAGGGGTTTACCCTGATCGAGTTGCTGGTCGTCATCGCCATCATCGCCATCCTGGCCGGCATGTTGTTGCCAGCGCTGGCGAAAGCCAAGGCCAAGGCGCAAGGCATCTTGTGCATGAACAACACCAAGCAGTTGATGCTGGCCAACATCATGTACCAAGGCGACAACTTGGATAAGTTCCCCGGCTCCTACCACGGCGGCTTCCAACCGGGAGTGAACGCCAAGGAGCGGCCGTGGGTTACCGGCTGGCTGGATTGGACCACCAGTCCGGACAATACCAATACCCTTTTCCTGATCGATCCCCGGTACGCCGTTCTCGCCTCCTACTTCGCGAACGCGAAAAACATCTACAAGTGCCCGGCGGACAAGTACCTGGCCGCTCCCCAGCGAGCCAAGGGGTGGACCGAGCGGGTGCGCAGTGTTTCCAGCGATATTCTTGTAGGTGAGGGCAACGCCGAGAGTGGCCCCATGGGCGGCATCTACGCTCACCCGACCAAGGCGTCGGACCTGACGATCCCTGGCCCCACTGAGACGTGGGTGTACGTGGACGAACACCCGGACAGCATCAATGACGCTGGGTGCTTCCCGCCAACCAGCTCCACTCACTTCGTGGACATTCCGGCGAACTATCACAACGGGGCCTGTGGCTTTGCCTTCGCCGACGGCCATTCCGAGATTCACAAGTGGACGGGGCCCAAGATCAAGTCGCTGAAGATTACCGCCTCAAGCTACCAACTTAACGTCGACACTACCAAAGGCGACCCCGACCTCGTTTGGTACTCCTACAAGAGTCCGCGGAAGACAACGCAATCCTACTGAACAGTTTTCCGAGTCCGGTTCCGAAAAAACGAAAGTAGGTTCTCAGGGTTACGTAGCTTGGCCCGCCGCAAGGCGGGCCAACGCGTTTTTGCGGTTGGCGCGCGGCAAGCCGGACGAGCGGAGCAGGGGTGTCCGGCCTGCGTTCGTCCGCATTTTTCCGCCTTGCCGGAAACTGACCAACCGGCCATAAGCCGCGGCATGGCATCGTCACCGAACGACTCTTCCCGCCTGGCCACGCTGGTCCGACACGAAGCCGATGCGCCCAAAGAGCGCAGCACTTGCGGCTGGCGGCACCTTCTGCTCAGCCGGCAAGACCAGGCCCGCGGCCTGGCGGCGTGGGCCCACGTGGTGGACATCGACGGCTCGCGTGCGCATTACCACCGCCGCAGCACCGAGCTGTACTACGTCCTCGCAGGCGAAGGAACGGTGACACTCGACGGGATGGAACACCCGGTACGCCAAGGCAGCGTGGGGCACATTCCACCCGGCGTCGTCCACAGCGCCCAGGGTCGCGTAAAGGTGCTCGTCATCGGCATCCCGGACATCGCCGAGGACGACCTGTTTTTCCCGGGCGAGCCGGAACCGCCAGCGAGCGCGGGCGGGATTGACACTCATTCGCATTCACAGTGATTCGAACTCCCTCGCCCGCCCTGAGCGGGTACCCTGCCACCAACCCGGTAGAGCGCGGCTGTGCCAGCACCGGGCCATTTCGGCCGAGTCGCAGCTCGGCCCTCCCGGGTTTGTGGGTCGGGCAGGGGGTGAGCTTGCGTGGCTGTTTCCGCAATTCGGCCCAGCGGTGGCGCTGAGTGGAAAACTCATCAGGGCCTGTCTGAAAAAGGGGTGGCGCGGGCGACTCGCCCGCCCCGGTCGGCGACCCGCCGACCGGAACGGTGGAGAGCACCACCGGGCGAAAAGACCGTCTCCCTTGGCTCGCACGGTGGCTCCCGTTCCGTCCGGCGGGTCGCCTGAGCCACCGGAAAATGAATTCTCAGACACGCTCTCAAGGCCCTGTCGGGGAACCTGGCCCGATTGGCCGCACGCTGCGTGCGATCGCGAGCGGTCAGCCGGCGGCGTGCCGTTCGCTCAGGTAGTCCCGAAACGCTGCGTAATTCACCGCCAGCCGGTCGTAGTCCTCGGCGAGCTTGTCCAGCGCGGCCAAGGCGGGCGGCACGGTGGGCGTGAAACCCAGGATCTTCTCGATCTCCTCCGGGAACTTCGCCGGATGCGCGGTTTCCAGCACAACCGCGGGAGAGCCGTTCAGCGGTTCCGTTGGCACGTAATCCAGGAAGCCGCGCCAGCCGACGGCGCCGTGCGGTTCGAGCAGGAGCTCGTGGTCGGTCCAGGCCTGCTGGATCGTGGCGCGCGTTTGTTCGTCGGAGACGCCGGTCGAGAACAGGTCGCGCCGCAGCGCGGCCATGTCCGGCGCGAAGTTGATCCTTCCGGTTTCGTCCATCTGGCCGCCGTAAACCGCCACAAGCCGGGCGAGGTTGCTGGGATGGCCCACGTTCATGGCGTTGGAAAGGCAGGCGCGCGACGGCTCGATCTTGTCGTAGCGGCCCGTGGCAAGGAACCGCGGGAACTCGTCGTTGCCGTTCACCGGCACCACAAGGCGTTTGATCGGCAACCCCATCTGACCGGCGATGATCGCGCCCATCATGTCGCCGAAGTTGCCGCTGGGGACAGCGAAGACGATGGGCTCGCCGGGCTGGGCGAGGCGGGCGGCGGCGTAAAAATAGTACACGCTTTGCGGCAGGAGCCGGCCGATGTTGATCGAATTGGCCGAGGAAAGCGGAATGCGCTTCAGCGCGGGATCGGCGAAGGCGCGTCTCACCAACGCCTGGCAGTCGTCGAATTTGCCGTCGATGGCGAGGGTGCGGATATTCTCGCGCAGCGTGGTCATTTGCTTGCGCTGGCGGGCACTGACTTCGCCGAGGGGGAACAGGACGATCGCGCGAATGCCCTCGACGCCGTGGAACGCACTGGCCACGGCGGAACCGGTGTCGCCGCTGGTGGCGGTGAGGATGGTAAGGGTCTGGCCGTTCTCGCGCACGAAGCGACCGATCAACCGCGCCATCATCCGCGCGGCGAAATCCTTGAAAGACAAAGTCGGCCCTTGGTCCAAGCGCAGCACACAGACACGGTCGAGGCCACGGACCGGCTCCAGCGGGACGGCGTAGGCGTAGGCGTCGCGGCAGAGTTCTTCCAGCGCCTCGTCGTCGATGATGCCTCCGGTGAAGCGCCGGAGCACTTCGAAGGCGATGGCGTGGTACGGCAGCTTGGCGAAGCCGGCGAGGTCGTGGTGCGTGAGCTTCGGGAACTCGCGCGGCAGGTAAAGGCCGCGGTCCGGCGCCTGGCCGATCAGGAGCGCGTCGCGCAGGTTGACGTCGGGGGATTGGCCGTTGGTGCTGTGGAAAAGGAGTGGCATGGACAGGTCAGAGCGTTGCGGGGTCGCGCGAAGGACGCGAAGGCGGCGAAGCAGAGAAGAAAGGTTTGCCTTCCAGATGGTTTACTACCCGGGTGATGCCGTCCTTCAAGTGGAGTTCGTTGAAATTGATCAGAAACCCAAGCTTGAGAGGGATCAGTTTGAGGTAGTTGGTCGTGATCTTCTTGAACAGGGGTGTGACGGCTTCGACTGACTTCAGTTCGACGAGAACCTTGTGTTCGACGATCAGATCAGCGCGAAAGCCAACTTCCAGACGCTCCCCCTCATAGACGACTGGGATGGCGACCTGTCGCTCGACGCTCAACCCTTGTTTCCGAAGTTCGACGGCCATCGCAGCTTCGTAAACCGATTCAAGCAGCCCGGGACCAAGGGTCGTGTGGACCTTGAAGGCGGCGTCGAGAACCGCTTTGCCAACTTGCTCTTCGGTCAGGTGCATTTGCCATGTGTCGCGCGAAGGGCGCGAAGGCGGCGAAGGTTGGGCTTCCTTGACCTCGCTCCCTTCGCCTCCGTCGCGCGACTCTTTACTCAAAGCTTTCCACCCGGATCATGACCGGGGCCGCCTTCACGACCGGCAGTTTGGCGATCTTCGCCAGTGCCTTCGCCATCGCCGCGTTCGGCGCGTCGTGGATCATCAGGATCAACGGCACACTCTCGCCTTCGTGACCAGCGGGTTGGATCACCGAAGAGATGCCAATCCTGGCCGCGCCCAGAATTGCCGTGATTTTAGCCATGACGCCGGGTCGATCCAGCACGCTGAGCCGCACGTAGTATCGCGAAGAAACCTCGCCGATGGGCGCCACCGCGCCGGCGTGTTCATGCGGCACGAACGGCGGCACGCGTCCGTGACTGCCGTGCGCCAGGTCGAGCGCCGCGTCGGCCAGGTCGCTCAGGACGGCGCTGGCGGTGGCGTCCTTGCCCGCGCCGCGTCCGTAGAAAAGCGTGTCGCCCACCACGTCGCCGCGGACGAAAACAGCGTTGAACACCCCATTCACGCTGGCCAGCACGTGCGCGTCGGGAATGAGTGCGGGATAGACGGAAACCTGGATGCGCGCGCCGTTGCGAGCACGGGTTTTCGCTCTGTCGAGCTTCTTGACGATGCCGAGCAGCTTGATCGTGTAGCCGAGTTGCTGGGCGAAGTGCATGTCCAGCTTCGCGATGTGCCGGATGCCTTCGACGTAGATGTCTTGCGGCTTGACCCAAAACCCGTGCGCGAGCGAGGCGAGGATGCCGGTCTTGTGTTCGGCGTCAAAACCGTCGAGGTCGAGGTCCGGCGGCGTCTCGGCGTAGCCGTGCTTTTGCGCGTCGGCCAGCACGTCGGCGAACTCGGCGCCTTCCTGCTTCATGCGCGTGAGGATGTAATTGCAGGTGCCGTTGACGATGCCGTAGAGGTGCGTGAAGCGGTTCCCGACAAACGCCTCGCGCATCGCCTTGATGATCGGAATGCCGCCGGCCACGCTCGCTTCGTAGTACAAGTTCGCGCGGTGCTCGCGCGCGGCGGCGAATAACTCCTCGCCGTGCGCGGAAAGCAAAGCCTTGTTGGCGGTGACCACCGGTTTGCCCCGGCGGAGGGCCGCCAGGATCATTGTCTTGGCGATGCCGGTGCCGCCGACCAGTTCCACGACCATCTGAACGCCGGGATCGTTGACCACGCTTTGCCAATCGGTGGTCAGGAGCGCCCGCGGAATCTCGTACGGCCGCCGTTCGTCCAGCGCCTTGACGGCCACCTTGGTAAGGCGGAGCCCCACGCCCAAGCGCGAGGCCATGAGCTGGCCGTTGCGCTGCCAATGGTGGAAGACGCCGCTGCCGACGGTGCCCCCGCCAATCATCCCCACGTTGATCTGCTGCATAGAACCGTTGAGCGTGCCGCAAGCGACTGGGGCCGACAATCCAATTTGCGGCGCCGAAGGCTGCGTTTGAAACAGCCCTGCGCTGCCGCGCGCGGCCTGGTTCATCGCCCGGCAAGCGGTGCCGGTGTTGGGTTGCATGGCCCGTTTTATCGGGCATCGGACCGAGCGCCAGACACCGTTGGAAACAAACTACTAAATTCTTAGTTGACAGGTGTGGGAGGGCGGTGTTTATTCCGCGTCAACTAATTCTTTAATAACTGAGAACCCGGAACGGAGTCCGCCCATGCCGCGAAAAAAGTCAGTCACGCTCACCGACGGGGAACACCGGATCATGGAAATCCTCTGGGCCAAAGGTTCCGCCACCGTGGCCGAGGTGGCCGAGGCCCTGGCCGGCGAAGGCGGCTCGGCCTACACGACCGTCCTGACGATGATGCGGATCATGCGGGACAAAGGCTACCTGTCCTACCGCAAGGAAGGTCGGGCCCACGTCTTCACGCCGAAAGTGAACCGCCAGGCCGCGGCCCGAAACGCGGTGCGCCAGTTGTTGACCAAATTTTTTGCCGGCTCGCCCGGCGAGCTGGTGCTGGCCTTTTTGCGGGACGAAGATTTGAGCCCGGAGGAGCTCGACGCCTTGAAACGCGAGGTGCTGGAACACGGCAAACCCCGTTCGACGCAATGAACATCACGTTAACCAACCTCTGTGCCCAACTGCTCAGCGCCCTGGGCAACGGCCTCTGGCAAGGTCTGGTGCTGACCGCGCTGGTGTGCGGCGGCTTGAAAGTCCTCCGGGGCCTGAACGCTGCCAGCCGCTATGCGGTGGAACTGGCCACGCTGGTCATCGTCGCGGCGTTACCGGTGGTGCATTTCCTGATCGCGGAATTGGTTGGAAACTCGACTCCGCCCGGTGCACGCGCCGAGTCTGCCAGGAGCGGTTTGGGCCACACGCTCGACCTTCCCGCGACTGCGCGGGTGGCTTCGGAAAAACCCTCGGGTACGACTCCCAGCTTGGGCGCCCCGCAACCGTCATTTCGCATTGAGAGGAGCGTGGGCTGGGTCGTCGCGGAGCCAAATACGGAAGCCGGTTCCAGCGATGATCGACCTCTTCCCGCGAACGCGCCGAAGCCGCGAACCGTCGGCGCCCCGCCACAACCGACTGAGCCCGCCGTTGATGACATCCTGCAACCGGAGGTGGCGTTCGTTCCTGACCGTGACGGAGCCGATTTGAGGCCCGGTCAGAGCCGCGCGCTCAGTCCACCATCCTTGGCTGGGTCGGCCGCGCCTTCCGAGCCGCGACCCGTTGCCTTGCCGCCCGCACCGTCGGCGGGCCTTCAAGCCTGGAGACTGTCTCTTTCGCCGGGACTGAGTCTTGCCTTGGTGAGTGGCTGGGGCGCGGTCGCCGGGGCACGGCTGGTCTTCCTGGTCTGGCAGTACCTCGCGCTGGTGCGGCTAAAGCGCCGCAGTGCGCTCGCGCCGCCGCCGCAGGCAGCGCTGTTTGACTCTCTGTGCCGTCAAATGCGCGCGCGACGTCCGCTCACACTCCGCGCCAATGACGAATTGAATTCGCCGCTCGCGGCGGGTTTCCGATCGCCAGCCGTCCTGCTCCCGACCCGCCTGATGGACGAGCCGGCGAGCACGCTGGAAAAAGTCCTCCGGCACGAACTGGCGCATCTCGCCCGCGGAGACGACTGGACCAACCTGATTCAACAATTCATCAAGGCGACGTTCTTCTTCCACCCGTCGGTCGTGTGGCTGTCGCGGCGGCTCACCGTCGATCGCGAAATCGCGTGCGACGACCACGTCCTGGCGGCGACCTGCTCGCCGCGGGATTACGCCTTGTTTCTCACCGAATTTGCCAGCCGCGCACGGGAGCGTCATTGGGCCCCCGCGCCGGCGGCATGGAGCAACCACAGTCAACTCAAGGAAAGGATCCGTATGTTACTCGACTCGAAACGCAACACGTCTCCCCAGCTCGTGCGGGCCAAGGTGGGCACGCTGAGCACCGCGGCGGCTTTGCTGGCCGCCCTCGGTTTGTACGCCGGCCCAAGGCTGGCCTTCGCCCAGGCAGAGGCGCCGCCCGCGCCGGGACAACCCGCCAGCAACAGCCCAGGCGCATTCCCGGCGCGTGAAGTCTCCGCCGACCAAACGAACAGCGCTCAGCCGGTGCCGCCACCTCCCCAGTCCGAGCCATCGGCCAACCCGCTCGCGCCGGCCGTCAATGCCGTGCAACCGCCGACCGCCCGCATTGAGGCCGCAAGCGGAGCGGCGCTAGCATCGACGACACTCAGCGTGAATGCGGCGCCGGTGGTCGCGGCTCGGCCGGTCAGCATCAGCTTGGCGCCGGCGACCGTGGCTGAAGACGCGCCACCAGCGGGCGAACCCGCGCTGCCCAAGCCGGCAGATGCGGCTCTGCCCGCGGCAACACCCATGGCCATCAGTGCGCCCGCGACCCCGGATGCCCCGAGTTTCCAGTCGCCTCCGAGAGACCGCAGCGAGGCGCTCGAACAGCGGCTCGACCGCGTCGAACGGATGCTGGAGTTGCTGCTTGCGCGACAGGAAAAGGCTTCGGCGGCCGACGAGCAGGAACCCATCCGTCCTTCCCCAGGCTACTTCTCCAAATCCGAGGGGGTGAGCGAACCGAAGGTCCAGGCCGGGACCTGGTACGATACCAGGTATAGGCGAGCTCAAGCCGACAACGAGCGCCAGGTGCAACCGACACGTGAGCGGGCTGACCGCGACGCGCGGAAGGCAGCCGACGTTGTTGAAAAGGCCAGGCAGGAGGCCGAGCTCAGGGTGACAGTGGACGCCGCCCAGGCGCAGCGGCGCGCTTTGGAGGAACAACGCCGGGCACTGCAAGAACGCATCGCCGATATCGAGACCCAGCTCAACCGCCTGGAGCAGCAACTGGATCGCGTAAACCAGCAGTTCGAGCATCTCCAGGAAATGAAGCCGCGACCGGAGGCACAGAATCAGCCGGCGGCTCCCACGCAATCATTCAAGGAATTCTAGATATTCGTCGCGGATGCAGCCGGAGGCACAGAATCAATCGGCGGCCACCACCCCTGGCGTTACGTACCCGCAACCGGAATCGCGATGAGATCAGGTGTCGGCCTTTGTCCCGCGCGTCGCGGCTTTCCTTGGGAATCGCCCGGCGCGCGGGAGGGCGCATTTGACCTGCAGTGGAAAAGGCCTCTGCTGGCGGAGGCTCTCGGTCCTGCAATGCCGGTTACCGCGCGGTGACGACCACGTAGTTCTTCTTACCTTTGCGCAAAAGCAGGTGTTTGCCGAAGAGCAGATCGCCCGCCATGACGGTGCGCGTGGTGCTGGCCTCGCGGACGTTGTTGAGATAGATGCCGCCGCCCTCGACATCTTTGCGCGCCTGCCCTTTGCTCGGGCAAAGCCCGGCGTGGACGAGCAACTCGGTGAGCGGCAGGCCGGCGTCTCCCAAGCGCGCGCACTCGACGCTTTTGCTCGGCACTTCACCGACGATTTCCTGGAAGGTCGTTTCGCTCACGCCGGCCAGCTCGCCACCGAAGAGAATCTCGCTGGCACGCATGGCTTCTTGCGTCGCCGCCGCGCCGTGGATCATTTCCGTGACCGCCCGCGCCAGCGCGCGATGGGCGCCGCGGGCGCCGGGATTGGCCTCGTGGGCCTGGGTCAACGCCACGATTTCTTCGTGGTTGATGAAGGTGAAGAACTGGAGGTAGCGGATCACGTCGCGGTCGTCGGCGTTGATCCAAAACTGGTAGAAGCGATAGACGCTGGTCTTTCGGGGATCGAGCCAGATGGCGCCCGCCTCGGTCTTGCCGAACTTGGTGCCATCGGCCTTGGTGATGAGCGGCAGCGTCAGGCCAAAGGCGGCGCGGCCGAGCTTCCTCCGGATCAGGTCCATGCCGGCGGTGATATTACCCCATTGGTCGCTGCCGCCGATCTGCAGCTCGCAGTCCTGTTCCTGGCAGAGGTGATAGAAATCGAAAGCCTGGAGCAGCATGTAACTGAATTCGGTGTAGCTGATGCCCACCTCGCGGTCTTCCATCCGGGCGCGGACGCTTTCCTTGGCCACCATCTGGTTTACGGAAAAATGCTTTCCGATGTCGCGCAGGAAGTCGAGGTAGCTGACCTGCGCGGTCCAGTCGGCGTTGTCCACCAGCCGGGCGGGGTTGGCGGCGGTCTCGAAATCGAGGAGCCGGGCCAGTTGCGGGCGCACGGCGGCGACGTTCGCGGTGATCTGCTCCTTCGTGAGCAACGAGCGCTCCTGCGACTTGCCGCTGGGATCGCCGATCGAGCCGGTGGCGCCGCCGGCCACCGCGATCGGGTGGTGCCCGAAAAGCTGGAAGCGTCGCAGTGCCAACAAAGGCACCATGTGGCCGACGTGCAACGAGTCCGCCGTCGGATCGAATCCGCAGTAGAGCGCGATCGGCCGCGCTGCCAGTCGCGCCGTCAAGGCCGCTTCGTCGGTGCAATCCGCAAACAGACCCCGCCACTTCAACTCTTCGAGAATGCTCACGGCCGGGTGTTATCGCGGCGGGCGCGCGGCGCAACAAGGCGAAAAACGCGGGCCGTGGACGGCCTCAGTCCCGATCTCGCCTCGTCCGGCAGCTTGGCGCGTCAGCCCTTGGACGCGGATTTGGAAGCGATCGCCTCGGAGAGGACGCTCAAGGCTTCCGCGCGCGCGAGGGATCCCACCAGCCGGCGGTCACCGAGACTGCTGACGACCGGGATGTTGCGGAGTTCGCTGGAGAGCAGGACCGGGAAGGCCTCGTGGAGCCGCTGGTGCGGGACCAGACACGCCGGCGGCGGGCGCATGACATCGAACGCGATGACCGCCTGCAATTCCTGGCCGGCGTTCAGGTACGCCTTCAAATCCTGCAAGGCGATCACGCCGGTGAGCCGCTGGTTGGCGTCCACCACCGGCAGGAAGTTGTACGGGCTGCTGAGGAAGCGCTGACCCAGTTCCTGGAAGGTCGCGGTTTCCGCCACCGGCGGCACGGGTTCGTGCATCAGATCGCCGACGGTTTGCTGGCTGGCGGTGCCAAGCTGATCGGTCTCTGCTTCGCCCAGCAAGCCTTTCTGGCGGAGCGGTTCGGTGTAAACCGAATTGGCGTGCAACCGGCGGCCGACCAGCGTTCCCACCGCGCACGTCAGCATCAACGCGGGCATGAGCGAGTAGTTCAGCGAAATTTCGAACAGCATGATCACCGCGAGCAAGGGCGAGTGCGTCGTCGCCGCCACCACTCCGCCCATGCCCGCCAGGGCGAACGTCCCCACCGGCGCCTGCGTCAGGTTCGCGGCCTGCAATCCGTACCCGAACAAGTAACCCAACGCGGCCCCGAGAAACAACGTGGGGGTGAAAACCCCGCCGACCGCGCCCGAACCGACCGTCACCACCGTCGAGGCGAGCTTGGCGAGCAGCAGGAGGGCCACCATGCCGACGCCGTAGTACGGATGCGCGGCCAGGAGGCGGGACGTCACGGCGTACCCATTGCCCCAGATGCCCGGAACTTCCATGGCCAGAGCGCCTGTCACCAAACCCGCGATCAGGAGCCGGAGGTAAATGGGTTGGTGCAGCGAATCGAAGAAGGCTTCGCTGCGTTGCAGGAGCCTGAGGAAAACCGCGGCCAGCAAACCCGAGAGAGCGCCCAAGACGACAAACCAGGGCAGGTCCAGATTCCTCCCGACCTCCAGGCCTGGCACCAGGTAAAGCGGTTCGATCCCGAAAAAGTTGCGTGAAAGCACCGCCGCGACCACCGCCGAGCAGATCAGCGGCGCGAACAGGTTCATGGAAAAGTTGCCGAGGACGATCTGCGCAGCAAACACCGCGCCGGCGATCGGCGCATGGTAGGCCGCAGCCATACCGGCTGCCGCCCCACACGCCACCAGCAACCGCAACCGATACGGCGGCCACGAGATGATTTGCCCGGCCTTCGACGCGAGCGTGGCCGAAAGTTGCACGATCGAGCCCTCGCGGCCGATCGAGGCCCCGGAGGCCACGCTGATGAGCGACGAAACCGTTTTGATGATGTTCGGCCGAAACGGCAGCCGGCCATCGCCCGCCACCACCACTTCCAGCAGGTTCGTCGAACCGCGATTCTTCATCCAGCGCAGGCCCCAGTACAGCGTCAGCCCCGCGAGCAGCGAGCCGACGGCGGGCACGGCGAAGCGAAGCCAGGGCGCCAACAATTCGGCGATTTCCGCGGGGTCACCTGAGCGCTTGAGGGTGAAGAGCTTCATCCAGTCGGTGAGGAAGAGGAAAGCCTTGTTGGTGAGGCCACCTAACACGCCAACCAGCCCGGCCAGGATGAAGTTGACGGTGTCTTCACGCGAACGCCACCGGCCGCGCCAGCCCAGCAATTGCTGCCACCGGCGGGCGGTGAGATCCCTGAACCATGCTGCCGCGCGCAGCCAGTATTCCGCCAACGCGTTCACGGGCGCCACCTTATGCCCCGTTCGGGTAACTGGCCAGTGTCGAGCCGCCGACCCCTTCACGCAGCCGCGGTTCGCAGCGGGACGACCGCCGTCCAGCAAGCCGTTCCGAAGCGCGCCACGAACCGCTCGCGGAGTTCACGCGCCACCTGTTCGGTGGCCGTCAAAGCGAAAGTGGTAGAGCCGCTGCCGGACATCATCGCCGCGAGCGCGCCGTGTTCCCGGCAGAATTCCTGGTAAAGCCCGAGGATCGGGTACTTGTCGAGCACCGGGGTCTCGAGCGAGTTGTAGAAATCGCCGGCCGCCTCAGTAAGCGTGCCGCTTCGCAGGATTTCAACCAGCCGCGCCGCGCGACCGGGCCAGCCGTTGAGGGCCGCCGGAAAGTTCGCGAGCTGTCGGTAGGCCCAAGGTGTGGCGACACCGAAGCCGGGATGGATCAACAGCACCCACACGCCCCGCATCGCCGGCAATTCACCTACCGGCTCCACCTGCTCGCCGCGGCCGGTGGCCAGGGCCGGGCCACCATGCAGGAAGAACGGCACATCGGAGCCAAGCGTTGCGGCGAGGCGTGCCAGCCCGCTGGGTGGGAGCGGTTGGTTCCAGAGCTGGTTCAAACCCAGCAGGGTGGTCGCGGCGTTGCTGCTGCCGCCACCAAGGCCGGCCGCGGTGGGAATCCGTTTCTCGAGTTGGAACCGAAGGCCGGTTTGCAGGCCCGTGGCTTGGAGAAATGCCGCGGCAGCACGGCAGACCAGGTTGGTTTCGCCGGTGGGAACCAGCGGGTCATTGCAGGTCAGACCGATTCCCTCAGCGGCGGCTTCCACGCGTAGCGTGTCCCAGAGTGCGACCGGGTGCATGACGGTTTCCAGCTCGTGAAACCCATCCGGTCGCCGGCCGAGGATGTTCAGGAGCAGGTTGATCTTGCACGGCGACGGCAATTCGAGGTGCATAAACGAAAAAGGCGCCAGACGCGGGGCGTCGGCGCCAAATCGTGCGTGCCTGTTTAGTAATCGAAGATGCGGAAGCGGCTGCCCGGAATGAATGGCGCAGTGTCGCCGCCGGAGAATCCCAAGTTGACATCGGTCTCGAAAACGCCGTCCGCCATCAGACCGGGCTGGTAGCTGTCAGGATAGACGGGATCCACGGTCGCGTCCGGCATTAAGCGGTTACCAGGGCGCAGCCAGGGATCGTAGCTGGGGATCGGGAAGGTGACGATCTCGTAGGCGCCCACCAAGGTGCGAATGACGCTGCGATTTACACCGCTGATAAAACCGGTGGTATAGGCCTGTTGCGGGCCGTCCCAAAGCGCCGTTTGCTCCACACTGCGCCGAATTTCGCCCAAGCGGGTGAACTCGGTCACATTGGAGATGCCACGGCCGAGCTTCTGCTCTGGTCCCTTGCAGCCCACCAGCAGCACAGCGCCCAACGCCACAAAAAAAGCCGATAATAACGAGCTTCGCATAACGAAGAATTTTCTACAGACGTTACCGGCCGCCAAAGGCTTGTAAAGCGTCTTTTCCGCGGACGCTCGCGGCCGACTGACCGGCCTTAGGTAAGCACGTTCGTTGCCGACTCGGCGGTTAATTTGTCCGCATCGGCATGATCACGTAAAGGAACGAGCCGTTGATCTTGATGACGCCTGGACTCAATTCGTCAGTCAGCTCGAAGAAGATCTCGTCTTGATCCAAGGCGCGCAGCGCCTCGACAAGGAAGGCCGGATTGAAGGCAACGGCAAAATCATTGCCCTTGTAATTGATGGCCACGGTCTCCACAGCTTCGCCCACTTCAGGAGTGTTGGCGGTGATGGTCAGTTGATTCCTCGAAAAGCTGAGTTTGACCGAGTTGGTCTTGTCACTGGTCATGATCTCCGCGCGCCGCAACGCTTGCAGGAATTCCTCGCGGATCAACGTCACTCGTTCCTTGGACTCCCGCGGAATAACCTGTCGGTAATTCGGGTAGTTTCCCTCGACAAGCTTGGTCGTGACGAGGATCCCGCCGCCTTGCTCGTTCGGCATGGCAAAGGCCGCTTGATTGTCGGTGTGCCGCAGCTCCACGGTTCCCTTGTCTTGCAGCAACCGGGTCAGTTCGTTGATTGCCTTGGTGGGGACGATAAACTCGGCGTGCGCACTGCTGTCGATGTCAGCTTCCTCGTCGGTGAGCGCCAGCCGCCTGCCATCGGTGGCCACGGCGGTAACCTTGTGATCTTTGAGGCTGAAGAAAAGGCCGTTCAGAACGTAGCGGGTCTCGTCCGTGGAGGCCGCGAAGGCCGTCCGGCGCAGCATGGCCTTCAGCTTGTCTTGGGGCAGAACAATCGCTTTCCTTTCGTCGAATTGTGGCAACGGTGGGAAGTCTTCAGCGGGCAAGCCATTCATTTTGAAGAGCGACGAGCCGGACCTCAGCGTGCAGACGTTGCGGTCGTCCACCTCCAGTTCGACTTCTCCGAGCGGCGCTTCGCGCACGATGCTGAAGAGCCGTTTGGCCGGGAGTGTGGAAGCGCCTTTCTTGACAACTTTCGCCTCCACGGTGCAGGCGACGGTCACATCCAGATCGGTCGCCGTGAGCCGCAAGCGGTTGTCTTCGGCCTGGAGCAAAACGTTTGCCAGGATGGGCAACGTCGTCCGCACGCCCACAACATTCTGAACCGCCTGCAGACCGTTCGTGAACTGGTCTTTGGTTATCGACAGTTTCATTAAGAGGGAGATTTCAATTCCTCAGTCAAAGGAACGTATTATTAGAGCCTGTGGATAAGGCAAGGAAGGTGCGTTGTCAAGGCTGCCCCAAGCAGTTGTGGCCCACGGCACCTGTGAATAACCACCGGCCCAAGAGCTAGAGGGGTCGAGAAATGGAGCCGTTCTCGGCCGGACGCAGGGTTGTTCGCAGCCGCGGCTGGGTTTAAGTCGGGTTACGCACATGGTTTACCACCGCGGCAAAGATGGTGGCGGCCGCCTCGATGTCCTCCAAGGTTGTGTTCCTCCCCAACGAGAACCGGACCAGTCCGGCGGCCTGTTCAGGCGAGGCGCCGAGGCTGGTCAAGACATGCGAGGATGTCAGCGACCCAACCGAGCAAGCGGAGCCGCTCGAGGCACAAACACCCGCCAAGTCGAGACCGGCCAGAAGCGAGAGGCTATCACAATGCTCTGCGGTCAGCGCCAGAGTATTTGCCAGGCGGTCGGCCACTGGCGCGCCCCAGCGGCGGACTCCAGGCAAAGCGGTGGTCAAGGCCTCCAGCCGTTCCGTCAAGGATCGGAGACGCGGCGGATCGAATACCGGTGGATTGGCGAACCGGGCCACCGCGGCAACCAAGCCCACAATTCCAGCAAGGTTCTCAGTGCCTGGGCGGCGTTCGTCTTCCTGGCTGCCGCCAAACAAAGCACTTTGTAGCCTGAGCGGTGACCGTACATAAAGACATCCAGCGCCTTTGGGCCCATATAGTTTGTGAGCGCAACAGGTCACCAAATCTGCCTCAAACTCGGTGATCTTGCGCAACGGTCTTTTGCCAAACCACTGCACCGCATCGGTATGAAACAAGACACCGCGGTCCCGGCACAACCGGCCGATCTCGGTAACCGGCTGGATCGTTCCCACCTCATTGTTGGCCGCCATGATTGAAACTAGAATCGTGTCCTGGCGAAGCGTGCGGGCAATTTCACTCGGATCGACAAATCCATAGGGGTCGGTTCCAACTATCGTCACAGTGAAACCCTCGGAGGCGGCGAGATACTGCATCGGCCTCAATACCGCGTGGTGTTCGATCATGGACGTGATCAGGTGTCGGCCGCGATCCCGGCGTGTGCGCGCGGCACTAAGGATGGCCAGGTTATTTGCCTCCGTACCGCCCGAAGTAAACACCAGCTCTGAAGGCTTGCAGCCCCAGATTGCGGCCAGTTTTTCGCGTGCTTCATCAAGGAACGCCCGCGCCCGCCGGCCCTCTGCATGGATGCTCGAGGGATTTCCAAAAACCTCGGCAAGAAAGGGAAGCATTGACGCCCGAACATCGGGATCGAGCGGCGTAGTCGCATTGTGATCGAGGTAGATCGTCCGCATCGGGCGAAAAACGCCGGCAGAGTTCCGTCAATTCCGGCGCAGTCAACCGGTCAACTTGGTACGGCAGAGTTTCGGTGAAACGCCGGCGGCTTACTTGGCTGGCTTGACGGGTGAGCCGTAAGGCGGTGTTTCCGCCACGGGCACCGGCCGGTTGGCCATGAGCGACTCGACCGCGAGCTTTACGTAATTCTTCGCTGTGCGCGGGTCGCCTGTGCTCACAGCGTGGTCGTCGATCGCGCCTTGGTAGGCCAGCACGCCTTGCGAATCCAAGACAAACATCTGCGGGGTGGTTTTGATGCCGTACTTCTTGGCGATGGCGCCCGATGAATCGTCCACCCAAGTCGTGGCTTTCATGCCCTGAGCAGCGAACTCTTTCCGGGCCGCCGCGGCATCGCGGTAGCCGGGCTGACCCGGTTGGGCGGAGGCGATCACCAACCATACCCCGCCCTTGCTGGTCACGGCGGCCTGCAACCCCGGCATCAATCCAGACCGGTAATGGTTGGCACAGAACGGGCAATCGGGGTTGTACGCCTCCAAAACGACGATCTTCCCCTGGTAATCGCTCAGCCGCAGGGCGCGACCATTCATGTCCTTCGCGACGAAGTCCGGTGCCGGCTGCCCGGTCCGAACCTGGCCCCAAGCGGCGCCGGCAAGCGTGCAGGCCAACCCCAGCCCTAAGAGTGTTTTGGATTTCATAAGGGTCACGTAGGCGGTGAAACCTCATCCCATCTCCCGCCAGCCAAAGTAGTCAGAAGCCAGCCACGGAGCAATTATTCAGTCCGGCTCGCCACCGTTGGCGGCCCGACTTTGGCCAGCGCATCGAGCACAATGCTGCGAGTCAGGATCGCGGGCAAGATGATCGGTGGCTTGGAGACCTCGGCCGGAAACACCAGCACCAGCGGCACCCCGGCGCGCTCGAAACGCTTCAACTCGGCCGCGATCAAGGGGTTGGGATCCGTGTTGTCGGCGCGAAAAGCGACGGCGTTCAGTGCCTTCAGGCGGGCGCGGACTTCGGGAATATCCACGGCGAAGCGCTTGTTGGATTTGCAGGTGAGGCACCACTTGGCCGTGAAATCGACCAGCGCAGGGTGGCCGGCGGCGCGGGCGGCCTGCACCGCGGCTTCGCTCCAACGATGCCACTCGATGCCCTCGGGGCCGTCTTTCACGATGTCTCCACCGGTGTCCGCCGCGTGGGGCGAGCGCCAGCGAAGCTGGTCTTCCAAGAGGTAAGCGTAATTGAAGGCGAGCAACGCCACACAGACACCCCAGGCCAGAATCCGGCGTTTTGCCCCGCGCTGGACGAATTCGCCCCAGACCCACGCCGTCAGCGCCAGCAAAGCCAGTGACAGGCCCAGCCAAAGAACGCCGCCTTCGCCGAAACTGGGGGCGGTCAGGTCGAACAGCCAGATGGCCGTTGCCAGCATGGGAAAACCCATCGCCACCTTGAATCGAAGCATCCACGCGCCGGGCTTGGGAAGGAACTTGAGCCAGCCAGGGTGCCAGCTCAGCAGGACGTACGGCGAAGCCAGCCCCAACGCTACCGCCGTAAAGATCAGCACCGTGACCCACGCGGGTTGGGTGAAGGCAAAGCCGAGAGCCACTGCGAGGAACGGCGCCGTGCAGGGAGTGGCGAGTGCCGTCGCGAGCACGCCGTTGAAGAACGCGCCGGCCGCCCCTTCCTTCGCGGCCAGGCCAGCGGCCGCGCCCAGCGCGCTTCCCGGCAGCGTGATCTCGAAGACGCCAAACAGATTCAGCGCGACGAGCGTCACCACCACCAGCAGCGCGAGCCGAAAATACGGGTTCTGCATCTGCATCCCCCAACTGGCCGTGCCGCCGGCGTGCTGCACTTGGATCACGATCCCGGCCAGCACCAGGAACGAGGCAAGCACGCCCAAGGCATAGACCACGCCAAGCTGGCGGACCCGTTGCGGTGCTTCCTTGCTCTGCTGGACGAAGCCCAAGACCTTGAGCGCGATCACCGGCAACACGCACGGCATGACGTTCAGGATCAATCCGCCGAGGAACGCCAGACCCAGCATCCCCAGCAGGCCGGCTTTTGCCGCGGGTGACGCCGTGGCCACCGGCGCTGCTGTTGGCGAAGGTGCGGAACTGGCGGTCGTGGCCGGGAGATCGAGCGCCACCTCGAACGCCTTGACGGGCGCGCCGGCGCTCGCTTTTCCAACCAGAATGCCGGCGATCTGTGCGGGAAAGGCTTTGTCAAAGCGCTTGATGAATTTGCTCAGCCGGAATCGGCCGGCGTCTGCGGAGAGCACTTTCACCGCCGGGCTGATTTCGTAACCGTCGCCCGGGTAAGCGTAAAAATCGGTTGGCTGGAAATCGGCTGGCGCCTGGCCTTCCACAATCAGCGTGCCCGTGTCGCCGGCCGGCGGCGTCTCCCAAACGGCGCGCGCCTGCAAGTCTGGGCCAGGCGGAGGAATGCGTTTCTGCCAGGCTGCGATCAGCGGCGCGTTGGCCGAAGGGCGGTCGGCGGCGGCCACTTCCAGCACCGCCGTCAAGGTGGCTGCTCCGGGAACGCAGGCGACTTCGCATTCGAGCCAGTCCACGCGGGCCTTGAGACTGAGCCGACCCGGCTTGAGGTCGGGCGCGAGCTTGAGCGGGACGAGCAACAGTACTTCGTCGTGGTAAACGTACGTCGTGAGGTCGCTGGTGACGTAAGGTTCGGGCGGCGGCCATTGGATGTCGCCGGCGGTGATGCCCGCCGGCAAGGTCCATGCGAGAGTGGTGGCCAGGCCGGACTCGCCGGGGTTGCGCCAATAAGTGTGCCAGCCCGGCGGCATTTGCAGGCGGACGGCGGCGAGGACCGAATCGCCCGGCCGCGCGGCGTCGGCCGCCAGCAACAACGTGGCGCGGGTTTTCGTGTCGGCAGCGGACGCGGAAGCAATCAGGAGCCCCAGCCCCAGCCAGCAGCCGCGCCGCAATGGAGTCGCACTCGGCATACCCGCAAATTGGCAGAGTGGCGGCGGAATGCAACGTGGCGGAGGCGTTCCCGCTGGCCAGTGCCGCGACGTGCGGGTTCGCCGCGAGCCGAGCGCGTTGTGCCCGGAAACGCACACTTGCCCTCGATTCGCCATCGGTTCAAGATTCGATCTTGCTGGCGCAAGAACGGTTACCCGAAACGACACTTATGAAGATACTTGGCCCACGCACGGCCTCGCCGCGGGGCTTCACGTTGATCGAATTGCTCGTGGTCATCGCGATCATCGCCATTCTGGCGGGCATGCTCCTGCCGGCGTTGTCGCGGGCGAAGGCCAAGGCGCAATCGGTCAGTTGCATCAACAACGAGAAACAACTCGTGTTGGCGGCGATCGTTTACGCCGGGGACTTCAACGATGCCTGGCCCTTGAACGGCGCCGGCGATTCCGGCGTCAACCTGGCCAACCCACCCGCGGGCTACGTCCCCGAAGTCTGGGTCGAAGGCCGCGAAGGCTCCAACCTGGCCGATGAAGCCAGCGCGCTGGGCATGGTCTCGGAAAAGGTTTCCCTACTGGCTCCATACTTGAAGACGAAAGACACTTTCCGGTGCCCCGGCGACACCAAACTGCACAAGGCCGGCAACAAAATGGTGCGCTGGCCGAGGAGCTATGGCATGAACGCGTACGTTGGCTGGCAGGAAGCGGTTTATAGCAACCTTCCGTTGAGGGACCGTTACGAGGTGTTTCTGAAGACCTCCCAACCCAATGCCGCCTCCCAGATCTTCATCTTTGGCGAGATCCACCCGCTGAGCATCTGCCGGCCGATGTTCGGCGTGAACATGGACTCCTACGGCATTTATCATTACCCCGGCAATTATCACGGGCGCGTCTCCAATTTCAGCTTTGTGGACGGTCATGCCGAAACCCATCGCTGGAGCGATCCCACCTTCAACGACCCAAGTCCCGCGCCGAGCAACTGGCACGATCACAGCGGGAACCAGGTCAAAGCCTCGGGGCGCAACGACCTCGCCTGGCTCAAGGCACGCACCACGGTTCGGCGCTGAGCGCGCCCGCCGCAGACGCCGCCCAGCCGGCAGCCCGCGCTTGCCAAGCAGCGGGGCTTACCTCAAACATGCGCCGGCCCCGGCACCCGTGGAACTTCCGTGGCGACCGGGTCGGGCCCGGGCCGCGCATGACCTGACCGCACGAACGCATGTCTCCGCTTTTCCGCGTCAAGCCGCTCGACCGCCTGATCGGCGACACCGAGCGTCCTGACCAGCAACTCCGGCGCACGCTTGGCCCGATACAACTGATGTTGCTGGGCATCGGGGCCATCGTGGGTGCGGGCATCTTTTCCACGGTGGGCACGGCGGCGGCCGGCGGAGAGCACCATGTCGGTGCCGGGCCGGCCTTGGTCGTTTCGTTCCTCATGGTGGCGGTGGCCTGCGGATTCGCGGCGCTCTGTTATGCGGAGTTCGCCGCGATGGTGCCGGTGGCCGGCTCCGCGTACACTTATGCCTACGCCACGCTGGGCGAACTGATCGCCTGGCTGATCGGCTGGGACTTGGTGCTTGAATACGCGGTCAGCAACGCGGCCGTCGCCATCTCCTGGTCTGGCTACTTCCAGGAACTGCTGCGCGGTTTTCATGTCAGCATTCCCGCCTGGCTCGGCACCGATTTCCGCTCCGCCTTGCAGGCCACCGCGCAAGTCGCCCAAGCCCACGCCGCCGGCACGGACTTGGCGACGCTCGGCGCCGGGATTCTGCGCGACGCCGAGGCGTTGAAATCCGCGCCACACCTGCTCGGGCTGCCGATCATCTTCAACCTGCCGGCCTTTTCGATCATCGCCATCATTACTTGGATCGGCCTGATCGGCATTCGCGAAACCGCCTTCACGAACAGCGCCCTGGCCATTGGCAAGCTGGTGATCATCGTGTTTTTCCTCGTCCTGGGCGCGTGTTACGTGAAGCCGGAGAACTGGACGCCGTTCGCGCCCAACGGCCTGAAAGGCATTTCGAGTGCGGCGGCGATCATCTTTTTCGCGTACATCGGCTTCGACGCCGTGTCCACCGCGTCCGAGGAAGCGCGCAACCCGCAACGCGACATGCCCATCGGCATCATCGGCAGCCTGGTCGTCTGCACCGTGCTTTACGTCGCGGTAGCGGTGGTGCTCACCGGCATGGCGAAATGGGACACCCTCGGCAATGCCGAACCGCTGGCGTTCGCGTTCTCGGCGCTGAACATGCACTGGACGGCCGGCATCATCGCCTTGGGTGCGGTGCTGGCTACCACTTCCGCGCTGGTGCCATTCCAGGTTGGCCAGACGCGCATATTCTTCGCAATGGGTCGTGACGGCCTCCTGCCGCCGTGGGCGGCGAAGGTGCATCCGCGTTGGCGCACGCCGCACATCACCACGATTCTGACCGGGGTGTTCGTGGCTGCCTTTTCCTCGCTGGCGAACATCAACGAACTGGTCGAGCTCACCAACATTGGCACGCTGCTGGCGTTCGCGCTGGTGGCCGGCGGGATTCTCATTTTGCGCCGCACCCAACCCGACCGGCCCCGGCCTTTCCGCGCGCCGCTGGTGCCGTGGGTGCCGCTGGCCGCGATCCTGTGCTGCGGCTACCTCGCGGCCAAACTCCCGGTCGTGACGTGGGTGCGGTTCTTCGTGTGGATGGCGGTGGGACTGATGATTTACTTTGGATATGGCGTGCGTCGCAGCCGGCTGCGGAAAACGCCACTGGTGCCAGCGTAAACCAAGCTTGGCCGGTCTTTGCCCAGCGCAATTCGCCTGGCCTTCCCAGAATCCTCAGGCCTTAAGACAACTAGGAAGGCGGTCAACGGCCGTTGGCAGTGCCAGGATTGCAGTACATCCGGTTCTTGCCCGGCAACTCGGACTCGCGCTTCCAAGTGTCGTAACGGACGATCTCGACGTGTCCGTCCACGGCCAGAACGACGCCGCCTTTTTTGCCATGTCGTTTACCCAAACCGCCGTCCACGGCCGGGTCGGGGAAGCTGGAACCGTCGTTGTAGCCGAAGCCCAGCACCGGGTTGGAATCGTCCGGTTCCCACATCATGAAGGCGTCCGGCGTGAAATCGGCGAGTTTGTAAGTGGCCCCTGCCGGCGTCAGCGAACCGAAACCGCAAACCGCCCCGTTCTGGACGTAAGTGGCCAGTTTGTTGGGCCGCGCCTTGAAGGTCGCCGTGTTGGTTCGGTCCAGCGGACAGCGATAGCTCTTGATCGCGCCCATGAACGGCCAGAGCTGCCCGCCTTGATAAGCCAGGATCGCGTTTGTCGTGTAAGGCGCGGCGAACAGATTCGGCACCCCGCCGTTGACGGGGGTGTACAACCAGCCTGGTACCCAGGGGGGATTCCAGTTCGGGTACGCCATCTTGTCCAGGTTGTCGTCCGCGTACATGTGCGTGGCCAGGCCAAGCTGTTTGCTGTTGTTGACGCACTGCGTGCGTTGCGCCTGGTCCTTGGCGTTGGCCAGGGCCGGCAACAGCAGTCCCGCCAGAATGGCGATGATCGCGATCACGACCAACAGCTCGATGAGGGTAAAAGCCTGGTGGGGTTCCTGCCGGGGGCGCAACGGCCCCGTGCATCCGCGTTGTGTGGTTTTCATCGCAAACTGATTCGCGCACCGAGTTGATCCGCAACCGCACTGCTTATTCGCGAGCTGTCCGCCGGAAGCGTTCTGGTCACCGCACCGGCACAGGGCAGCGCCAGCCGAACGCTTGCCGTTGAGCGAAAAGTGGCACCATCGGCGCAATGGTCAACGTGTGTTTTGCGGCACACGCTGGGAACGGTGCCGGCGGTTGCCAACGCCGGAGCTGCCGCGAACCGGGCGAATTCGCCGTTGAACTCTCCCGCAAATCCGGCGTCAACAACCCATCGGCGAACCCCAGCGAGGCCAATCCCGGCCTCGCGATGGCGGTCGCGGGCACCGCCACGCCCGACTGCGCGGCGGCCACGGATGCTCCGCGCCCAGCCGCCTTCTGACGGCGGCGGGCAAATCGTTGACACTAACCTTTGCTCGCCGTTGAGGTGACTTGCCGGACTTGGGATCTGACTTGGGCGAGTTCGTTGGTGCTCGGACAGCTCGCAAGTGCGGGCGTAGCCAGAATTAACTTGTCCGAACCGGGGTCTCGCCGCACAAATGGCGCGTCGCACCGGATGAGTTTTTGAACAGCGGACGCACCCGGTGCGTCCCAAGCTAGTGCCGGAATGATCGTAACTTGCCTTGCCCGGCTGCCGGCAATGCGGGCAGGGCGACCGCCAAAGCGGTGTACCAAGAGCAAGACAGCGCAACATGAATGCATTGACTCGTCGTCAGTTTCTCAGCCGCACGACCGCGGCTGTCGGTACCGCCACCCTCGCCTTTCCTTATGTGGGCCGGGTTTTGGGCGCCAACGAACGCGTGAGCGTCGCCTGCATCGGGGTCGGTGGCAAAGGCGACAGTGACAGCAGCGATGTCGCCCGCGCCGGCTGCGACATTGTGGCCATTTGCGACGTGGACAAGAACACGCTCGCGAAGAAAGCCCGGGAGTTCCCGAAGGCCAAGCAGTTTCAAGATTATCGCAAAATGCTGGAAGCGGTCGGCAGCGAGATTGACGCGGTGACCGTTTCGACGCCGGATCACAACCACGGCGTGGCGGCGATCCGCGCGATGAAGATGGGCAAACACATCTACTGCCAGAAACCGCTCGTCCAGACCGTCCACGAAGCCCGCATCGTTCGCGGGTTGGCGAACGAGAAGAAACTGGTCACCCAGATGGGTAACCAGGGCAGTTCCGAAGACGGCCTGCGCCGCGCCGTGGAAGTCATCCAGGCGGGCGTGATCGGCAAGCCGCTCGAAGTCCACGTCTGGTCCAATCGCCCCATCTGGCCGCAGGGCCTCGACCGGCCGCCCGGTGAGGACCCGATCCCCGACACCTTGGATTGGGATTGTTGGATCGGGCCGGCCGCGATGCGCCCGTACAAGAAAGGGGTGTATCACACTTTCGCTTGGCGCGGCTGGTACGATTTCGGCACCGGCGCCTTGGGAGACATGGCGTGTCACACGGTCAACATGCCGTTCCGCGCCTGCAAAATGGGCTACCCGGACGTGGTGGAATACGAGCTCGGTTCGCGCATTTATCCGGAAACCTTCCCCAAGACCTCGCGGATCCGCTACGAATTCCCCGAGCGCGAAGGTCTGCCGCGCCTCAAATTCTGGTGGTACGACGGCAATCCGGACGATGCGTTGAAGCCGCTGCGCCCCGAGGCCGACAAGGTCAAGGAAATCATCATGACACAGGGCAATCTGCCCGGCAGCGGCGCGCTCATCATCGGCGAGAAGGGCAAGATCTTTTCGCCGGACGATTACGGCGCCCACTTCTACTTGGCGATGAAAGGCGAGGAGGAGTTCAAGTCCGGCGACAAACACGACGCCTGCAAGAACGTCCCGCAGTCCATTCCTCGCAACCCGGCCAAGGGCGGCACCGACTTCCGCCAGCACGCCGAGTGGGTTACGGCCATCAAGGCCAACAAGCCCGACGCGCCCTACTCGCGGTTCGACATTGCCGCCTACTTGGCCGAGGTGATTCTGCTCGGTTGCGTGGCGTTGCGCGTGGGTGAAGACCGGCGGATGGAATGGGACGGTCCGAACATGAAGTCGCCGAACCTGCCGGAATCCGCCCAGTTTGTGAGCCGTAACAACCGCGCGGGCTGGGAAGCCTGATCGCCGGTCGGACGTCCGTTTTCTACAGGCGCCGGGTGTATCCCCGGCGCCGTTTTGTTTATTGCGCGAAGCTGGAGACTCGCGGCTATGCCGCTCGAATTAGGCCAGAGGCAAGAACCGCAGCCGCTGGGTCGCAGTTCAGTTGTGAGCCGCCGAGTCGCCGCGGCTGCTGTTGATCAAGTACAGCGCAGCCATGCGGATCGCCAGGCCGTTGGTGACTTGTTCCAGAATCACCGAGCGTTCCCCGTCCGCAACATCCCCATCCACCTCGACCCCGCGATTGATCGGGCCGGGATGCATAATCAACGCGTCAGGCTTCGTGTCTGCCAACCGGCTCTGGGTGATGCCGAAGAGGTTCGTGTACTCGCCCAGGCCAGGAAACATGCTTTTGCGCTGACGCTCGTGCTGGATGCGCAGCAGGTTGATCACGTCGGCGTCGCGAATGGCCTGCTTCAGATCATGCACCACCCGGCAGCCCATCGCCTCGAACGTGCGCGGCACCAGCGTCGGCGGTCCGCAAAGCGTGACTTGGGCGCCGAGTTTCTGAAGTCCCCAGATGTTCGAGCGCGCCACCCGGCTGTACAGGATATCGCCCAGGATGGTGACGCGAAGGCCTTCCACGCGTCCTTTCTTTTCCCGCATGGTGAAGATGTCGAGGAGGCCTTGCGTGGGATGTTCGTGGGCGCCGTCTCCGGCGTTCACCACGTGCGAGCCGAGCACCCGCGCCAGGAAGTGGGGTGCGCCGGCGGCGCTGTGTCGGATGACGATGAAATCCGCGTTCAACGCCTCGAGGTTTTTGGCCGTGTCCTTGAGCGTTTCGCCTTTGCGCAGGGACGAGGCTTCCGCGCTGAAGTTGATGACGTCGGCACTGAGGCGCTGGGCCGCCAGCTCGAAGCTGATGCGGGTGCGCGTGGACGGTTCGACGAAGAGATTGACGACCGTTTTGCCCCGCAAAGCCGGGACTTTCTTGATGTGTCGTTCGCCGACCGCCTTGAACTCGCGGGCGGTGTCCAGAACGGTGACGATTTCCTCCGCGCTCAGCGATTGGAGGTCCAGCAAATCTTTGCGATGCCACGTCACGACCGGCCTCCACGTTTCAGCGGCGCGCGCTGGATGGTGACTTGGCTGGCGCCGTCGCCGTCGATCAATTGCACATCCACGCGATCCGCGGGGGCCGTCGCCAGTTTGCTGCCGATGAAGTCGGCCTGGATCGGCAACTCGCGATGGCCGCGGTCGATCAACACGGCGAGTTGCACGCGCTTGGGGCGGCCCAAGTCGTTCAGCGCCCCCAGCGCGGCACGCGTCGTCCGTCCGGTGAACAGCACATCGTCCACAAGGATCACCTCTTTGCCCGTGACGTCGAACGGAATCGCGGTGGGGTGGACCTTCGGGGCGAGGCGTTGGTCGAGATCATCGCGGTGCATCGCCACGTCCAGTTGCCCCACCGGCAGGTTGTGCTTCCAAACTGCTCCCAGCCGCGAGGCCAGTTGCCGCGCCAGATGCACACCGCCGGTCTGGATGCCGATCAGCACCACGTCGGCGCCATTCGGATGACTGTCGGCAATGGCGCGTGACATTCGGGCGACCGCCGATTCGATCGCGCTGGCGGACAAGAGCACGGCCGGGCTGGGGGTTTGGGGGGGCATCAGAGGAAGTCCACGAGAAAATTCGGCGGGCGACTGGTTCCCGCGGCTCGAAGATTTGCTGGCGGGTGGGCCGGTCAGCCTTGCGCCGGGCTGGGAATCGGTTCGAGGGCGCGAAGATTGCGACGCCACCGGCGCCAGGCCGCCCGGTGGTTCACAATCCAATCCGCCAGCGCACGCTCGAAGCCGATATCGTAGCCGGCCCGCTCCGACTCGATCCACTTGTGTTTCATTATCTCTTCACGCTCGGCGAGAAACTCCTGGTAGAGCGTCGTGTTTTTCAACAGATCTTCCATTTGAATTGGGGCCCGCGTATCGCCGGGCTCGCCTTCGCAAGTTTCGCTGCTCGGGAGTGGAATCTAACACTCGGCAACCGCCTGACAATTCCTTTTACCCCGCCCTTGCCAGCAACCGTCGTGCCGGTCGCCTGTTCTTGCAGCGATCGGCCCAGCACATGCATCCGGCCCTGTTCGTGTATTGTCTGCGTTCGGCGCACTTGACGGACGCTGGAAACATCGTGATGTTCAGGGCGTCGCTTGGTTGGGGGCGCATTGGTTTCGACCTGGGAGATGCGCCAGAGGCGGCATGCCGAGGACGATGCGTTTGCCTCGTTAATCATCGCATCAAACAAAACCGCTAACGAAGAGTTGGCTCTCGCGGCCTAACGTGTCGCGACGTTCGCCGGTGGACACCTGCTACGCCGGACGAACGCCATAGCAGGCATGGGTTGACGCGGAGTCGGCGCGCGAAAGCCCGAGACTTTTACATGCCGGCTAGGCAGCGGGGAAGCACGTCGGAAGGCGTTCCCGTGGCTGACAACCACTTCCGACTAAGCATGTAGTCGCGGCTGGAGTTTCTGTCAGGGACAGGGGTTCGACTCCCCTCGCCTCCACCATCTTCGCCGGGTCTTCCCGGGTTCCGGCCAAACTGATCTCAGGAACGCAGGGTCATCGATGAACAAGGTCAGATAACGTGATCCTGAACCGGTCCAGTGTAATTGTAAATGCTTGTTTGTAAGCAGGTTGCAATTTGGACTGATGCCCTTGCCAAGTGATTGCTCTGGCCCCGAAAAACGCTGCCTATCATTCTTTGTGGGCACACTCGGAAAGCGATGGTTGAGGCGACGATCCTCGCCGAATCCAAACGGCCACCAGACTAAGGTCCGCAGGTGAAACCCCGGAAATCCGGCTCGCTTGTCCTAGTGTTTTGGGTCGCAGCGACTTGAGCTTCTGGCGGGATTCAGTCCTCAGCCCGCCAACTTGGTCGTAATCGAACCAATCTGGAATCGACTTGGACTCCATTTCCTTGAACCGGGCTATCTCAATCTCCTGACGGTCGGCATAGCCGGCGTACTTGATGGTGATCTCGACTTGCTGCGCCACTTCGTCGCTGAGCTTGGGATCGCACCCGGGCAAGGTCGCGTAGCTCACCTCCGGTCGTCTGAGAATCTGCGCCAGTGTTTGCTGTCCGTGACGAGTGGACTGAAGACGCCGGATCTCGGCGGCGATGGTGCTTTGTTTGGCTTGGTAAGTCTCGAAGTTCCGGCGCGAAACGAGGCCGAGTTCGTGGCCTAGCGGCGTGAGCCGGGCATCGGCGTTGTCTTGGCGGAGTAACAGGCGATATTCCGCGCGACTCGTGAACATGCGGTAAGGCTCGGTCGTGCCTTTGGTCACGAGGTCATCGACGAGCACGCCGATGTAGGCTTGGTCGCGACGGAGTGTGATCGGTTGACGGTCACGTACTCGGAGTACGGCGTTGATCCCAGCGAGGAGCCCTTGGGCGCCAGCCTCTTCGTAACCCGAAGTCCCGTTGATCTGTCCGGCGAGGAACAGGTGCTGACAAACTTTCGCCTCCAACGTTGATGCAAGCTGGGTCGGTAGCACGAAGTCGTACTCAACGGCGTAGGCAGGGCGCATGATTTCCGCATGCTCGCAGCCAATTATGGTCTTCACCAACTCGACTTGTACGTCGAATGGCAGACTGGTGGAAAAGCCGTTCACGTAAAACTCTTCGGTGGCAAGCCCCTCGGGTTCCAGGAAGATCTGGTGGCGCTCCTTGTCGGCGAAACGAACGATCTTGTCCTCAATCGACGGGCAGTAGCGTGGACCAACACCCTTGATGTCACCGGCGTACAACGGGGAGCGGTGAAGATTGGCGCGGATCATCTCGGCGGTTCGTTGTGTGGTATAGGTGATAAAGCACGGCAGTTGGCCGCCAGCCCGGGCAAGCACCGAAGCTGGTGGATAGGCTGACTTCCCAGCACGCGGGACGGAATCCACGGAGTTGGTTGGCGAGCAATAGTCGCCTGCCAACTTCTGGTCTTTAAGCTCCGATTGTTCCACGTGGAACAAATCTTCTTTCCAGAAAGTGAAGAAAGGAACCGGTTCATCCCCTGGTTGGACTTCGAGCCGATCAAAATTGATGGACCGGCGGAGCAGCCGTGGCGGCGTTCCTGTCTTGAGCCGGCCCAGTTCCAAACCCAGTTCCCGAAGCGAGCCGCTAAGATTTGTCGCGGCTGACTCGCCCGCTCTGCCGCCTGGCAGCTTCGCTTGGCCGACGTGCATCAAACCGCGCAGGAAGGTGCCGGTCGTCAACACCACCGCGCTACCGTGGAACTGGACTCCCAAGTCAGATTCAACGCCATAGACCTCTCCGTCAGCGAACAGTATCTTCACGGTGTGAGACTGTTTGCAGTCCAAGCCGGGCTGTCGTTCGCAGACCCACTTGAGCCGAAACTGGTAAGCCTTCTTGTCGCATTGCGCACGTGGAGCCCAAACCGCTGGACCCTTTTTGGTGTTCAACATCCGGAACTGGATTCCGGTCAGGTCCGTGTTCTTGCCCATCTCACCACCCAACGCGTCGATCTCTCGCGCCAGATGACCTTTTGCCAACCCGCCGATCGCTGGATTGCACGACATCTGCCCAATGGTGTCCAAGTTCATCGTCAACAACAGCGTCTGGCAGCCCATTCGCGCCGCTGCCAACGCAGCTTCGACGCCGGCATGGCCCGCGCCAACGACGATCACTTCATACCGTTTAGGATAGACGAACACCTGATGAAACTAGCGGCCTTCGGCTAGATTGACAACCGAGCTTAAAAGGGTCGGTTCATACTTACATCCATATTATGCGAGAACTGGACGTCTAAGATTGCTCCACCGTTGCCATTTGTCAGCGCGCTCCGGCTGTGAACCGAAGGCCGCACCCGCTGGCCAGGCGCCCGCTCACAACCAATGAACCGGCCAATCACCAACCTGGGTCACCGGTTGAGCGCGAGATTGCCGCCCGTTACGAACCGTGCCATGCTCCAGCCATCTGAGTTCCCAAAACGCTTCGACAATCCAGTTATGAGAATTGCCTGTCTGTTTCTCGGTCTGCTTGGCCTGGCTGCTACACCGACAAATGCCGCGCTCGTACTCGCCAAAGACGGCACGGCCAAGTGCGTCATTCTCCGCCAGGCGGGGGCTTCCCCACCGGAGCAGCTCTCCGTCAAGGAATTGGCTGAAACGCTGAAGGTCATCACCGGCGCAGGCTTCGTCGTGCAAGATGCCGCCGAATCCTCGCCCGAAGCCGCGATCATCGTCGGCCAGGGACCGGTGGCCAAGAACCTCTTTCCGGAAGTGCCTTTCGACCAATTGGGCCAGGAGGAAGTCGTCATCAAGAGCAAAGGAAATCGTCTGTTGCTCGCCGGCGGACGGCCGCGCGGGACGCTGTACGCGGTCTATCAGTTCCTCCAACAACAGTGCGGCGTGCGCTGGTGGACGCCGTGGGCCAGTCAGATTCCTCACCGCCCGACCCTCGAACTGGGCGACCTTGACCTGCGTTGCCGGCCCACGTTCGAGTCGCGCGATCCCTTCTGGTTTCCCGCCTTCAACGCGACCTGGGCAGTGCGTAACTTCTCGAACAGCCAGTCCGCGAACATCCCGGAAGCGATGGGGGGCTGCATTCGCTACCGGGGGTTTGTCCACACGTTCTACCCGCTCGTGCCTCCCGAGGACAACTTCGCGAAGCATCCGGAGTGGTACAGCCTCATCAAAGGCAAGCGCACGCATGACCACGCCCAGCTTTGCCTGACGAACCCGGAGTTGCGCGACTTCGTGGTCGAACGCGTGAAGCAATGGCTGCGCGAATCGCCCGAGGCGCGGATCGTTTCCGTTTCGCAAAACGACTGGTACGGCGCGTGCGAATGTGAGAAGTGCAAGGCGCTGGACGACGCCGAGGGCAGCCACGCCGGCACGATGCTCGATTTCGTGAATTACGTGGCGGAGAAGATCGAGCCGGACTTCCCGCAAGTCGCCATCGACACACTGGCGTACCAGTACACGCGCAAGCCGCCCAAGACGATCAAGCCGCGCCCGAACGTCATCGTCCGGCTCTGCTCGATCGAGTGCAACTTCCGCGAGCCGCTGGACGCGCCGGCGAACGCCAAGTTCGCCGACGACATCCGCGGCTGGGCGAAGATCTGTAACCGGCTTTATATCTGGGATTACACGACGGATTTCGCGCATTACGTGCAGCCGCATCCCAACTGGTTCGTGCTCGGGCCGAACGTGCGCTTCTTCGCGGCGCACAATGTGAAAGGCCTTTTTGAGCAAGGCGCCTATCAGAGCTACGCCTCCGAGTTCAGCGAACTCCGCGCCTGGGTGCTGGCCCAACTGCTCTGGAACCCGCAGCGGGATGACCGCGCGCTGATCGACGAGTTCCTCGACGGCTATTACGGCAAGGCCGCGCCGGCGATTCGCCGTTACCTTGAACTCATGCACGGCGCCTCCGCGGGCTGGAACCTCACCTGCTTTTCACGCACCGACACGACCTTTCACAACTTCAAGACCCTCGCCGCGGCGGAGCAACTCTGGCGCGAGGCCGAGGCCGCAGCGGCCGGAGATGCGGAAATCCTGCCGCGCGTGCAGCGGGGCCGGATGTGGATGGGCTATGTCTGGCTTACGCTTTGGGACAAACTGCGGAAGGAATGCGCCGACGCGGGCGCCACCTGGCCGCTGCCCGAATCGCGTAAAGCCTTTGCCGCCGATTGGCTCAAGCTCGCGCAAGGCGCACCCGACCTGCCGTGGACAAAGGTCAAGCAGATCAACGAATCCGGCCTCACGCCGGAGAAATTCGTGGAACGCTTCGCCAAGGACTGAATCCGCAGGGATTACCAGTTCAGAACCGGGCTTGGGCTGCGTGAACTCGCAGTCTTGGCCTTCGCTAACGCTCGATTTCTCGGACGTGCCCAGGCATTTTGTGGGCGGTGTCCACGCGTAAGCAGAAGTGGCGGCGATGGCTTCGCCGGCTGGCGGCGGCGGCGGCCTTGTTGGCCGCATTCACCCTGTACGGCTGGCGATTTGGGTTCAGCCGGTTGCCGGAAGCACTGCCAGGTATCATTCAACCTGAGGAGACCTTGTTCCTCGCCGCCGATCGCCCGGAATCGAACTTCTGGTATTGGGTCCAAGAACTCGCGCGTACGAACGCGCTGCGCGGCGATCTTCGACCGGCGCCGTCTCCAGTCCCCCGTGCCCGCCCGCCGGCGCCCGGCAAAGGCCGCGTTGCCACCATTCCGCCCCAAGCGCGGAGGCTGGCTTACGTGTCGCCCCAGAGCGACCTGGCGGCTTGGGCAACGACGCGTCCGGAGATCGCCGGGTGTTTTGACGCCGCGCTTGCGGCTCCGGACCGCCGGCCGCCGCGACCGCTTACCCGCGACGACGTGGTGGCTTTCAAACTCCTTCTGTACTCCACACTTTGGCAGGCGACTGGAGCAGAGAAGGCAGGCGACACAGCCAGCGCGGTTCGGGCGTTCGTCGCAGCCTGGAGATTCCTGGCCGCCGTCGCGCCGCCAGACGAATTCCCCGAGCTTTTCGACGAGCGCGGTGGCGAGGAGGTAAACGTGGAACTCGCCCGGCCTTTCCGGCGGTTGGTCCTCAGCGGTCCCTCGCTGGCGCGCGCCGAAGCCGAGGCTTGCCTGCATGACTTGGAGGAAATCGCGCTTGGGGCCGCGTCGCCTGAAGCCTCATACGCTCGCTTGGCAGCCCGCGAGCGACCAGCGATGTCGGCCGCTAGTAGTACGGACTGGCACCGAGCCACTCGTGCCTTGCGGACGGCGGGTCTGCTGATGCGCCAGGATTTCTTTCACCTGATTACCGACCTCCTCGCAGGGGTGCTGGGCCGGCGCGCGGTCGATTCACCGAATTACCACGCGGCGTTGTATTTGCTCCGGCCGATCCAAGAGGTCTGTTTCGGCGCACAAGTGGCACTGGCCCGCCCGGCGGACTTCGATCGCATCCAGGAAGCGGGTTTGAGCCAGGCACTGGCGGCGTTGCGGGCCGGTGCGTTGCCATCGCCGGGCTCAGCGTCATGGATGCCCGGCTACAATCAGCGACGGAGTTGGTGGCGGCGTGCCTTCGACCGGCCCGCAGTCTGGCGCGCGGCTGAGGCGTTGCCGCCGCCGCAATTCACGATCGAGAGCTGGCGATGGTGGCGTGTCCAGATCGAGTCCTGCCGACTCGCGCTGGCCTTGCGGGTCTTCAGGGACCTGCACGGCGTGTGGCCGGAGCGACTCGAGCAAGTGGTTCCGGACGTGCTGCCGGCGCTGCCAGCCGATCCGTTCAGCGACGCGCCGTTCAAGTACCGTCGCCTCGGCAATGGCTGGCAGTTTTGGTCGGTCGGCCCAGGCGGATTGGCCGAGCCCGGCGCTCTGGGCGCCACGCCGCAGCGGCTGTTCCCGTCCACGGAAGGCGACCCCGACACGGCTGGCCCAAGCGGCTCCTGAACTGCCACGCGCATGGCGAGACGACCTGCCCGAGGCATGGCATTGACTGTGCTAAGCCAGAGTTGTCGCTTCGAGTGAAGCGGCGGCGGGCTTGGGCAGCTTGAACTCCGTGTGTTGGCCCAAGCTCGCCTCGGCTTGCGCCCGTCGTTTTCCCGGTCAACTGACGAAGGCGTCGTGCATGGCCCGGGCGGCCTGCTCGCCTTTGGCGAGATCGATCACCACCGAAATCTTGATTTCACTGGTGGAGATCATGTCGATGTTGATGTCCTGTGCGGCCAGCGTTTCAAACATCTTCGCCGCGACGCCGGAATGGCTGCGCATGCCCACGCCCACGATCGACAGCTTGGCAAGGTTTTCGTTGGCGATGATGGCCTTGAAACCAATCTCGGTCTTGAGGCCATCCATCACCTTCTGCGCCTTGAGCAGGTCCGGCTTGTCGAGGGTGAAGGACAGGTCGGTGGTGGGCTTGGCCGCGCCGTGGCTGACGTTCTGCACGATCATGTCCACGTTGATCGCCGCCTCGGACAGCACCTTGAAGATGCGGGCGGAAATACCCGGCCGGTCCGGCGCGGCCACAACGGTGATTTTCGCCTGGTTTTTGTCGAGCGAGACGCCGCGGACGACGACGCCTTCCATGCTCTTGGTTTCCTCTTTCACGATCGTTCCTGGGTTGTCGTTCAAGCTGGAGCGGACCTCGAAAACCACACCAAATTTCTTCGCGAATTCGACGGAGCGGAGCTGCATCACCTTGGCGCCGGCCCCGGCCAGTTCGAGCAATTCGTCGTAGGCCACTTCCTCCAGCTTACGGGCGTTGGGCACCACCCGGGGATCCGCGGTGTAAACGCCGTCCACGTCGGTGAAGATCTGGCAAAGATCCGCTTTGAGCGCGGCCGCCAGCGCGATGGCCGTGAGGTCGGAACCGCCCCGGCCGAGCGTCGTGATCTGGCCTTCCTGCGTCTGGCCTTGGAAGCCGGCCACAATCACCACCTGGCCGTTGTCCAGGAGGGCATGCACCTGGCGCGGGGTGATATTCTGAATCTTGGCCTTGGTGTGGACCCGGTCGGTCACAATGCCTGCTTGCGCGCCGGTAAGTGACACCGCCGGCACGCCGATCGCCTGCAACGCCATCGCGGTTAGCGCGATCGTGGTTTGCTCGCCGGTGGCCAGGAGCATGTCCATCTCGCGCTCGGCCGGCAGCGGCATGATTTCCTTGGCCAATTTGATCAGGTTGTCGGTCACGCCGCTCATGGCGGAGACCACCACCACCAACCGATCGCCTTGTGCGCGGTATTGGGCCACGCGGGCGGCGACGTTCTTGATTCGCTCGGGGTTGCCCACCGAGGTCCCGCCGTACTTTTGGACAATGAGCGCCATGCTGGGAATTCGCCTCGACCGCCAGGCAACCGCCCAACCGCCTGCCCGGCCGACGCGCCGGAAACTAGCCACCAAAGTCAGGGTGTCAAGTCGGCTTATGGCTGCCTGGGCGATGATTCGCCGTATTGACACCCTCCGTGTCACCGGCGAGTCGGCGGGGTAATCACAGCCGAGCAGCAGCTCCGTCGTCGTCGCACCGGCGTCCCAGTCACTTCTTCTGCGTCGGCAGTTCCAATTCGTCGTTTCGTTCGATCACTCGTTGCCTGGGCATCGCTGTCTCTTCGGGGCCATTCATTTTGAGGCAACTCGGCTTTCGGTTCGCCTGCGACAAAAACCTTGCCGCCCAATGACCCCGGTTTACTCTCGCACCAATGAATCCGCGTCTCTAGCCGCGAAGCCAACGGTGGCTTTCGGGAAGGGGTGCATCAATCGAAACCAGTGAGCCTATAGAACCTATGTCTCCGAGACCTCTTAATGTCGGCTTGGTAGGCGGCGGCAAGGGCGCCTTCATCGTCCACCCGCACCAGAAAGCCATTCACTTTGACGGCACCCGCCGCGTCGTCGCCGGCGCGCTGTTCCCCGATCCGAAGATCGCCTTGGAGGAAGCCGCGAACTGGCCGTACCCGATCAAAGGTTACGGATCCTACGACGAAATGATCGCGGCGAACGCCACGCTGCCCGCGGACCAGAAGCTGGATTACATCCTCATCGTCACCCCCAACTTCGTGCACTTCGACCCGGCCATGAAGGCGCTCAACGCCGGCATTCCGGTGTTTTGCGAAAAGCCGCTCACGGTGACGCTGGAGGATGCGGAGAAGATCGTGAAAACGGTTCGCGAGAAGAAAATCCCGTTCGGCGTTGCGCACACGTATCTGGGCCACTGGACCAGCCGGTTCAGCCGCTACATCGTTCGCGCCGGGTTGCTCGGCGACATCCGCTGGGTGGACAGCTATTACCTGCAAGGCTGGCTCGCGACCAAGCTCGAGGACACCGGCCAACAACAGGCGGCGTGGCGCGTCGATCCCAAGAAAGCCGGCGGCTCCGGCTGCGGCGGGGACATCGGCACGCACGCGCTCATGCAACTTCGGTACGTCACCGGACTCGACGTGGAGTCGGTTTCCGCCAACTTGGAAATCTTCGTCAAAGGCCGGCCCATTGACGACCACTTCACCGCGTACTGCCACCTCAGCAACGGCGCGCGGGCGCTGGTGCGCGCCTCGCAGATCAGCATCGGCCACTTGAACGACCTCGGTCTCGAGGTCTGCGGCACCAAGGGCACGTTGCTCTGGCGCGCAGAAGAACCCGAGTCCATCACCATCAAACTCATGGGGCAGCCCGACCGCGTGTACTTCCGCGGCGCCGTCAGCCCCGGCGACGGTTTCATCCCGAAAGACGCGCCGGCCGATCTCATGGCCGAACCGACGATCCCGCCCGGACACCCGGAAGCTTTCCACGACGCCTTCGCGCGGCTGCACCGGTGCTTCGAGGCGGACGTGCGCAAATTCCAGGCGGGCCAGCCGTTTGCCTGCGACGGCTCGAAGTATGCCAACGTCGAGGACGGCTGGATGGGCATGGCGTTCATCAAGACCTGCCTCGAGTCCAGCGGCAAACAGGGCGCCTGGACCAAGATGCCGGCGAAAGTCTGATTTTAGTCAACCCGAACCTCCTGCAACCTGGGGACGGCGTTCGCGCCGTCCCTTTTCTTTTTCAGTGTTGGCGCGGCGTTCGTAAAAACACGTACGCGCCGAGTCGTTCGACACGGAACCCACCTGCCGACGACGCGTCCGCCGACGATCAGAACGCGATCGAAGGCAGCCACACTGGTTCCGGCTCCTCGTACGGGCCAAGCGTCATCAACGTCATCATCGAGGTCAGCCGGCAGCCGCTCTTGAGGGTGGCGCGGTACAGCGAAGTGTTGCGCAGCGGGCAGAAGAAGAAATCCAGGCCCGGCGGTCAAAGCCAAGCGAGGCGTACAAAGAGAGGGAAACGGTGTTGCAAGCGTCCTGCAAAAGTCGAACCCGCTCAACGCCGCGTTGCGCCGCGTAATCGAGCACCGCCTGCATCAACCGCCGGCCGACCCCACGGCCCTGAATCGCCGGATCCACCGTGATCGGCCCCACACCGGCGACCCCATCGGTCAAGAGCAGGAAGTTCGAACCGACCAGCCGGCCATCCACGCGTGCGGCGACGCCGAAACTGCCCGGCAGGTCCAGGATCAACTGGAGCACCCGGGCCGCCGTCTCCGGATCGGGGAAAGGCCGCTCGAAGCCGTGGCCTTCGGACACCGCGCGAAAAGCCTCGAAACAGATGCGGCCCAGTTTCGGCGCATCTTGAGCTGCTGGTCTCGACAACTCTATGTACTGCATGGTGATCGCTGGTTCGGCAAAAAGTTGCGCGCAATCTAGCCCGGCTCACGTCGCCGGCAAACCGCGGCCCCAGCCAATCTCGCCGTCATCCGAACAGGCGGGAGAAATTGGCTTCGACGCGGGCGGCGAGTGCTGGCAACGGTTCGCCGAAAAGCTCTGCTGCGAACGCATAGACCGCCCGCAGGTTCGCCGGGTGGTTGAGCGGTTTGCCCGTGGCGGGGTCTTCGAATGTGTAGATTCGCGGCGCAGTTTCATCTGCCGACGCACCTGGCCCGGCCGGCCGGCCGGCGGGCAGAAGTTGATCGGGCGCGTCGGTTTCGATCAGGAGGCGGTCAGGTGGCACGGCGCGGAAGGTGTCGCGCTGGCGCTGTTTGCGCGCGTGGGCGAAGTAGCCTGGCAGCGAGAAATACGCGCCCAGCTTGGCCAGCTGCGCGACCATGTCCACCGGCCCGCCGTACGAGTGCAGCAAAAAGCCGCAAGCCGGTCGCGGTTCGCTGCGAAGCAGGTCGAACATCCCGCCCCAGGCTTGGAGGCAATGGATGCTCGCCGGCAGATTGCGCGCGGCCGCCAGGCGGAGTTGCCACACAAAGACTGCCTCCTGCGCCGGCAAATCCAGCCCCGGCTTCCAACGATCCAGACCGATCTCGCCGATCGCGGCGCCGGGCGTCTCGTCCAACCAGCGGACCAGCGTGGCTTGCCACGCGGGGGTGCACTCGGCCACGTACCACGGATGCACGCCGAAGCTGGGCCGCACCAGATCGGGATACTGTCGCGCCAGCGCGGCGACCTGCGGCCAGTCGGCTTCGCACGCGCCGTTGACCACCATTGCCGCGACACCTTCGGGCCGGCACGCCGCCACGAGTTCCGCCTGCCGACCGGCGAAGCGCTCGTCCTGGAGGTGGTTGTGCGCGTCGTAGAAACGCACGGCAACCTCAGCCGGTTTCGCCGGCGGGGGAGGCTGACGCGACTCCGAGCTGGGTGGCCGCGAACGCGCGGATTTGTTCCCAGGTGCGCGCCTGGGCGTTCCGGCGGTTGGGCGTCAAAAGCTGCTGCCAGCCCAAACCGGCGAGCCATTGGTAGTTGTCGCCCAGGATCTCCGCGGGCGTGCAGCCGGAATAGACCTCGGCGACCAGGAGCGCCATCGCCCGCATCACCTGCGAGTCCGAGTCGCAGTGGAACCAGCACCGGTCGTCGCGAAATTCCGCGACCAGCCACAGTTGGGACAAGCAGCCCGGCACGCGCTGAGCCGGGGTCCGCAAGTCAGCCGGCAGGGACGGCCGTTGGCGCGCGCGATCGACCAGCCAGGCCAGTCTTTCCTGAGCGTTGCGACAACGGCCCAGCGCAGCCGCCAGTGCGCTTTGGCGCGCGGCCAGGGTCGAGGCGTGGGCCAGCGGATAGCGGGTGCGGAACACGACCGATTTGCTGGCGACTGCGGAGGTCATGGGATAAAGGGCCGGGAGCCGGCTCAGGCTTTGAGCAGCTCTTCGGCGATCTGGACGGCATTGAGCGCCGCGCCTTTGAGGAGTTGGTCGCCGCTGACCCAGAAGCACAGACCGTTTTCGAGCGCACAATCCATCCGCACGCGGCCGACGGCGCAGTTGTCCTTCTCGGCCTGATAAAGCGGCAGCGGGTACTCGCACTGGGCGGGATTGTCGATCACGTCGAGGCCGGGCGCTTGCCGCAAAACCGCGAGCGCGGCGTCCACGGTGACGGGGCGCTCGAACTCGGCGCTGACCGCCACCGAATGCGCACGGTACACCGGCACGCGCACGCACGTGACGCTCGCGCGGAAGGTCGGGTGGTGCATGATTTTGCGGCCTTCGTTTTCCATCTTCATCTCCTCCTTCGTGTAGCCGCTGGGCAGGAAGGAATCCACGTGCGGCAACACGTTGAAGGCGATCTGGTGCGGATAGACCTCGCGTGTCACGGGCTGGCCGTGAACGATCTGGTCCACCTGGCGCTCGAGTTCGGCGATGGCCTTGGCGCCCGTGCCCGAGACGGCCTGGTAACTCGAGGCGAAAATGCGCTTGCAGCCGAAAGCGGCGTGCAGCGGGTACAACGCCATGAGCGTGATCGCGGTGGTACAGTTCGGATTCGCGATGATGCCTTGGTGCGACTTCACGTCCGCCGCGTTGATTTCCGGCACCACGAGCGGCACCGCGGGATCCATGCGAAACGCGCTCGAGTTGTCCACCACCGCGCAGCCGGCCGCGACCGCGACCGGCGCGAACTCCTTCGAGATGCTGCCGCCGGCGCTGAACAGGGCGATGTCGATGCCCCTGAAGGAATCTTTGGTCAACTCCTGCACGGTGACGTCCGCACCCTTGAACTTGAGTTTCTTGCCGACGGAACGGGCGGAGGCGAGCAACGTGAGTTTCCTCACCGGGAAAGTGCGTTGCTCGAGCGTCTTGATCATTTCGATGCCGACGGCGCCGGTCGCGCCGACGACGGCCACGTGCGGAGTCCGATTCATAAAGGAGGGCGACTATAAGAAATGCGATGGGCGTGTCAAACGCCGCTCAAACGCGGTGGTGGGGCGAAACTCTGCTGAGCCCCGCCATCTCAACCGCCGAGACGCCGAGGCGCGGAGGTTGAATTTGGTAGCCAGGAAGGCCGGAAACCAAAGATCGCGTCGCCAAATTCCTGAGTTCCAAATTGAATCTCTGTGTCTCCGCGTCTCTGTGGCGGGTGCGGCAGGATCGGCTGTCCCCAGCCCGCCAGCAAGGCCACCTTCGCTTGCGACGGCACGACCGGTGTGGTAGTCCGCGGTCATGCGTCTGCCGAGCCGTTCCCGCTTCCTCGCCGTTAGCATCTTGCACTTCGTGGCGTTTCCGGTGTTGTGCTGCCTCGCGCACGCGGATTGGCCGGCGTTGCACGGCAACGCGCAGCACAGCGGCTTCGTGCCGGCGGAACTGCGACCACCGTTCCGCCTGGCCTGGGCCGTGGAGTTCGACGGCGAACGCCTCGGCACGGCAATGGAGCCGATCGTTGCCGATGGCCGCGTGTTCGTCGCCACGCACGCCGGCAACCTGTACGCTCTCCAAGCCACCAACGGCGAACCGATCTGGCGGTTTGTCGGCGACGCGCCTTTTCTGCAATCGCCCGCAATCGCGGACGGCGTGGTCGTCGCAGCCAGCGCCGGTGGCGGCCTGGTTGCACTGGACGCCGCGACTGGTGTCGCGCGCTGGCGAGTCGCCTTGGACAGCTTCGCGGCGTCACCAACGATCACCGACGGTCGGGTCTTCATCGGCTCGCGGAACGGCCGGTTTTTCAGTGTGGCGCTGGCGGATGGCGCAGTGCAGTGGCAGGCCGATCTCGGTGCGGCGGTGCGCCAGACGGCTGCCGCCGCGGACGGCCGGGTTTGGGTCACAACGGAGGATTTGCGGGTGCGCTGCTTCGACGCCGTTTCGGGCCGGCTTCGCTGGACTTCGCGGCCGCTGGCGGGCCAGTCGGCGCGCGATTATTACCCGGTGGTCGTCACAACCGGCGGGAAGACGTACGTCATCGTCCGCACCAACCCGGCGTTGAACATGGCCCAGCGCATTGCCCGCGACCGGTCGTTGCTTGCGCGCAACGCCGGCGCGGACGACCGCGATTGGCGCCAGCTCGACGCCTGGATCAAGAGCGACGCCGCGCACGGCACGCCCGAACTTTGGGCGCGCGAGCAGCAAGTCGTTCAAGACTACCTCCGTGACCACCCGGATGCGCGGACGTTCTTCGTCCTCGATGCCGGGACCGGTGAGGAAGCGCCGTTGGCACCGGTGCTCTGGGCGGCGGGTTGCCAGGGCGTGGGTGCGCCGCCCGCGCTGACCGCCGATGGCCGCCTGCTCGTCTTCAACCGCAGCGCCTACGGCAATTGGAATCTCGGCGTGGCGCCGCTGGTCGCGCTGGGCCTGCTCGACCTGGCGGCCAACCGCATCGCGCCGCCCTTCCACACCAGCGGAGCGCAGCCGCCGTGGAACACGTTCTGGGGCACCGCCGACGAATCGCAGAATTTCGTGGTGGCCGGTCGCCTGGCGTTGATCACCCACCAGGGCACGCTGAGCGGATTTGACCTGGAATCGCACCGGCTGTTCACGATCCACGGCGAACGCGACACCTACGGCGGTTTCCGCAATCCGCCTTGGGCGCGGAACGAATGGCACGGACCGGGTCGCGGCGGCGTGGCGGTGGCGGGCAACCGCCTGTTCTGGCTCACCGGCAGCCGCGTGTTGTGCCTGGTCGCGGGCGAGTCTGGCCCGGCGGCTAAGGTGAAGACGGTCGCGGCGGCCGACGTAAAAGTGCCCGCGCAAGCGGCACCCGCTGCCAGCGCTTCACCGGCACAACTCCAGTCCGAACTCGAAGCGGGCGTGCGCGAGTTTTTGTCGCAGCGCTGGGCACCATTGCTCGTCGAGCCGGGCCTCGCGGGGCGCGAGTTTTTCTTTGCCGACAGCGGTGAAGCGTTTGCCGCGCTGGCGTGGGCTTACCCGCATATGAGCGGCCCGCTTCAGGAACAGGTTCGCGCCTGGCTGGCCGCCGAGTGGACGCAACACCCGCCTTTCACTGAGCGGCGCCGATATGATTTGCGCGCCGGCGCGCGGCGCGCGCGGTTCGCAGCGCCTGACGAAGAGTTGAACCGGCTCGGGTCGGATCGGCCGGCACACCCGTTTGGGAACCTGTACGCGGTGCGCTTGTACGCGGAGCGGGTGGGCGAACAGGCGCGCGTCCTGGCGGCGTGGCCTGAATTGAAGGCTTGCTTCGCGGACTGGCAAAAATCCGGTTGGCGCCCGGATGGCGCGCGCGGCGACCTGTACGCGAACCGTTATCTGGCTTCGCTGCTGGCCTTCGCCCAACTGGCGCGGGCCGCGGGCGATTCCGCGCTCGAACAAACCGCGACCGCGCAGGCCGACGCTGCGACCGCGCAATTGGTCGCTTGGTGGCGTCGCGCCGCGGCGCAGGGCACGCTGAGGAGCTTCAAGGACGCGAGTCAGTTGGATCCGTTCATTGGCGGGGGCGACGCGCTTTCGTTCAAGGTTGCGCCGCACCGGCACAAGCTCGCGCTGTTCCGCGATCTGACGCTGGAGGTCGCCACCCGCGTGCGCGCCCAGGCGCCGGACGCGGTGGACGCGGTCTGGCGTATGTTCGCGCGACTGTATGCGACATGGTGGCTGGTGGGCGAAGAACGGCAGGTCCATTTCGGCGAGAACTTCGTGGACCCGCCGGACCTCGCGCTGGGCGGATTTCAGGCGCTGACCTGGCTGCGCGAGGCGGGCGCCGAGGAATTGGCCTGCCGGGTTGACTTGCCGTTCGGCCGGGCGGACCTTTGCACCTTAACGAAAAAGGTGTTGGCGCTGGACGCCGCCCGGGACCGCCGGGACGATCCGCTTCGCTGAGGCGCGCCATCAAGGCAGAGTCGTGAACACCGAGAACGAACAGGAAATCCCGCTGGACCGCCCGTGGTATCGGGCACCGTTTTTCGAACGGTTGATCGTGCTGGCACTGCCGCCTTTGGGTTTGTTGCTGATCTGGCTCGATCCGTATCGGCGCTTCTGGCGGAAACTCCTGGCCACCGTTCTCACCGTGCTTTGGATCGTGCCTTACGCGGCGCTGATCATTGGCCTGCTGAGTCTGAGCGGGGTGATCGACCTCGAATTCGAGGGCGGTTTTGGGCCCTCCATCGTGCGCGTGAAAACGGTGCCGAACTACGCCGCCCTCGAAGACAACCGCCGCGAAGTGAAAGGTGAAGCGATCCCGGCCGCGGGGCAAACGAATCGCCTCAGCCTGTTCCCGCCGTATTGGACCGATTTCCGCGGTCCGCGGCGCGACGGCCACTACGACGAGCGCCCGCTCCTGACGGAATGGCCGATCGACGGCCCGCCGCGGCTCTGGCGCCAGCCTTGCGGCGGCGGCTATGCCTCGTTCGTCGTGACCCGCGGGATCGCGTACACCATCGAACAGCGCCGCGAACAGGAAGTGGTTGTGGCCTACGACCTCGACACCGGCCGCGAGTTGTGGGTGCACGCGTACGACGCGCTCTTTTCCGAGTGGATGGGCGGGGACGGACCGCGCGCCACGCCGACTTGCTACAAGGACCTCATTTACAGCCTGGGGGCAACCGGCGAGTTGCGCTGTCTCAGCGCGACCACCGGCACCGCGCTTTGGCAGAAGAACCGCCTCACCGACACCGGCGCCAGGAACCTCCGCTGGGGGCTGTCCTGCTCGCCACTCGTGTTGGACCAGGCGGTGGTGGTCCTCGGCGGTAACGGTACGGACAACCAGGGCGTGGTGGCTTACGACACTTTGAGCGGACGCAAGCTCTGGTCGGTGCTGAGCGACGACATGGCCTACACCTCGCCGATGTTCGTCACGCTGGCCGGCCAACCGCAGTTGCTGGTGGTGACCGGCCGCCGCGCCGTGGGCCTGGATCCGGATTCGCGGCGGATTCTCTGGGAATATCCCTGGCAGGTGCCGTACGACAACGCGATCGCGGTGCCGGTTTTGGTGGGCACCAACCGGTTCCTGCTCTCCGCCGGCTACGGCGTGGGCGCGGCGATGGTGGAGGTGAAGAAGAACGGCGAGCAGTTCGTCGCCGACACGGCCTGGCGGAACCGCAACCTCAAAACCAAGTTCAATGCCGCCGTGTATTGGGACGGCTATCTGTACGGGCTCGACGAAGGCGTGCTGGCGTGCGTGGACGCCAGGACCGGCGAGCGCGTCTGGCGCGACGGCCGCTACGGTTACGGACAGTTGCTCCTCGCCGATGGGAATCTCATCGTCCTGGGCGGGGATGGCCAGCTCGCCCTCGTCGAGGCGAGCCCGCGTGGCTGGTTCGAGAAATCCAAGGTGCAGGCCCTGCGCGGCAAAACCTGGAACGTGCCGGCGCTCGCGTGTGGGCGGTTGCTGGTCCGCAACGCGGCCGAAATGGCCTGCTTCGACCTGCGCCGCCGGCGCAGCGACGTGCCATCGACGGCGAACCCGGTACCTTGACCGCGCCCGCCGCTTCGCCGCTCACTCCTCCACCGGCACCACGAGCCGCTCCATGATGTAGTCCTTGCGCTCAGGCGTGTTCTTGCCCATGTAGAAAGTCAGGATCGGCGCGGCCTCGGGCTTGGGCGCGTATTCGACTTTGCTCAAGCGCATTTCCTTGCCGATGAATTGCGCGAATTCTTTCGGGCTGATTTCGCCCAGGCCCTTGAACCGCGTGATCTCGGGCTTGCCGCCGAGTTCCGTGACCGCGTTGTCGCGCTCGGCTTCGCTGTAGCAATAGCTTGTTTCGCGATGTCGCCGAATGTGTTCATTGCGCCTATCCTCGCAAGACCACGTCGGCTTCCCTCGCGATGGAAGCAGCGATTTCCTTCTGCTTCGCCTTCTGCATTTCAGGATCGTCGTCGAACTACGGCCAACCACGCAACACCGCGTGGCGTGGTGGTGGTTCGTCCGCAATGACTTCAAGGGTAAGTTTTCTCGCAGTCTCTGCCCTGAAAATGGCCGCACCGTACAGTTGCCGGTCGCCCGCTGCGGTCAAACCGATTTGCCAAAGACTTTCCGCTGATTCACCGCCGTGTCTTGAGACCGAGGTTTCACGGCTTTTCGGACTGGGTAGAAACACCGCAAGCCGAGCTATTGGCCCTTTGAAGTGGCTGCTTTGCGTTAGGAATCTGGCGAGGTTTTCGTTATCCGCCACCACTTCAGGCAGCCCGGAAAGTAGCGTGTTCATGCGGGAGAATTGCGGCTATCCCTTCGAGAATTCTCTTGGGGACAGTTCCCCCATCGAACCGTGCGACACCATGCCCCTTGTCTGTTCCGTCAAGCCACGCATAGGGCAGACGGAAGCTGCTACCGATGCTCAGGGAAAAGACACGGGAGCGGGACTCCATCCAGTCCAGAGAAATCGAACCGTCCGGTTCAGGAGCGAAATCGGGAAGCGGAACACTCTCTGGCAACGCGCGAATGAAATCCCCCGTGATGGTCACGGCCATCGGATTGATCGCGCTGGCGTCATTGCCATCCCAATTGTCTTCAGCACATTCGAGTGCCAAGGCGTGCAGCCGGGAAAGCGCCTCAGCCTTTTCGCCAAACAATACTTGGGAGCGTTCCGCTGATTCCACCATCGCAATTGCCGCCTTTTGTACGCTCTGCGCCGCGGCAGAAACCGCGCTGCCACCCCGCGCATACCCTTGGATGGCCGCATAGCTTAACCAGCAAATTCCTAAGGTTGTCGAAACAGGTTCAGGCATCGCTCGGTAAGTGTGTTTCGGAAAATCCGATTCTTCAAGCCTCTTAGTGATTGAATCCTGGCCAGAATCCAAGCCCAATCTTCCGCCTCTGCCCGGGCCAAGTGACTCGCGGTAATGTCGAAAATGATCGGAAGTTCCTTGTTCTCAGGGGCTTCTGTCGCCAGAACAATCGTGGCTTGGTTTCCTGTTTCAATCTCCACCGCCACATGCTGGTGCAGGAATCCCGTAAACATGAGCTTCTGCTCATCCGGCAGGCGCGGGCCAAGCTTGAGATATTGGTCGAGTTCGAGTTTGTGCGCCTCGTACGGCAGCGAGATGCGGTTGATGTACCGCAGTCGCACCGCGCGAACCTCCAACGGTCTGGCTACTGCCACGAACAATTTCCAGGTCCGCTCGATCTCCGGCAGGTAGTCGTCCAGCGTCGTGTACGGTGCAAGCCGGTTGAAAGAGTAACCTTGCGCTCTGACCTGCACGATTTGCTTCTCGTCGTCTTGCGTGAACTGTAGCGCTTGCACGGCCCTCCGAACTTCCATGGTCGGTGGCGCGTCTGGTTTCGCTTCCAACTTATGCTCTTGGAGAAGCACTTTGCGGATCTTGGGGTATTTGTCACGAAGCTGTTCCCTTGCGACATTTTCCAATTTTATCACGTCATAGCCCGGGGGCATGTCGCAATCAATATCAACCACCGATTCCACAATCAGCGGCTTCGCAAGCCGGAACGTAAGGTCTGTTTGCATATTGCTATATGGCTTTAGAGAGGCAGTTGCATCAGTTCACTCCTCCACGGGCACGACCAAGCGCTCCATGATGTAGTCTTTCCGCTCAGGCGTGTTCTTGCCCATGTAGAATGTGAAGATCGGGCCGGACTCGGCGCGCGGCGCGTATTCGACTTTGCTCAGGCGCATTTCCTTGCCGATGAATTGCGCGAATTCTTTCGGGCTGATTTCGCCCAAGCCTTTGAAGCGCGTAATTTCAGGTTTGCCGCCGAGTTCTTTCACGGCTTTGTCGCGCTCGGTTTCGCTGTAGCAGTAAATCGTTTTCTCCTTGTTGCGCACGCGGAACAGCGGCGTCTCCAGCACATACACGTGGCCGTCGTGGACCAGTTGCTCGAAGAAGCGGAAGAAATACGTGATCATCAAATTGCGGATGTGCAGGCCGTCCACGTCCGCGTCGGTGGCGAGGATGACCTTTTCGTACCGGAGGCCCTCGAGGTTGTCTTCGACGTTGAGCGCCTGCATGAGGTTGTACAGCTCATCGTTCTTGTACATCACGTCGCGCTTGAGGTCCCAGACATTGAGCGGCTTGCCCTTAAGGACGAACACGGCCTGGGTATTCACGTCGCGGCAACTGGTGATCGAGCCGGCTGCGGACTGGCCTTCGCAGATGAAAACCATCGTGCCCTGGCCCTTGTCGCGCCGCTGGTCGAAATGGTGCTTGCAGTCCTTGAGCTGGGGGATGCGCAACGTGATGGCCTTGGCGCGCTCGCGGGCAAGCTTCTTGACCGCTTGCAGTTCTTTCCGGAGCTGTTCGGTGTCCTTGACCTTCTCGACGATCTGCTGGGCGATGGCCTTGTTGCGATTGAAGAACTGGAGCAGTTCTTCACGCACGCGGTTGACCAGTTCGGTGCGAATCTCGGTGTTCCCCAGCTTGTTCTTGGTCTGCGACTCGAACAACGGGTCCTGGAGCCGGATCGCCACCGCGCCGACCATCGCTTCGCGCACGTCGTCGCCGTCGAACTTGCCGCCGGCGTATTCGTTGACCGCCTTGAGCAGGCCTTCGCGAAACGCGCTCAAGTGCGTGCCGCCGTCGCTGGTGAACTGGCCGTTGACGAAGGAGTAAAACGTCTCGCCGTAGCGGCTGTTGCTGTGGGTAAAGCAGAATTCCAGCGTCTTCGAGGCGTAATGGAGTGGCGGGTAAATGGGCTCGCTGCCGTCGGCGCGCAGGTCTTCCATCACCAGGTCCATCAGGCCCAGGCGCGACTGGAAGACCTTGCCGTTGAAGACCAGCTTCAAGCCGGTGTTCAGGTAGCTGTAATGGCGGAGGCGGTGTTCGATGTGCTCGGGGAGGTACTGGCTGTCCTTGAAAATCTCCGGGTCAGGCTCGAACGAAATGAACGTGCCGTTCGGCTCGGTGGTCTTGCCGCTGTCTTCCTTCTTGAGCCGGCCCTGTTTGAAGGTGGCCTCCGCGAATTCGCCGTCGCGATGGCTGCGCACGGTGAAGGTCTTCGACAAGGCGTTGACCGCCTTGGTGCCCACGCCGTTGAGGCCGACGCTGAACTGGAAGACCTCGTCGTTGTACTTGGCGCCGGTGTTGATCTTGGAGACGCAGTCCACCACTTTGCCCAGCGGGATGCCGCGGCCGAAATCGCGCACGGACACTCGGCCGCCTTCGACCTTGATCTGCACCTCCCGGCCGTAGCCCATGATGTACTCGTCGATCGCGTTGTCGATGACCTC